>DASYUC010000120.1:0-42127 GCA_036001645.1 Candidatus Limnocylindria bacterium
ATGTTGGGACCCTTGACGCCGAACTTCATCGCGATCTCGCCTGCGGCCATGTCGATGATCATCATCGGGATCATGAACGCGGATACCCGGCGCGGATCCTTCGCGTGCGACAGGACGTTCTCGACGACTGTGCTCACACCACCGATCCCGGAGCCGAACGCGACACCGACCCGCGGAGCCAGATCCTTGGTGATCTCGAGCTTCGCGTCGGCGAGCGCCTGCGAGGCCGTCGCGACCGCGAACTGCGCGAACCGATCGGCGCGGCGCGCTTCCTTCCGCTCCTGATAGTCGAGCGGATCGAAGTCACGCACCTCGCCGCCGATCGTCGTCTCGAGACCGGTCGTGTCGAAGCGCGTGATCGGGCCGATGCCACTGCGGCCCGCGCATATGCCGTCCCACGTCTTCGCGACCGAGCCCCCCAGCGGCGTGATCATGCCGAGGCCGGTCACGACGACGCGACGGCGCTCCCCGTTGCGCATCGGTCGAGTCTAAGTGCGCGACGCGTCGTGGACGCGCACACCGTCGAAGCGCGCGCCGCTCGGATGCATGTCACGGTCGTCGAGCGAGCGGAAGACCATGGCTCGTCCCTTCCCCACGACCATCCAGCCATCGGCATGCTCGACGATCGCGGTGTCTTCATCGATACCCAGCATCCGATGTCCTTCGGGCCAGATCTTGACCCAGCTTCGCCACACGTCAGCAGGAAGAGCGTCGAAATGCGGAGCGACAAAGATGCCGGGTAACAGGCCGAGCGCGTCTCGGACCGCCACACGCCGAGGGAGACCGTTCTCGGCGATCCCATCCGGGAAATGAAGCGTTCGGCTTCCGAGCATCATCGCGCCCGCGCTCGCGCCGGCGAGCACGGCACCCGCATGATGGCGAGCGAGCACGGCCGACCAGAACGGCGTACCGGTGAGCGTCTCGACCAGATGGCCGGGCTTGCCGCCCGAGAAGTAGATCCAGTCCGCATTCGCGATCGCCGCCGAGTGCCGCGGATCCTCGGCGTCGGCGCGGTTCAGGACCATCACTCCGGTCGCCACGGCGCCCAGGTCCGCGAAATGCGCGATACCCATCTCGATCCAGGACCGCGGCGTGTCCTCGAGTCCGGCCGCGGTCGGGACGATCGCCACGCGGACCTGGCGGCGTCCGATGGAGGCGAGGATCGCGCGATCCACCTCCGTCATGGCGCGCGTGAACTCGCCGGAACCACACAGCACGAGCGG
The DNA here is from genome assembly GCA_036001645.1 of Candidatus Limnocylindria bacterium. GTDB lineage: Bacteria > Chloroflexota > Limnocylindria > P2-11E > P2-11E > CF-39. The sequence continues at coordinate 1,224 of DASYUC010000120.1, forward strand.
TCCGCGCATCACGCGGACGCCAGAATGCTGTGGAACCGCTTGTACATGCGGTCGTGATTCTTGCGGCTGCGCTTGTCGCGCTCTTCTTCCGGCAGCGCCTCCCAGGCGCGGTGGATGTGTCGCACGGCCAGGCCGACCCCCACCGCCACCGCGCGCAGGCCGCGCTCGCGCAGGGCGAAGGAGACCGCGATGTCGAGATTGCGGTAGAAGCGATAGCGCTCGTCGAAGCCGCCGATCGCGAGCAAGGCGTCGCGCCGCGTCGCCTGGCAGTACCCCTGGACCGCGTCGCAGTCGCCATCGGTGACCTCGTCGAAGTGCCGGAGGTCCTTCGTGCGCAGCCCCCATGGTCCGGCGATGCCCGCGCCCGAGCCCAGCGCCGCCGCGAGCGGCGCGAACAGATCGCCGAGGAGCTCGACCGACGGGTCGAGCTGAAGCAGCAGTCGGCCACGAGCGACACGCAGGAGGGCGTTGCGGCCGGCGCCCTCGCCCAGATCCCGGTCGGCGTGGATGACGCGGACGCGCTCGCCCCACGCGAGGCGGTCCAGCCGCTCGGCGCTTCGGTCGCTCGAACCCTGATCGAGGACGAGCACCTCGGCGTCGACCGGTGCGAAACGCAGCACCGCACGCACGCAGCGTTCGACATCCTCCGGCCATTCGCGCGCCGTCACGGCGATCGTCCACTCACGTGTCGCGCGCTCGGCCGTGCGGTCGTCGAGCTCGCGCGGCGATGCGATCGACCGTCGCACGCGGCGACCGATCCGTCGATCGGCGCGAGCGACGAGCGTCGTGTCGTGGCCGTGATCCTCGAGACGCACGCTTGTCTCCGTTCGCAGCTTGTCCGCCGCGGCGTAATCGCCGGACTCCCGCGCACTCGCGTGCCGCGCCAGCGCGGCGAGAACGGGAGCCGGGGCATCGTCGCGCTCGCGCGCGACGGACTCGAGCCCAAGGCCCAGGACCGCGTCGGCCTCCAGCATCAGATCGAGCTTCGAGCGCGCCGGCAGCGAGCGGGAGCGCGTCGCGAGCTGCAGCACCTCGAACGCGCGCGGCAGATTCAGGTCGCTGGCGAGCTCGGCGCGGAACAGCTGCGACCACGCGTGCCGCATCGTGTCGTTGCGCTCGCCACCGGCGAGCTGCGACCAGTGCCGCACGCGCTGCCGCAGATGGTCGAGCCCCTCGGCCGCTTGGCGGAGCGCGGCGACGCTGAAATGCATCCGCGCGCGGTAGTGCGTGAGGAGGCACTGGTACCGGAAGGCGAGCGGGTCGAGGCCGAGCGCATCGATCTCGCGGATCTCGAGCGTGTTGCGCGCGGACTTCGCCATCTTCACGCCGTCCGCCAGCAGATGCTGCCCATGCACCCAGGTACCGACGACCGGGTGTCCGAGCGCGCCTTCCGACTGAGCGATCTCGTCCTCGTGGTGCGGGAAGATGTTGTCCACGCCGCCGGTGTGCACGTCGAACCGCTCGCCGAGGTACTTCGTGCTCATCGCCGAACACTCGATGTGCCAGCCGGGATACCCGGCTCCCCAGGGCGAGCTCCAGACGAGCGCGCTCCTCCCGGGCTCGGCGCGCTTCCAGAGCGCGAAGTCAGCCGCGTTGCGCTTGTTCGGGTCGACCTCGGATCGGACGCCCTGGCGTAACGCTTCACCGACGTTGCCGGACAGGTGGCCGTATCCCGCGAAGCGCTTCACCGCGAAGTAGATGGTCCCGTCCACCACGTACGCGAGATCCCGCGCCAGCAGCCGCTCGATCATGGCGATCATCTCGGCGACGTGAGCGGTCGCGCGCGGATACACCGTCGCGGGGAGGATGCCGAGCTTGCGCTCGTCCTCGCGAAAGGCGGCCTCGTAGAACTCGGCGATCTGCATCGGCGTCTTGCCTTCGGCGAGCGCGGCCGCGATGACCTTGTCCTCGCCGCGGTCGACCGCATCCTGCCGCATGTGCCCAACGTCGGTGATGTTCTTCACGCTGGTCACGCGGCTGCCGAACAGCTCGAAGGTGCGCCGCAGCCAGTCGGCCAGCAGGTACGAGCGGAGATTCCCGACGTGCACGGGCCGGTAGACGGTCGGCCCGCACGTGTACATGCGGATCTCCCCCTCGTGGATGGGAACGAAAGGCTCCACGCGGCGCGTGAGCGTGTTGTGGAGACGTATCTGCACGCAGCCTCCCCTGTTGGGTAACAGGCTAACGCCGCTCAGTCGCGCAGCATTCCCTCGATGATCCCCACCGCTCTTTCCAGCGCGTCCGCCTCCGGACGATCCAGTCGACGCACGCGCCCTTCGATGTCGGCGATGCGCAGCTCACGCCCCTTGCCCAGCACGCGCCGGCCCTTCGCGGTCATCTCGACCCGCGCGACGCGACGGTCGCCTGGATCGACGCGCCTTCGGATGAGGCCGATCCGTTCCATCTCCGCGGCGAGCCGGCTGATCGTCGGCGCTCGCACCTGCTCCGCGGCGGCCAGGTCACCGAGCGTCTTGGGCCCGCTCATGAGCACCGACAGCGCCGAGAGCTGCGCCGGCGTCGCGCCGGTCAGCGGATCGGAGCGACGCGCGCGTCGCAGCAGGTGGATCGCGGCGGAGTGGAGGCGATCGGCGAGCTCGCGCTCGCGGGGCTGAACAGGTCCTCTTGCGTTCGTGCGCACCGCGTGATATTAGTTAGCAAGGCTAAGTACTGCAACCATGGGGAGGCGCGAGATGGCGGCGGAGTTTCTCGAGGCGGTCAAGAAGGGCGATCGGTCCGCGGTGGATCGGATGCTCGACGGCGATCCCTCGCTGGTGTCGGCGCGGGACGAGCGCGGCACGTCGGCCGTTCTGCTCGCCCACTACTACGGGAAGACCGAGGTCGCCGCGGCCCTGCTGTCCCGCGCCCCCGCGCTCGACGTCTTCGAGGCCGCGACCGCCGGCGACGCGAAGCGCGTTGGAGCGCTCATCGATACGGATCGTTCCCTCGCCGACGCCGTCGCGCAGGACGGCTACACGCCGCTCGGTCTCGCCGCGTTCTTCAAGCGGCGCGACGTCGTGAAGGCATTGCTCGACCGGGGCGCGAAGCCGAGCGTACCGTCACGTGACCAGGGCTTCACGCCACTCCACTCCGCGGTCGCCACAGATGCGGCCGGGAGCGAGCGCGAGATCGTGCGCCTGTTGCTCGAGGCTGGTGCCGATCCGAACGCGAAGAGCCGCGAGGGCGGCACGCCGCTGCACACCGCCGCGTTCACCGGCGATCTCGAGATCGCCGAGCTGCTCCTCGCCTACGGCGCCGATCCGAGCGCGACGGACCCGAAGGGTCTGACGCCGCTCGACATCGCCCGCGATCGACGGAGCGTCGAGGTCGCGGCGCTGCTGCATCGCGCCGTCATGAACCGAAAGCGCACGTAGCGGAGGCTCGCTCAGAGGATCGTTTCTCCGAGCGCGCTCGCGACGAGCTCAACGGCGAGCGCCGCGGTGCGGTTGCTCTCGTCCAGGATCGGATTCACCTCGGCGATCTCGACGGAGTGGAGCTTCCCCGACGCAGCGAGCATCTCCATCGCGAGCTGCGCCTCACGGTAGGTGAGGCCGCCGCGCACCGGCGTTCCCACTCCGGGCGCTTCGTCGGGATCGAGCGCGTCCATGTCGAGGGAGAGATGGATCCCGTCGCCCTTGCCGGCGACCGCGATGGCCTTCTCCATCGCCGGTCCCATGCCCAGGCGATCGATGTCGGCCATCGTGAGCGCCGTCACGCCGGCCTTCTTGATGTTGTCGCGCTCGCCCGGATCGACGTCGCGAAGCCCGAGCAGCACGCCACGCTCGCCGCTCGTGGTGCCGCGGAGCGTCGCCGGAAAGGGATCACCGGCGAGCCCGAGCGCGACGGCGAACGGCATACCGTGCACGTTCCCCGAGGGTGTCGTCTCCGGCGTGTTGATGTCGCCGTGCGCGTCGATCCAGATCACCCCGGGCCGCTTCCCCGCCCGAGCGAGGCCGGCGAGCGTGCCCATCGCCATCGAGTGATCGCCGCCGAGCACGAGCGGGATGTTGCCCGCGCGCGCGATGTCCGCGACGACGGTGGCGAGCTCCTCGCACGCGCGCACGATCTCCGCGACGTTGTGCGCGCGCGGACCGCGCGACATGGGCTCGGCATCGACCTTCTTGTACGCATGGGTCGCGAGCCCCTCATCGGGGTCGGCGACGCGGATGTTCCCGCGGTCGCGGACGCGAAAGCCGACCTCCGAGAGCTTCGCCACGAGGCCGCCGTAGCGGATGCCGGACGGGCCCATGTCGACGCCGCGGCGGTTGCCGCCGAGATCCATCGGCACGCCGATGATCTCGACGACCGGACGGCTCTCCATGCGGCGGATCTTCTCCGGGTCCACGTCGCGGAGGAAGCGTTCGCCGCTCACGGCGCCGTCCGCTTCGCCGGGGTCGCGGCGCGCGGCTGGAAGATCGCCTGGATCACGCCTTCGGCGGCAAGCTCATCGCCGACGAACGCGCGCACCTTCACGCGCGCGTAGCCGCGCCGCATCCTGTCCACCACGGCCTCGTAGCGCGCGGTCTCGCCAGGTCGGACGATGCGCTTGAAGCGCATCTCGTCGATGCCGGCGAAGAGTCCGAGTCCGTCGCGGTACTCCGGCAGCGCCATCGCCATCACCGTCGCGGCCTGGGCCAGCGATTCGACCAGGATCACGCCCGGAACGATCGGATCGCCCGGAAAGTGGCCCTTCAGATACCACTCCTCGCCGGTGAACGTGTGCTCGGCGACGGCGCGGACGCCGGGCTCGAGCAGGGTCACGCGATCGATGAGAAGGAATGGATCGCGGTGCGGGATAAGTGCTTCAATACCGGCGCGATCCAGAGACGTCACGGCGCGAGTCTAAGATTCGCTGACCGGAGAGAGGCGAAATGCGTCGAATACTGGTCGTCGAAGACGACGCCGAGGCCGTGCGGATGTTGGGGTTCGCGCTCCGCGAGAACGGCTACGAGGTCGCCACGGCGGCCACTGGATACCTTGCGCTGGGAGAGGTCGCGAAGCGAGATCCCGATGTGATCCTGCTCGACCTATTCCTGAGCGGCGGAATGAACGGCGGGGAGTTCCTCGGCCAATATCGGCGCTCCGGCGGCCGCGCAAAGGTCATCGTCATCAGCGGAGCCGCGAGGGCGGATCCGATCGCGAGAGACCTGATCGTCGACGAGTTCGTGGGCAAGCCGTTCGACCTCGAGCGTCTACTGGAGTCGGTGAGGCGGTTCGCGTACGACTGACCCGTTGACTCGATCAGGCGCTGAGCGCATCGACTCCGACGGTGTCGATGAGATGCGTCGTCACCTGGCCTGAGCGGAACAGCTCGCTCGCGAGGATCTTCTTGTGCGCAGGGATGTTCGTCGTGACGCCGACGATCGTGAACTCGTCGAGCGCCCGCTGCATCCGCGTGACGGCCTCCGCGCGATCGCGGCCCCAGGCGATGACCTTCGCGAGCAATGAGTCGTAGTACGGCGGCACCTCGTAGCCCTGGAAGCAGTGCGTGTCGATACGGATCCCCGGTCCGCCAGGCGTCAGCCAGGTCGTGAGCACGCCCGTCGACGGCGCGAAGTTCTGCTCGCTGTCCTCGGCGTTGATGCGGCACTCGATGGCGTGGCCGCTCACCCAGATCTGCTCCTCGCTGAACGACAGCGGTTGGCCGGACGCGAGCGCGACCTGCTCCTTCACGAGGTCGATGCCGGTCGTCATCTCGGTCACGGTGTGCTCGACCTGGATGCGCGAGTTCACCTCGATGAAGTAGTAATCGCCGCGCGAGTCGACCAGGAACTCGAAGGTACCGACGTTGCGGTAACCGAAACGGACCGCAGCGTCGACCGCGCGGCGCGCGATGGCCTGGCGCAGCTCCTCGCTGATCGATGCTGACGGCGCCTCTTCGATCATCTTCTGATTGCGGCGCTGGATCGAGCACTCGCGCTCGCCGAGGCAGATGCCGCTGCCGAACTCGTCGACCGCGATCTGAGCCTCGACGTGCCGCACGCCCTCGAGGCAGCGCTCGACGTAGAGGCCCGCGTCCCCGAACGACGCCTTCGCCTCGGAGCTCGCCTGATCCCAGAGCCGCTGAAGCTCCTGCGGCGCGGTCACCTTGCGCATGCCACGACCACCGCCGCCGGAGCGCGCCTTCAGCATGACCGGATAGCCGACGGCCTCCGCGACGCGCAGCGCTTCCGCCATCGTCTTCACCGGACCATCGGAGCCCGGGATCACCGGCAAGCCGAGCTTCTTCATCGCGACGCGCGTCGCGACCTTGTCGTGGAAGCGCCGGAGGACCTCGGGCGGCGGACCGATGAACACGAGCCCGTGCTCTTTGCAGACTTCGGCGAAGTCGGCGTTCTCCGCGAGGAACCCGTACCCCGGATGGATCGCCTGCGCTCCGCTGATCAGCGCGGCCGACATGATCGCCGGGATGTTCAGGTAGCTCTCGCGCGAGGACGCGGGACCGACGCAGATCGCTTCGTCGGCGAGGTGCACGGGGAGGCTGTGCGCATCGGCCTCGCTGTAGACGAGCACGGTCTGGATGCCGAGCTCGCGACACGCGCGGATGACCCGCAGGGCGATCTCGCCGCGATTTGCGATGAGGATCTTATCGAAGGACAGTGAGCGCCTCCTCCAACGTCTTCACGTCGGACACGTTCGCGGTCCGTGCTTCAGGGAGGATCCGTTTCGCGAGTCCGGTGAGGACGCTTGACGGACCGAACTCGACGAATACGCTCGCGCCCTCCCCTTGAGCGCGGCGCATGCAGGCGACCCACTGTACCGGAGACCACACCTGTTTCTCCAGCAATGACGGGAAATCCGCCGCATGTTCGTGCACCTGCGCATCGACATTGGCCACGACTCGGTAACGCAGCGCGCTGAAGCGCGTCACTTTGATGGCTTCGGCGAGCTGTGGTCCGACCGGACGCATCGCGGGCGAGTGGAACGCCGCCGACGTACGCAGCGGGATCACGCGTTTCGCGCCGGCCTCCTTCAACGCCGCGGTCGCGCGATCGAAGCCCTCTTTCGGGCCGGAGATCACGACCTGACCCGGCGCGTTGTCGTTCGCGACCACCAGGCCGGTGCCCGCCGTCGCCTTCGCGATCGCGTCCGCATCGAGACCGATGACCGCGAGCATTCCGCCCGATGGATCCGCCTCCTGCATGAGCTCACCGCGGCGCCGCACGAGGACCACCGCGTCCGCGAGCGCGAGGGCACCGGCGGCGACGAGCGCGGCGAATTCGCCGAGCGAGTGCCCCATCGCGACCACCGGTCCCTCGAGACCACCCGCGGCTTCCTCCGCGGCGCGGAGCGCCGCGATCGACGCGGTGAGGAGCGCGGGCTGTGTGTTCGCGGTGCGGTCGAGCTCGCTCTGCGGTCCATCCCAGCAGAGCCTCCGCAGATCGATCCCGAGCGCGTCGCTCGCTTGCGCGAACACACGTGCCGCGCCCTCGTACCGCTCCGCGAGCTCGCGGCCCATACCCACGGTCTGTGAGCCCTGACCGGGAAAGAGCCAGGCGACGCCGCTCCCCATGGACGCGGAATGGTAATCGCGTAACGCCGGGGCAACGATGGCATGACGACGCCGACACGAGCGCGCTGCCGCGCATGGATGGTGCGGCGAATACGGTCATGAAAAGGATCGTCCCGAAGCGCATGGTCATGGCCGACGGCGTGCCGATCCCCGAGATGATCGGTGGCGCGATCATCGGCGCTCTCGTCTCGCTCGTGCTGGCATACCCATCCGAGCTCCGCGGAGTGTTCGATCCGCGATCGCCGACCTTCTACCTGATCGTCGCGATCGCTGCCCTCATCGGCGCGGTGGTCTCGTTCTTCCTCGCGCGCGAGCGCGTGGTCGAGACCAAGGAGCGCCTCGAGCGCGGGGACGTCGTTTCGCGCCGCGCCGCCTAGCGGCGCTTCATCGCCGCCGCGTACTCCGGGAAATAGCGCTCGATCGTGCCGAGGTCGAACTCGGGAAGGATCGAGGTGTTCGGCTCCCGCTCGATCAGGAACTCGAAGGAGCGGCGCAGCAGCTCGTGCACGTCACCGCCGCCGTAGCGCTCCAGCTCGACGCGTGAGACGCGCACGACGTGCGACGTCTTCGTCGGGGCGGAAACGGTGACGTGCGCGACCCACCCGTCCCCAGAATCGCCGTACGTGATCTCGATCTTGCCCCTCGCCATCAGCGCAGCGTGATCACCAGCAGTGGCTGACCGTATTCGACGGGCGCCCCGCCCGCGACGAGCACCTCGCGGACCTCTCCATCAGCGGGCGCGATGATCTTCGCGATCTGACCGAGTGACTTGATCCCACCGAGGACGTCGCCACGCGACACCGCGTCGCCCTTCTGCCATTCCTTCGACGGATTGAAGATGCCGACCGTCGTCGCGTGGACGCGCTGCGTCGACGGACGCGTGGGCTGGGCATCGCCGGTGGCGGCCGCCGGACGTTCGGTCGTCGCGAGGCTGGCGTCGGCACGCGCCGCGCCACGTCGCGTCACCGAGACGGCGAAGCTGTCGGCCTCCACCTCGATGGTCACCGCAGGCGAGCCGTCGGCGAGCCGCATGAGATCGTCCAAGAGGCCGAGGACATGGTCGGTGTCGCTCACGATGTCATGCGCTTCGTGATGCGCCGCCACCACGAGTCCGGCGGCGGTGTCGGGGCGACACTGCCCGGCTCGTCGATCGCGCCGAAGGCGCGGAAACGCTCGTAGCGTGCCGACATGAGGTCGGCGGCGGGGACGCGCTCGAGCTTCGCGAGCTGGGCCGCGAGCGCGGTACGGATCGCCGCGGCGGTCGCGGCGTGATCGGTATGCGCGCCACCGGCGGGTTCGGGAATGAGCGCATCGACGACACCGAGCTCGAGTAGGTCGGGGCCCGACAGACGCATCGCTTTCGCCGCGCGCTCCGCCTCCGCGGGACTGCGCCACAGGATGGCGGCGCAACCCTCGGGCGAGATGACGGAGTAGATCGCGTTCTGCAGCGCGAGCACCACGTCGCCGACGCCGAGCGCGAGCGCTCCGCCGGAGCCACCCTCGCCGAGGATGACGACGACGATCGGCGTTTGCAGCCGCGCCATGAGAAGGATCGACTGCGCGATCGCCTCGGCCTGCCCGCGCTCCTCGCCCTCGGGACCCGGATACGCACCAGGAGTGTCGATGAAGGTGATGAGCGGCAAGTGGAACTTCTCCGCGAGCCGGTAGAGCCGCATCGCCTTCCGGTAGCCCTCGGGGTGCGGCATCCCGAAGTTGCGCGCGATGTTCTCCTCGGTCGACGCGCCCTTCTGCTCGCCGACGATCACGAGGGGCCGGCCGTCGAGGTCCGCGATCCCACCGACGATCGCGGGATCGTCACGGAAGCCGCGGTCGCCGTGCAGCTCGTGGAAGCGATCGAAGACGCGCTCGATGATCTCGAGGGTGTGCGGACGCTGGATGTTGCGCGCGGCCTGCACCGCGTCCCACGCGCTGACGCGCGTCGCGAGCTGCGAGGGCTCGGTGATGAGATTCGCATCCACGGGAAGGTGACCATTCCCTTCGACGGTGCGCTTTGTACCGACGAGTCGATCGAGCATGGACACGGTCAGAGGCTCCAGCGCAGGTCCTGCGATGCGGCGCGGAACGCGGTGAGGAAGAACGCGATCCGCTCGCGCAGCTGCGGCCGCGGGACGATCTGGTCGATGAAGCCGCGCTCGAGCAGGAACTCCGCTTTGCCGAAACCGGTCGGCAGCTTCTCGCCGACGGTCCCGCTCGTGACGCGCTCCCCGGAGAAGCGGATCAGCGCACCCGGCTCGGCGACGATGATGTCGCCGAGCGATGCGTACGACGCGAGGACGCCGCCGGTCGTGGGATCGGTGATGACGCTCACGTACGGTAGGCGCGCCTGATCGAGTCGCGCGAGCGACCCGAGGATCTTCGCCATCTGCATGAGCGCGATCGTCCCCTCCTGCATCCGCGCTCCGCCGGAGGCCGAGACGATGACGAGCGCCCTGTGCTCGGCGAGCGCGCGCTCTGCGGCGCGGGTGATCTTCTCGCCGACGACGGCACCCATCGAGCCGCCCATGAATTCGAAGTCCATGACCGCGAGGATCACCGGGTTCTCTCCGATGGTCGCCTCCCCGGTGATGATCGCGTCCTTCTCGCCGCTCTTCGTCTGGGCGGCGGCGATCCTCTCCGGATACGGCTTGCTGTCGGTGAAGCCGAGCGGATCGCCTGACGTCAAGGTCGCGTCGTGCTCGTGGAACGAACCCTTGTCGACGAGGAGCTCGATGCGCTCGCGAGCGCCGAGCCGGAAGTGGTGGTCGCACTTCGTGCACACGTTGAGGTTGCGCGCGAGCTGCTTGTTGAAAAGCATCTCGTTGCAATTCGGGCACTGCGTCCACAGGTGAGAGGGGAACTCGTTCGGCTTCCGGCCGAACGGCATCCGGAGTCTCATGTCGGCTTCGCCGCCATGAGACGAGAACCTATTCCTCGCAGGGGCTCCGCCCCTGCGACCCCGGGACGAGAACGCGCCTGGTTGCTCACCTCGCGTCATCCTCACGGTACCAGCAGAGCCCAACGACACCCGGGCCGGCGCGAGCGCCGATGACGGGCCCAGCTTCGGCGATCCAGTGCTCGACGCAGTGGTAGCGCTCCTGCACCCAGTCGGCGACATTGCGCGCGCGTTCGGGCGCGTTCGTGTGGAGAGTGCAGGCGTGGATCCGCGTGCCTTCCGGAACGCGCGAGGCGACGAGCTCCTTCATGCGCTCCACCGCCTTCTCCCGAGTTCGCACGCGGTCGGCGGGATGCACGACACCGTTCGCGACCTCGAGGATCGGCTTCATCTTCAGCATCGAACCGAAGAGCGCCTGCGCGCCGCTGACACGCCCGGACCGCTTCAGGTACTCGAGCGTGTCGGCGACGGCATAGATCGGGATCTTCCCGGTGAGCTTGTGAGCCAGCGCCACGGCTTGCTCGAACGAGCCGCCGCTGCGGCGCAGGCGCGCACACGCGGTCGCAATGAGCGAGATGCCGCCCGCGAGCGAACGTGTGTCGATCACCTCGATGGTCACACCAGGCATCGCCTGGGCCGTCGTGCTCGCGACCGAGAACGTGCCGGAGAGCTCCGTCGCGATGGTGAGCACGAGGAGCTGCTTCGTGCCCTCGGCGACGATAGCGTCGTAGACATCACGGCACTCACCCATGTTCGGCTGCGACGTTCCGGTGAGCACTCCGGGCGCAGCGATGCGGCGGTAGAACTCCTCGGCCGTGAGATCGACGTTCGCGGTGAACGTCTCCGACCCGATGTCGACGTGAAGCGGAAGCCAGCGGATGTCGAACTCGCGCTGCAGCTCCGGCGAGAGGCAGGCGGTCCCGTCGACGACGATGGCGAAGCGCTCGCTCAAGCGAGGGCGACCTCGCCGGCGACGATGCGCTCGGTGCCGGACGACGTGCGCACCAGCAGTGCGCCGTCGTCGTCGATCGCCGTTGCGATGCCGCGAAGCGGCGCGCGCTCGCCGGCGCGCACCTCGACCGCTTTGCCGAGGAACGTCGAGCGGCTGCGCCATTCGTCAAGGGCCGCGCCGCGCTCGGCACCGTCTTCGAGACGGTCGAGCTCTCGCGTCACGCGCGCGAGCAGGGCGAGCCGGTCGAACGGATAGCCGGCGATCGCGAGCGAGATCGCTCGCTCGCGCAGGTCCGCGGGGAAATCTTCAGGCCGCTGATGGACGTTGATCCCGATACCGAGCACGAGCACGCCTCCGTCGCCATCCGATGTCGCATGCGCGAGCGCGCCCGCGACCTTCCGTCCCTTGACGTGTACGTCGTTGGGCCATTCTAGGCGGGCGTCCACGCGCGCCAGCACCTCGAGAGCGCGCGCGATCGCGACACCGGCGAGCGCGGCGAAGAGCGCCGGCGCGACCGGCGCGGGCCGCACGATCCACGACGCGAGGAGACTCGTTCCCTTCGGCGCGACCCACACGCGACCACGCGTCCCCTGCCCCGCGCTCTGCTCGTTCGCGACGACGATCCCTCGAGATGCGCCCTGCGCCGCGAGCTCGCGCGCACGCGTCTGCGTCGTCGGGAGGATGTCGTGATATTCGACGCTGCGACCGAGCTCTCGCGCGAACGCCGAACGTACCGCGGGATCGGCGAGGAGTGTGAGTCGCGTTACTTCAAAACCTGCGCGCCCGCCGCGCGCACACGCACGACGCGCCCGCGGCCGGGAACACCGGCGGCCACGGCGGCTTCCTCCATGGCGGAGACGACGCGCGCCGCGAGACGAGCGGGCGCGACCGCAAGCACGCTCGGTCCGGCGCCTGACAGCGCCGCTCCGAAGGCGCCCGCCTCCCGCGCCGCGGCGATGATCTCCCCAAGCGCGGGCACCAGCTTGGTGCGCGCGGCCTGATGGAGACGGTCGGCCATCGCCAGCGCGAGCAGCGCGCCATCGGCACGCATGACCGCCGCGATGAGCGCCGCTCCGTGCGCGACATTGAAGACGGCATCTTCGCGCGAGACCTGCGACGGAAGGACGGCGCGCGCCAACTCGGTGGACAGCGGCCGTCCGGGTATGAGCAGGCACACCCGCCACGTGCGTGGGAAGACGAGTCGCGTCGCGACCGGACCGCCATCGTCAGGGAGCGCGACGGTGAACGCCCCGTACAGCGCGGCGGCGACGTTGTCGGCGTGTCCCTCGACCTCGCTCGCGATCCGCAGGAGACTGCGGCGGTCGAACGGTTCGCCGAGCAGCGCGTTCGCGGCAACGGCCCCACCGACGATCGCCGCGGCGCTCGAGCCGAGGCCGCGCGAGATCGGGATCGCCGAGCGCTGCGTCACGTGCTGCGCCACAAGGTCGCGACCCGCGGCTTTCGCGGTGGCGAGCGCCGACACGACGAACAGGTTCGCGTCGTCGGCCGGAACTCCCTGTCCATCGCCCTCGACGGTCACCGACCACGACTTCGCCGGCCGGAGCTCGAACTCCGCGAGCAGCGGCAGCGCGAGCGCGAACGAGTCGAATCCGGGCCCGAGGTTCGCGCTCGAGGCCGGCACGCGGACGCGCAGGTCGCTCATGACGCCGACACCTACGCGCGCGTGGCGTGCGCGATCGCCCCCATCACCGCGTCGGCCGTCGCCTCCACCTCCACGACCTCCCGACTCAGGGAGCGCGCGGTGTCCGGATCCTTGAGACCGTTGCCGGTGAGCACGCAGACGACGCTCGACACGTCGCGCAGCCCCCCGCTCTGCGCGCGCTTGCGCAGCCCGGCGATCGACGCGGCGCTCGCGGGCTCGACGAAAATGCCCTCGCGTCGCGCGAGATCGCGGTAGGCATCGAGGATCTCGGCGTCGCTCACGGCCTCGATCGCGCCGCCCGACTCGTCGCGCGCGCGCAGCGCGCCCTGCCATGAGGCGGGCGCGCCGATGCGGATCGCGGTCGCGATCGTCTCGGGCTCGGCGACCGGCTGGCCGCGCACGATCGGCGCCGCGCCTTCGGCCTGCCAGCCGTACATGCGCGGGCGGCGGGTCGCGAAGCCCGCGGTGACCGATTCGACGAACCCCCGCCAGTACGCCGTGATGTTCCCGGCATTGCCCACCGGGATGAACAGCGCGTCGGGCGCATCGCCCAGGGTCTCGCAGAGCTCGAACGCCGCGGTCTTCTGACCCTCGAGGCGATGCGGATTGACGCTATTGACGAGCGTTGCCTCACCCTGCGCGGCGAGCTCCTTCACGACCCTCAGCGCCGCGTCGAACGGACCGCGCACCGCCACGACCGTCGCACCGAATGCGATCGCCTGCACGAGCTTGCCGAGCGCGACGTAGCCCGCCGGCAGCACGACGGTGCAGGGAAGACCGGCGCGCGCCGCGTAGGCCGCGGCCGACGCGGCGGTGTTCCCCGTCGACGCACAGAGGACCGCGCCGGAATGTTCCTCGAGCGCCTTCGCGACCGCGACGACCATCCCGCGGTCCTTGAACGAGCCGGTCGGATTCGCGCCCTCGACCTTCAACCACACCGCCTCGATGCCGGTTTCTCGCTCCAGCGAGGGCGCACGCACCAGGGGCGTGCCTCCTTCGCCAAGCGTGAGCCGCGGGGTGCGGACGGTCACGGGGAGATGGGCTGCGTAACGATCGATGAGGCAGAGCGCGGGTGTCACGGCGGGATGTTAGCCCTCCCACGCCCTCATACCATGAGCGCCGTGAACCTCAGCGCGAGGGAACATCAGCTTCTCCAGGTGCTGGTGGTGCTCGCGATCCTGTATCTGGCGCTCCAGGTGTTCGCGCTCGGCTGGATCGCCGTCGCGCAGGTCGCGGACGTGGTCATCATCTTCGTCGCCGCGTGGGCGCTCGCGTATCTGCTCTCGCCGCTCGTGAGCCGGATCGACATGGTGACGCCGCTCAACCGCACGCTCTCGGTCGTCGTTGTGTACATCGGGATCGGCCTGGTGCTCGTCATCCTCGGCCTGCTCGCGATCCCTCCACTCGTCGCGCAGCTGAACGACCTCGTCACGCGAGGACCGGAGTACGGCGAGCGCGCGTCGCAGCTCGCGGCGGGCATCCAGGCGGCACTGGAGCGGCTCGGCATCCGGGTGGATCTCACCGAGTTCTACGGGACATTGCCGCGGCGCCTCGGTGACCTCGCGGCGGCCTACGCCGCGGACATCCTCGGTGTCGTATCGGCGACGGCGGCGATCTTCTTCAACGTCACACTCGTCCTGATCATCGCTTTCCTCATGCTCATCGACGGCGACACGATGTGGCACCGCTTCACCCGCGCGCTCACCCCCGAGCTCGCGAGCGAGGCCGAGCTGCTCCGTCAGAGCGCGGACCGTTCGTTCGGCGGCTTCATCCGGGGCTCGCTCATCCTCGGCGTCATCTACGCCGTCGCCACCCTCCTCATCCTCGTTCCGCTCGGCGTCCCGTACGCCGGCGTCCTCGCCCTCGTGTCGGGTCTGACGATGGTGATCCCGTTCTTCGGTCCGATCATCGCGATGATCCCGGTCATCGCGGTCACCTTCGTCGGAGCTCCCGATCGACTTCCGATCGTGTTCATCCTCGTGCTCGCAGTGCAGCAGGTGCTTCTGAATGTGGTCGGGCCACGCATCATGTCGCGCAGCATCGGTATCCATCCGATCTTCGTGTTCCTCGCCCTGCTCCTCGGCGCAAAGCTCGCCGGATTCTGGGGCGTCTTCCTCGCGATGCCGGTGGCGGGGATCCTGAACACATTCGCGCGATATGCATACGAGGTCGGTCGCGGTCGCAGGGCGCGTACCGAAGCACGGACCCTCATCGTGGAGCGTGAGGCGGCCGCGTCGGCAGCGGCGGCGGAGGCCCGCGACGCCAGTGCGGAGACCCGCCGCGGCGCCCGCGGCACTCGTGGAACGGATCTCGCCCCGAAACGCGAATGAACGATCGCCACCACATCCTCATCACGAACGACGACGGCATCGACTCGGACGCGCTTCCGCCACTCGCCGACGCGCTCTCGAAGCTCGGCGATGTCGACATCATCGTGCCCGAGCGCAACTGGAGCGGCGCGAGCCACAGCATCACGCTGTTCCGGCCCCTGCGAGTGCGGCCGACGAAGCTGCGAGGCGGCCAGCCCGCCTATATGACCGACGGATCGCCGACGGACTGCGTGCGCCTCGCGGTGCTCGGTTTCCTCAAGCATCGGCCGGACATCGTCGTGAGCGGCGTCAACCGCGGCGCGAACATGGGCGACGACATCACGTACTCCGGCACCGTTGCCGCCGCGATGGAGGGTCTGCTCTCCAATATCCCGTCCATCGCCATCTCGATCGGCGCGTTCGGCGGAGACATCGACTACGGACCGGCCGCGAGCTTCGCGACGCTTCTCGCGCGCAACATCCTGAATCGCGGTCTCGCGCCCGACACGCTGCTGAACGTGAACGTTCCGCCGCTGCCGCGCGATCAGATCGCCGGCGTCGAGGTGACGCGTCTCGGCAAACGCACGTACCGCGATCAGCTCGTCGAGCGGCTCGACCCTTACGGCAATCCCTACTACTGGGTCGGCGGGCCGGCGGTGAGCGGCGAGGCCGAGGACGGCACCGACGTCGCGGCCATGGGCGCCGGGAAGATCAGCGTCACGCCGATCACGCTCGACCTCACGAACCACGCGCTCCTCGAGGAGCTCGCGCGCTGGGACTGGGGCTGGACCGCTCCCGTCGCACTCAGCGCGGAGTAGGCGGCCGGCGCACTAAGGCACGACCAGATGGACCGGGTTGCCGCGAATGCTCACTTCCCAGGTCGTGACGTCCTGCCCCGACGTTCCGACCGTGTACTCGATCTTCCACCAGCCTGGCTGCGTCTCCCCCGGCGGGGTCGGTGCACGATAGTCCGCGGGAAGCGCGACTTGGATCGTGATCCACTGATTGTTGTAAAAGCTCGTCGACGTGCTCGAGGTCTGGAGCGAGGTCTGCGGTCCTCCGCTCGTGGGAGCGCCGCCCGAGCTCCCAGTCGCGGTGAAGTTGAACGTGGCGTCGGTGTAACCGCTCGCCGTGGGCTGTTTGATGCGTAGCGTCGTGTTCGTGATGTCCCCGGGGTCGAAGAGCCTGATCTCGAGCGTCTTCCCGGCGTGCACAGCGTCCACCTGACAGAGATAGAACAGGGCGGCGGTGGAGGCGACGTTGATGTTCGCGGCCATGCGGCTCTGTCCGTAGATCCGCGCGCCCGTACCGAACGTCGAGGTGAGCTGGATCCCGAAGTTGTTGAGGGCGTTCTGCCCGGTGCTGCCGCTGCTCGTGACCACCTGCAGGCGGTACTCGCCCTCGCCGAGGCCGGAGGCGAGCTGCCACCACGCGTTGTGATAAGGGCTCGACGCGCAATCGGCCGAGCTCGAGCCGTTGTAACCAGGGCCGTAATCGCGGTTCCCGCTGTAGTCGGATCCCTTGTCCGCGTAGTCCATGTTCGCGAAGAGCCCACCGTCGCTCGCGACGAGGGTGTCATCGCTGGTCGCGTACGGCGTGCCGTTCATGTTCCAGAGCTTGTATTCGGTGCTGATGTTCCGTGTCGAGGCGACGCTATACCACGCGTCGCCCAACCCGAGACGTTGGAACGGAGTGGTCGTCCTCTTGCCGGTCGCGCAGAAGATCGGGTCGAAGATCCACACGGCGCCGCCCGACGTTCCGGGTTGGAACTCGACGATGTACGAATAGCCGTTCGAGTCGAAGGCAGCGTTCACGCTCGGCGCGGGGTTGTAATAGGTCGAGTAGGCATCGCCGTTCCCGCGGTTCGCCCCTCTCGTGAGAACGGTCGCCCAGAAACCCTGTTGGGCCAGTGTCCCGCTCCCGGACGCCGAGGGGACCGATGGGCACGATGTGGGGGTGTCGCCGTTCCGACAGAGCGTCGCGATGCCGAAGTAGTCCTTGGGGCTCCCCATCGGCACGGGCAGGACGAATTCCGCTCGCGCTATGCGGGCGCCCTGAATGCTCGCTGTCCCCAGCAGCCTCGCGAAGTACGTCTGCACGGGGCCCTGGATCGTCACCTCGAGCATTCGGTTGTTCGTCGCGTCCTGCCGCGGCACGACGGTCACCCCGCCGGCGCCATCCGTGAAGCCGTTCTTCGTCGCTTCCGCGTACGCGGCGGTGAAGGCGCCGGTCTGATTTCCCGGCAGGTACACGACACCCGCGAGCGCGGCCGCATCCGCCGCGCGCTGCATGCGGATGAGGTTGAGCTGGTACCAGCCGATGTCGATCCCGATGCCCACGATCGCAAGAAGCAGTGTCATGAACAGCGCAGCGATGACGATCGCCTGACCGCGATCGTCGTTAACGACTCGCATTGAGCGGCATCACGGCGGAGTCACTCATGTTGAGCGACCCGAGTCCCGGGATGAAATAACGGAGTGGCGTACGGCCGCGGTAGATGTAGCGGACCGTGATGCCGGCGGAGTCCGCCGGGCTGACGTTATTTCGGGCACACGCCGACCAGCCGCTGCTCTGCTCCACGAAATCGAGACGCTGCCCGGATATGAGCGGCCCGGCGTTGGCCGCGTAGATCCACTGGTTCGCGAGACCCGACGTCTCCGTCCCGCTCGGGGTCGACTTGTAGATGCGGATGGAAGTGACGTCCACGAGCGAGATCTGTGCGCCTGATCCGGTGAGCACTCTTTCGACGGCGGCGATGATCAGCGGATCGACCGTCGAGGCGTTCGGAGATTGGTCGGATCCGCACCCAAGGTCTCCACCCCCGTTCACGAGCGCGCCCGCTACACGCGCACCTTCCCGCGTCGCGGCGGCGATGGTCATCGCCTGCTGGATCGCTGTAGCGAACTCGATGACACCGAGAAGGATCACGAGCAGGAGCGGCAGAAGGAGGGCCATCTCGGTCACCGCCTGGCCGCGTTCGTCGCGAAAGCTCACAGCGTGGGCTCCATGCGCACCCCGGTGCTGCGCTGAAAGATGAGCGAGGGGGCGATGCGCTGTCCGAATGACGTGACCCACTGATGCGCATAGGTGATCCGCACGCCGATGTCGTCGACTGTCGTGTGCATCCCGCCGCATCCTGCTAGGACGTCGCAGCGCTCCGACTCGGGATAGTTGTCCGTCGTTCGCGCATAGGGCAATGTGATCGTGCTCCCGTCGCCGTACGCGCAGGTCAGCGAGCCAGTGCGGTCGTACGCATTCACGTTCGAGGCGATCTGATCGCCGTTCGAGTCCGACCAGTAGATCTCGACGCGCGAGACTCGCGTGGGAGTCGTCGGCGTCGTCAGCGCGCGCTCGACCGCCCGCAGCACCATGCAATCGGTCCCTTCCGTCGTGCCACCCTCGGCGGCGAGCAATGCGGCAACGCGGCTTGCGTAGTTCACCGAGCTCGCGGCATTCAGCGCGAACGCGAACTCGATCAGACCGAAGAGGACGAGAAGGAGGAGGGGCAGCACGATCGCGAACTCGACGAGCGCTTGCCCGGACTCCGATGACCTGCCGGTCCCTCGCCGTCCTCCCATGGGCCAGAGGATGGCCGACGATGGTTCGGCCGATAGGGGTACTTCCGACTAATCGATGGTCGGGATGACTAAACAGTGATCAGATACCCAGTTGCTCCTTCGCTCGGTCCGCGTGACCGAGGACGGCGCTGCGCTCGGGGCGGCGCGCAGGTAAAGAAAGTGTCGCGGTTGGATTGAGAAGCGATGTAGAAGCGTCCCAACGACTGCTCGTTGCTGAGGCGATCGTGCTGTCGCTTAACGACAGCACGGTCATCTGGCACTTCGGCTGCACGCTGCCCACGGGCGCAGGCGCGCGCGCCCGGCGGACAGGTTTGGCGCGGTGCGCCCAGCACGGCGGGAGGACTGCGACATGCGACGGCCGATCATCGCGGGGATCATTGCCACTGCGCTCATGCTCACCGGCCTGACACCCGGACCGCTGCGGGCGACCGCCCTCGGAGAAACGTCGGTCACCCTCACCTGCACAGATAACACGAGCCTCACGCTTCTCGTGGGTGCCGACACTCTCGCCGGCCTGACCGCGGCGGTGCAAGCGATGGTCGACTATCCAGCGGGTCTGAGCTGCACGCTCGTGCAGAATCCGCTCCCCCTGACCGTGTTCTTTGGCCATGTCGCAGCTGCCGCCAATCCCAACACCCTCGTCGTCGCGGGCGGCCGATGGCTGGCCCCGTGCTCGCTCTTCACTGGCTTCCAGACGAGCATCCCCGGCGGCGTGATGGCTCGTGGTGGGCCTCGACCAGCGCTCGCGAAGGTGAGGCAGGCGCCGCTCCTGTCAACGCCGTGCCCCGTGGACCCCGACAACGGATGCGTCTGGGTCAATATCGGCGTGAACCTCCACTTCCGAGACAAGACCGAGATCCTCGAGGGAACGCTGAACGAGACGATCCCTGAAAACCAGTTCTGCCCGAACGTGAATGACGGCACGACCTCGATCGGGCCGAGCCACTTCACCTCAAAGCCGACTCCTTCTCAGAATCAGAGTCTGACCGGCTGTCTCTTCGTTCAGGACCGACTGGCGCTCACGACCACGTACGTCACGCAGGTCTTCGGTCCAGGCTTCACAACAGCGGCCGCGAACCCACTGTCGGTGGATGATCCGGTCCACTTCCGATTCCGCGATAGGGGCAATCCATCACAGATCACAGACCAGCTCAGCGGGCCTCCCGCGTTCGAAGACTCCGACTGCGGGACCGGCTCTGGCGGTACGTCCGAGTTCCTCTACCAGCTGGAGCACGGGAACATCAACATCTCCGGCGCGACGTGAGACCTGGGCGACGAGGAGAAGAAAAAGGAGCGGCCGTCACCGGCCGCTCCTTTGTTACACCGGGGTCCGAGCTACGAGTGGTCGATCTCGTTGCGCTGCGTCGCGAGCGCGCGGCCGAAGGAGCGGATCGTGACGATAAGAAGCGAAAGGGTGACCGCGGTGAGGACGATCGCAAGATCCAGCATCTGTGCTCTTACCTCCTTCAGAGACCGTGGCGTGATGTCTAACTGAATCTCGCGCCCGATCCCTCGCCCGAACGGAGGAGGAAGGACGTACGGGAGCCGGTTGGTGGAGCCGCGCCTACATCATTTGGCCAAGAAGGCGCCGAAGAAGCGCTCGCGCGGACGAGAGACCTAGTCCCTCCGGGGGAGTCGCGCCTGCAGTGGACCTACGACCTGACGTCGAGCTGTGCGAAGCGACCGTCGTCGCGCCGCTCGCCGGCGCGCCAGGGAACGGCCGCTCCGAAGAACGGACCGCTGTAGGCAAAGGAGTGGTACTCGCCGTTCTCCCCACACGGATCGACGCCCATTGCGGCGATGTCGCGAACAAAGCGCTCGTCGATCACGCGACCCAGCCAGGACGCGTCGAGCTTCGCGGTCTCGACACACGTCAGCACCGCGCGCCCACCGATCGCCACGAATTCCGAGAGCAACGCGCTCGGCGCGTCGCCCCACAGCGGCTCGACGTGCTCGAGACCGGCGGCGCGGGTGCGCTCCTCATACCACGCGCGCACGTCAGCAAGATGTATGTCGCCGAACACGATGCCCCGGCAACCCTGCCGCGCAAGCGTGGCGAGCGTCTCGCGCAGCGACGCGTCGAAGGTCTCCCAGTCCGTGGGCACGCTCACGAGGGACACGCCGGCAGCCTGTGCCTGGAGCGCGATCGCCTCGATCGGTGTGGCGTGGAACCGCACGCGTTCCGTCGCGCGGTCGTACACGTTCACGAGCCAATCGACATTCAGTCCCTCGCGGCGCGCACGCCAGAGCGCCAAGGCGCTGTCCTTGCCACCGGACCACATCAGGGCATACCGGTTCACTCCACGATCCCGTAACGCGGGTCGACGATGCCCTCACGCACGACGTGCACGCAGAGCCCGGCGATGCAGCCGTTCGAAGCGCACCGCGCGGTGCAGAGATGGCCGCGCCCGCAGCCGATGCAGAACCGCGCGCCCTTGCAGACATCGCAGCGCGCATAGCGCCGTGGATCGAGCGCCGCGTCGCACGCCGCGCAGCGGTCGTCAGCCGGCACGCGCGCGGCGCTCCATGGCCGTGGCGGGCTCGGGGATCACGACCGGCCGTCCGTCGTACAGGACGACGCGCAGACCCGGACCGAAGACCGTCGCGACGAGCTCGGACGTGATGACGTGGCCGGGCAGGCCCTCGCGGACGACGGCGCCGTCCGCGAGCAGGACGACCCGCGACGCGAACGCGGCTGCGAGATTGAGGTCGTGAAGCACGGCGACGACTGCGAGACCACGTACGCGAGCGAGGGTCGCGACGCGCTCGAGCGTCGCGCTCTGGTGCGCCGGATCGAGATGCGCGGTCGGCTCGTCGAGGAGGAGCACGCCGGCCTCCTGGGCCAGGGCCATCGCGAGCACGGCCCGCTGACGCTCGCCGCCCGACACGCGGTCGATGCGGCGGTCGGCAAGGTCGGTCGCGCCGATGTCGTCGAGCGCACGCGCGACCGCGCGCGCATCGTCGGAGCCGAGGGTGCCGAACGGCCCGAGCCGCGACGTCCGGCCGAGTGCCACGATCTCGCGGACGGTGAACGGGAACAGCGTCTCGAAGACCTGGGGCACGATGGCGATGTGACGCGCGATAGCGCGCCGGTCCAGCACTGACACGTCGATGCCGTCGATCTCGACGCTGCCGGACGACGGTCGCAGGAGACCGCCCACCACGCGGAGCAGCGTCGACTTCCCCGCGCCGTTCGGACCGATGAGCGCGACGAGCTCGCCCGCGTGCGCGACGAGGTCCAGGCCGCGCAGCACCTCTCGCTCGCGATATCCGGCGCGGATCCCGCGCGCAACGATGCTGCTCACACGATCACCCGTCGCGAGCGGACGAGCAGGGCGAGGAAGAACGGCGCGCCGACCAGACCGGTGATCACGCCCACGGGCAGCTCCGCCGGCGCGAGCACGGTGCGCGCCCCGAGGTCGGCGAGCACCAGGGCGACGGCGCCGGCCGGGATGCTCGCGACGATGAGGCGCCGGTGTGTCGCGCCGAGCAGGAATCGGAGCGCATGTGGGATCACCAGCCCCACGAACCCGATGAGGCCGGCGATCGCGACCGCGGCGCCGGTCAGCAGCGCGGTCGTCGCAAGGACCGCCGCGGTCGTCCGGTCGAGATCCACACCGAGCGCGGCGGCGGTCTCTTCGCCGAACGCGTACGCGTCGATGCGCGGCGCGAGGAGGAGCGCACCGATGACGCCGACCGCGACCACGGTGGCGGCAACCGCGAGCTCGCTCCAATTGATCACGGAGATGCCGCCCTGCAACCAGCCGAGGACGGCGCGCAGGCGCAGCGCGAGCCGATCGCTCGAGACCAGGATGAGCGTCACAAGCGCGCCTGCGAATGACGTGAGCACCACACCGGCGAGCAGGACCGTCAGGACGGTCGTCCTCCCGCCGAGCCGCGCGAGGCGCCAGACGAGCGTGATCGCTCCGATCGCGCCGACGAACGCGGCCAGCGGGACGAGGACGGGCTCGAACCCGAGCGCGACGGCGATCACCGCACCGAGCGACGCGCCGGCGGACGTCCCGGTGACGAACGGGTCCGCGAGCGGATTCCGCAGCATGCCCTGAAGGAGAGCGCCAGCCGCGGCGAGCGCGCCGCCGACAAGCGCAGCTCCGAGCACTCGCGGCAGGCGGAGCTCGCGGATGATCGTGCCGTTCGTGCCCTCCGCCCCGAGCAGCGCGGAGAGGACGTCGCCGGGCGCGATCGCGACGGCGCCAACGAGGATGCCCGCGGCCGCGCTCAGGGCGAGCGCGGCCGCGAGCAGCGCGAAGACGGTGATGGTGCGCATCAGCGGAAGAGCTCCGGATGGACGATCTTCGCGTATGCCTCGGCGGCCTCGCCGACGCGTGGACCGGGGCGGTTGATGAGGTTTGGCGCGATCGTTTCGATGCGCTTGTTCCGCACCGCAGCGATCACCGCCCAGCCCGTCCGCGCGGCGACCTGATCCGGCTTCGCGGAATAATCCGCCGCCGCGAGCACGATGATCTCGGGATCGCTGCGGAGGATCTCCTCCGCGGAGAGCTGCGGGTACGCGCTGGCCGCGCGCGCGGCGATGTTCTGGCCACCCGCGATCTCGATGAGGTCATGGATGTACGACCCGGGACCGACGGTGAAGATCTTGGTCGGATCGGACGCGTCGATCTCGTGATACACGCGCGGCTTCGTCGCCGCCGTGGACGTCTTCGTGCGCACGTCGTCGACGCGCTTCTGGATATCGCGCGCCATCGCGTCACCATCGCTGCCGACGGCTCGGCCGAGCAGGATCGCGGTCCGCGCGACATCGCTCGCGCTCTGCGGATCGACGACGAGCACGAGCAGGCCCGCGCCCGCGAGCTTCTCGATCGTGCCGTCGGAGAACTTCACGCTGAGGACGAGGTCAGGCCTCAGGGATACCACCTTTTCGAAGTTGACCTTGATGCCGCCGACCTTCTCGACCAGCTTCGCCGCGGCCGGCTCATCCGAGAAGTCATCCGCGCCGACGACACGCGTCCCGGCGCCGAGGGCGAAGAGGAACTCGGTGATCGACGGGCCGATGGAGACGATGCGCTCCGGACGCTTCGGCACCGTGACGGATCGGTTCTGGAAGTCGGTGACCGTGGCCGGGAACGCTGCAGCAGCCAGTGAGGCGCTGGGCTGCTGAGCGGGGGTCGGGGTGGGCGTGACGGCGGCGCCACAGGCCGAAGCTACGAGAAGGAGAACGGCGAGGATGGGGGCGAGGCGGGATCGCATTTGGCTCCACTCCTTTTTCGCGAAGGCGTGTCGGCCGCGAGCAGGAGTACCAGGCGACCCGAGTTAGGACGAGCGTCCATCACGGTTGCGCGACACCGCCGGAATCTCACCGGCTTCGCTGGGACCCTGCCTATTCAGTTGTGGGCACCAGGGGCGCGGGCGCTACGCGGGGACGTGCTCGGTCGTGTACTTCACCGCGTCGGTGAGATGCGTCGCGAAGATCCGCTGAAGGGTCATGACGTGGGCGCACAGACCCGAGGTATGGAAGTGATCGCATTCGCACGACCACTCATCTCCGTGGAGCGAAACGTTATGGGAGCCATTGTCGCCGCGGAATCGGACGTCGAATTCCTGGAAGGTGATCCGCTGGGGCTCTTCGGCGTATCGCTTCGCCTTCTCGACCTTGGAGATGAGGCTCGAATACATCCACCGACCTCCACCGCTCCGTCGTTCCGGCTGGCGCCGGACGAGAGCGATTCTAGGCCTGGGCGATAACGCTCGATTTCTGGAGGAAACGCGCCGTGACTAGCTCGCCACCACGCGCGGATGGCTGTGCGGCGCGTCATCGGCGATCGCCGCCAGACGCGCGACCGGGATGCTGAGGAACGCGGTGACGATGGCCGGATCGAACTGGGAGTTGGCGCAGCGCCGGATCTCCTCGCGCGCCGCGTCGATGAGCAGCCCACGGCGGTACGGGCGGTCGCTTGTCATCGCGTCGAACGAGTCGCCTACGGCGAAGATGCGGGCGCCGAGGGGGATGCGGTCGCCCTTGAGTCCGTCCGGGTAGCCCATGCCATCCCAGCGCTCGTGATGGTGCCGGACGATCCGCGCGACGTCTTCGAGGAACGGGATGCCGGAGATGATCTGCGCGCCGAACTCCGGGTGGCGCTTCATGACCGCCCACTCGCTCTCACTGAGCGCGGTGGGCTTGCGGAGCACGTTGTCCGGGACGCCGATCTTGCCGACGTCATGGAGCAGCGCGCCCCGCCGCAGCGTCGCGAGCTCCGGGCCATGGATGTTCAGCTGTTCGAGCAGCAGCTCCATGTACGCGACGACGCGGTCAGAGTGGCCGCCGGTCTCGTTGTCCCGGAAGTCGAGCGCGCTCGTGAGCGCGGTCAGCGTGGCGTCGTAGGTGCGCTCGCGAAGCGCGAGCGCATCCTCGAGGGCGCCGGCCTGCGCGACGATGCGCTTCGAGGATCGCGCGTACACGCCCCGCAGCACGAGCCAGAGGAAGGCGGCGGCGAGCGCCATGATCGAGGCGATGGTCATCTGGATGCGCATGAGCGCGGCGTCGATCGAAGCCATGTCGCGCCAGACGACGACGGCCCCGACGATCTGACCGTTCTGTTTCACCGGGCTCCAGGCCTCGAGCGAACGGATCTCGCTCGTGCCGGGGCCGGGCGTCGCGCTCGAGCCGGCAGCGGCGACGCCACCGGAGTGATGCGTGTTGAACGTGCCAAAGCCGAGCGAAGTACCCGGGACGCCGAGCTTCGGATCGGCCACGATCGTTGTCCGATCCGCCGCCCGCATGCCCTTCAGCGCAGTGTCGAGCTGCGGGTACGTGCCGGGCTCGAGACGGCGACCGATCTCATCGCGGTCGTAGGAGAAGACGATCGCGCCGCTGCGATCGTAGAACTGCGTCGCGACGACGTTATAGATCGAGAAGTGGAACGAGACGTCGCGCGTGAGCTCCTGCTGCTCGGTGGATGACAATCCGCGCGAGAACACGTCATCGCTGAAGACCGTGCCGAAGTGGCTGGCCACGGCGGCCTGAGTGAACGATGTGGTCTCGTCCACGACGTAACGGCCGAGGAGATAGGCGCTGCCCGTGGCGAGCACGAGCGCGGTCACCACGAGGACGGCGCCGAGGGCAAGCGAGAAGCGCGCGACCGGGCTGATCCCGCCACGCCCCAGGTCTCCCATGCCGTCGCTGGTACGCACGCCGCTCACGGTTTGGATGCCCCCTTTGGCTCGATCGCTCGCGCGTGAGCATCGCGGCCAGGCGTTCAGCCTGGATAACTCGCGCGGGGGATGGCGGGTGGCTGGCGGGTATCGGTGTTTAGGGACGCGGTGGCTCGTATGCCCGCCACGCATCGAGACCGTGCGCAGTAGACGGCCAGGCCAGCTCCTCGAGCGCCGGCAGCTCCTCGCGCGGGAAGAAGCGTGCCTCGGATGCCTCGTCCGGCGCGACGCGCAGCTCGCCGCCAACGATCCGCGCCCGGTACACGACGACGAGGATCGGGAAGCCCGGCCGCATCCAGCTCGCGAGCAATCCTTCGAGGCGCACCTGGAAGCCCGTCTCCTCCGCCGTCTCGCGCACCGCGGCCTGCTCCGGCGTCTCGTCGTCCTCGACCAAGCCGCCGGGAAGCGCCCAGTGGCCGTCTCGCGGGCCGTAATTCAGCCGCACCAGGAGGACCCCGCCGTTACGTTCGACGATCGTGTTCGCGCCGACCTGCACGTGCATGAAGTCGGCGAATCCGCACACCGGACACGTCGGGCGGTCGCGGCCATCGATGCGCGTCGAGACGAGCGCCGTGCCATCGCGCGGGCAGAACGCGAAGTGAGACGCGCGATGGATCACCCCTTGGCGAGTCGGTCCTTCAGATAGTCGATCGCCGTATTCGGCGAGGGATCCGCGCCGTTGAGCAGAGCGACATAGAAGGACACGTAGTCGGTGAACAGTGTCATCTGCAGCGCCTCGGAGAGCAGGTTGGTCCCTCCGAATTGCAGGCTCTTGTGTTGGATGCTCGCTCGATCGAGCAGCTCGCGGGTCACGTCAAAGCGGATCTTGTGCCGAGGATTGTCGCGATCGCTCCGGAGCATGAGCACGGTGATCGCCTCGCGCGCGATCGGAGGATTCGGAAAGCCAACGACGGCGTTGTGGTTCAGCTCGCTCATCACGTCGTAGGCCGACCAGTTCTTCGCGTTCTCGTTCCACTGGCCCTTGACTCGGCGGGCCATCACGCCCATGACCCCCGCGCCGTAGGCGAACACGATCCGGCCGTAGAGCTCGATCGCCAGCTTCTTGGCGTCATTGCTGCGCGCTCCTTCGTGCACGCGCTCCTCGAGCTTCGCGAGGTCGGCCACCGCCGAGTCGATGTCGGCCGAGAGGTCGCGGACCAGGCCGAGCCGCGTGAGCGAACCGAGGACGAGGCCCAGGGAGTAGCCCAGCGTCGCGCGCGGTCGCGCCTTGTACGTGAAGGTGATGACCGGATAGTTCGACGCGCGTGCCTGCGTCGCCAGCGTTCCGCCCGTGGTCAGCGCGAGCACCTTCGCTCCGCGCTTTCGTGCCTCCTCGAACGCCGACAGCGTTTCCTCGGTGTTGCCCGAATAGGACGACGCGATCACCAGCGAGTCGCGCCCGACATACGCGGGGAGCCCGTAGTCGCGATGCACACTCATCGGCACCTTGAGCTCGTCGGCGAGCAGCGCCGACGCGAGCTCGCCGCCGATCGCAGAACCGCCCATCCCGATGACCGTGATGTTGCGCACGTCCCCGTACGCGGGTGGGAGCTGGGCCGAGCGCGCGATCTGCCACGAATCGCGTATCTGCTTCGGGAGCTCTTTGATCCGCCCGAGCATGTCCTCGGGGTCGGCCGCGCGGATGCGCTCGACCGATTCGATGACCGATGTATCCATCACGTGCTCCCCTTGACCATCTTGACTCCGACATCGAGCATCGGCGCGAGCTCCGCCTCGGCGCGCGTTTCGGCGTAGACGCGAACGAGTGGCTCCGTGCCCGAGAGACGCATGAGCAGCCACGACCCGTCGTCGACGAAGTACTTGACGCCGTCACCGGTGTCGAGATCGACGACGCGCTTCACGACGTGCCCCGCGAGCTCGCGCGGCTTGGCGGATCGCAGCCGCTCCATGATCTTCGGCTTCTCCGCGCCGTACGTCGCGGCATCGAGACGGAGATCGCGTCGCAGATAGAAGGAGGGTCCGGCGAGGTCCATCAGCTCCGCGATGAGCTGCGACGGCGTCTTCTTGGTCTTGAGCATGAAGTCGAGGAAGAAGAGGTCGGCGACGATGCCATCCCGCTCCGGCAGGTGCATCGCGAAGCCGAAGCCACCCGACTCCTCGCCCCCCATCATCGCGCCGGTCTCCTGCATCTTGGGCCCGATGTATTTGAAGCCCACCGGCACCTCGTACACGGGAACGCCGTACTTCTCGCCGAGGCGGTCGACCATCGACGTCATGTTCACGGTCTTCACCACCCCTTGGCGCAGCTTGCGGACCTCGATGAGGTACCACATGAGCAGCGCGTAGGTCGTCAGCGTCGTGACGAAGCGGCCTTTCTCGTCGCCGAGCCCGGCGCGGTCCGCGTCGCCGTCGACCGCGAGTCCGACATCGGCTTTCTCGGCGACGATGCGCGCGAGGAACTCGTTGGTGTTCGGTGGGATCGGTTCGGGGTTGAGGCCGCCGAAATACGGGTTCCGCTCGCTGTGGAGCTCGACGATCTGGGTCTTGCCGCCGCCGAGCAGGCGCGGGAAGTAACCGCTGGCGCTGCCGAAGAGCGGCTCGCACACGATGCGGTACCCCGCGCCGCGGAACGCTTCGAGATCGAAGAGCTCGGCGACCCGCGCGAGGTAATCGGGCGCCGGGTCGAACAGCTCGATGCGGCCGGCCGCCATCGCCTCCTCGTACGGCATGCGGCGCACGTCCTGTGGCCGCGACTCGAGCGGGTGGATGATGGCCTCGAGCTCCTCGAGCATGTCCGGCGCCGCCGCGGCCCCGGTCTCCGCCTTCACCTTGAACCCGTTATCGGGCCACGGGTTGTGGCTCGCCGTGATGACGATCCCCGCCTTGGCCTTCTTCCGCATGGTCGCGTACGAGAACGACTGCGTCGGCGCCGCGGCGGTCGCAAGGAACACATGGATGCCATGCGCGGCGACCACCTCCGCCGCGGCCGCCGCGAAGTGCTCCGAAGCGAAGCGGCGGTCGTAGCCGATGACGATGCCGCGGTCGGCCTCGCCGGTCTTCTGGACCCACTCGGCCACGGACTGCGCGCAGACGCGCACCGCGGCGAACGTGTAATCCTCGGCGATCCGTGCGCGCCAACCATCGGTGCCGAACACGATGTTCACGCGCGGACCTCGGCCCGCACCCGGCCTCGCCAGTACTCGAGCGTGTCCGCGAGGGATGTGCGCAGCTCGATCTTGGGCGCCCATCCCGTCCGCCGGCGGAAGCGACCGCTCTCGAGCGCGAATGAGGCGGGCGCCCCCGAACGCACGCGCTCGGGATCGAGCTCCGCCCGCACCGGGACGCGCGCGAGGCCGATGAGCATTTCGAGGATCTCGGCCACGGAGACGGCCGTGCCGGTCCCGACGTTGTAGACCGCGGCACCCGGTTCGGTCAGCTCCGTCGCACGCGCATAGGCGTCGGCCATATCGCGCACATCCAGGAAGTCGCGCCGCGCGTCGAGGACGCCGTGCCGCACCACGGGCTCCGCGAGCCCGGCTTCTGCCTCGGCGATCTGCTTCGCGAAGGCCGACGCCGCAAGGCCCGGATGCTGCCGCGGGCCGATCTGATTCGCGGGACGGAGAACCGTCGTGGCGACGTCACGGCGACCGCCGAACTCACGGACGAGCGCCTCGGACGCGACCTTCGTCGCGGCATAGACATTCGCGGGCCGCAGCGGCGCGCTCTCGTCGACGAGGGGAGCGCCGGGAACGCCGTAGACATCGGCGCTCGAGGCCATGACCAGGCGGACCTCCGGACGAGTATCGAGGGCGGAAAGGAGCGTCGCGGTGCCGAGCACGTTGACGCGCACGGCGGAGACCGGATCGCGGGTGGCGAGCGTCGGCACCGCCTGCGCCGCGAGGTGCACGACCGCATCGGGCCGAGCGCCAGCGAGCGCCGCGCTCACCTCGGCGACGTCGAGGATGTTGCCACGGTGCACGTGCACCTGGTCCGCGACGGCCGCGAGATGCGCGTAGGGCGGATCCTCGTGCGCGATGCCATGCACGACGACGCCCTCAGTCACAAAGCGCTCGGCGAGATGGCTGCCCGCGAATCCCGTGATGCCGGTGATGAGGACGGTACGGGACACCTCGGAAGAGTATTAGTTCGCGGCGGTGAGCGCCGCCGGCACGGCGAGCAGCGGGAGCCGCATCGTGAACGTACTCCCGCGACCGACCGCACTCGTGACACTGATCGTTCCTCCATGTTGCTCGACGATCTGTCGAACGATGGTCAGGCCGACGCCGCTGCCCGTGATCCGTCCCGCGACGTTCGAGCCGCGCGCGAAGCGATCGAAGATCCGCGCGCGATCCGCCTCGGGGATCCCGATGCCCTCGTCGGTGACGGCACAGAACGCGACGGGGCCGTGGGGTGACTCCTCGGTGCCGATGCGCACCGTGACGCGACCGGTCGCGGAGTTGTACTTGAACGCGTTGCCAAGGACGTTCGCGATCGCGCGCTCCAGCCGCACGGCATCCCAGTCGCCGACGACCTCTCCGTCCGTCTCGATATCGACGACTTGCCCGCGCGAGAGCTCGGTGAGCTCGGAGGTGACGCGACGGACGAGCTCGGTGAGGTCGGTGGGCGCGCGGTGCAGCTCGAGCGTGGGGTCCGCCTGACGGCGGACAAGCTCGAGCAGCTCCTCGATGAAGGCGGTCATGCGGCCGACCGCGCTCATGATCCGCTCGACGCTCGGCGCCGTCGCCGTGAGGTCATCGCCGTGCAAGCGCCGGCGGAGGAGCTGCGCGGTCCCGCTGATCACGGTGAGCGGGGTCTTCAGCTCGTGGGCAACGGCCGAGAGGAAGTCGTCGCGCGTGCGGACCGACTGACGCACCTCGTAGTACAGGCGCGCGTTCTCCAGACCGACCGCTGTGCGGCGCGCGAGCTCGCGCGCGAGCGCGAGATGCGCGTGGCCGTAGACGCGGCGCGATTCGGCGGTGAGGAACATGATCGTTCCGCGCACCTGTCCACCGACGACGAGCGGCTCGCAGATGTACGAGCGCGGGCGCAGCTCGCGGTATAGGGCGAGCTCGTCCGGTCCACGCGCCGCCTGCTCGAGGAAGCCATCCGACGTGTCGCTGTTCAGCTCCTCCCGGCCGGTCGCGATGACCCGCCCGATCGGCCCACGCGTGCTCGCGACGTCCGGCGGATACAGCTCATGCAACCGCTGCGCGAGAGCCTGCTTCGCCGGATCCGCATGCGCCACGGCGGCGCGCGCGATACGACCGGCCTCGACCATGTCCACGACGCACCAATCCGCGAAGTCCGGGACCGCGACCTCGGCCGCGGTGCGGATCGTGTCGGTGTAGTCGAGCGACTCGGTGAGCCGCTCGCTCGAGCTCGCGAGCAGACGGAGATCGTCCTCCCGATGCGCCACCGCCATCTGCATCGTTCGCATCGCCGCCGACAGCTGCTCGACCTCCGCGCCACCGGTGACGAGCGGGATGACCGGCCGTTCGCCGCGGCCGATGGCGACCGCACTGCGCGACAGCTGGCGCAGCGGCCGCGCCAGCCGGTTCGCGACGTACGCCGCGAGCAGCGCGGCAACGAGCAGCGTGCCCAGCACGGCCGCCGCGTCGCCGACCAGTCGCGTGAAAAGGTCGGTCTCGAGCGCGGCGAGCGACCGCGTCATCGCGAGGACCCAGCCGGTGCGGGCGATCGGAACGAGTGCGCCGTAGCGGCGGTCGCCGCTGAGCGGCGCCGCGGCGCCGTCGACCGGCACGACCCGTCCCTGCAGCGCGTCGCGCACGCCGGGTGCGTCGCTGACGTCGATCTCGGTCGTCGCGGGCTCGGTGCGATCCGATGCGTAGAGGAGCCGGCCGCTCTCGTCGATGAGCGCGAGCTGCGCGTCGGGCGGAAAGTCCACCCGCAGGGCCTGAAGGACGCGTTCGGGATAGAACGCGAGGATGACGAAGCCGCGCACCGAGCCGTCCGCGGCACGGATCGGTCGGCCGAACGCGACGGTGATGTCGCCGGACTGAAGGCCGGTGATCGAGCCGCTCCACACCTTGTCCGCGCCCGCCTTGAGCCGCGGGAGGTAGGGGCGCGTCGACAGATCGATGCCGATCCCCTCGCCGCTCGCGGACGCGACGACCTTTCCGTTCGGGTCGGTGATGAAGAACGCGCGCAGCTCCGGATACGCCTTGGTCAGCGATGCGAGATACGCGCCGAAGCTCGCCTGGTCGTAGGGCCCGGCACTGCCGGCGAGCACGCCGGCCATCGCGAAGGTCGTGTTCTCGAGATCGCGAAGGAAGCCATCGACGATCGACGCCCCGTTGCGGGCCGAACGTGTTGCGCTGTCCAGCTCGCTCGCGCGCCGCACGCGGGTCGCGTCCAGATACGACAGCGAGATGATGACCAAGACCGGCAGCGCGAGGATCGCCACGAGCATCGTCAATCGAGTCGACAGCGACCAGGGACCACGCAGCCGTTGCATCAACCTGACCATAGTGGCCGCGCCACCAAGAGACCACCCTCACGAGCGACTGGCAGTGCGAAGTCGAAGCGGTCGATGTCGAGTGCGAGCTCCGCGTCGCGGCGCGGGAAATGGTCGGCCCACTCGGAGAGCGGGGTCCGCAGCACCATCCCGTGACCGGCCGGCCGTGCTCCCGCGAGCATCGCGGCGAGATACGAGGCGCAGCGCTCGTCCTCCTCTGATGCCTCCTGCGCCGCGGATCCCATCGCCACGAGCGTCACGTCATCGTCGGAACGCTGTAGATAACGGACCGTCGCTTCAGCGATGACGAAACTACCAAGGACGATGCCGCGCGCCGCCGTTGCCGCGCTCACACCCTGCGTGCCCGAGCTGGTGCGCTGCACGACGCGACGGCCTGAGAGGTCGAGGTGCTCGATCGCCGATGGCGAGTTGCCGACGTCGAAGCCGGGGATCGGCCGGCCGCCGATCTCGCCGGTCAGGAACAGGGAGGGATCGTCGCGTTTCATGGCGAGCGCCTCCTCGTGGTCGGCGACGAGCAGGATCTCACGCGCTCCGGCCGCGACGCAGAACGCCGCGGTCGTGAACGCGCGGAACACGTCGACGATGACGGCATGCCCGGTCGCTTCGCGCGCGCCTTCGAGGAAGCGCGTGACGCGGACGTTCACTGCGTGCGCTCGACGCGCCCGGTCGCGAGGTCATAGCGGAACGTCGCGCTCTGTCGCTCTGGCCCGCCGTAGCGGACGCGGACGGCCGAGACAAGACCGTCGATGCCGGCGTCCGCGGTCGCGGACCACTGCGGGCCGATGTCGCGCGACCAGGCATCGCGCTGCTCGCGGCCGCCTTGGGCCTCGACCGCGGCGAATATCGCCTCGAGATCGACCGCGAACCCGATCGGCGTCGGGCGCACCCTGCTGGATCCGACAGTCGCCGAGACACCGGCCTGCCCGAAGGCGCCGAAGCCGACGAAGGCGGTCCGCCGATCCTCGGGCAGGTCCGCCCGGACGAAGGTGTAGAAAACGCCCACCGGCTTCTCGGCGTCGAAGCCACCACCCGCGAAGCCCTGCGGGCTCCGGGCACTCCATCTGCCGCTCGCCTGAGTCAGCGCGACCGGGCCCCCGAGAGCACCCTCGGCGCGGAGCGTCGCCTCCGCGAAACGAAGCTCGCGCGTGTCGAAGGCGCCGCTCCGTGCATCGACGAGCACGTTCACGTTCGGCGAGGTCGCTGCGGAGGGGGCCGAGTACGTCACGCGGTAGGTCGGTACCGCGAAGGCGGTCTGGTGCGTGAGGACGACACGCACAAGCCATCCGCGCGAGCTGTTGCGGAAAGCGCGGCCGCCCTGGTCCTCGCCGATCTCGAGCGCGCGCGTGAACGGGACGGACCAGCCGTCGAGCGTAGCGAGCACGTCCGCGTTCAGACCGTCCTCGTCGTCGTGCTGCACCTCCATCGCGTTCTGATCGGCGTCGGGAAAGCCGACGCGCACGATCTCAAAGATACCGTGCGACCGGAAGTAGAAGTTGAGCTTCTGCGGCCTCGCGAGCGCGTGCGAATCCGAGCTGTAGCGCACGACCGCGGCGAGCAGCTCGTCGCCCGGCTCGACGCGCTCGACCGCCTCGCGAGCCAGTCGCAGCGCATCGTCGAACGAGAGCTCCGTCGAGCGCGCCTCGACGACGCCGAAGAACAGGCCGCCCAGCAGCGTGAGCGCGAGAAGACCGCGGCCGAGCGATCCGACCGCACGGGGCGAGAGCGACAGCGAGGAGAACGGATCGGTCGCGGCGCGCGCTCCCTCACCGAGCAGGTTGAAGGCGAAGACCGCCGCGGCGACGACCACGCCCGGCACGAAGGCCACGAACTGGTTGCTGAACGCGTAGCTCTGCGCGCCGGCGAGCATCTGGCCCCACTCGGGCGTGCGGTCGCGGACCGGAAGGATCGGCCGATTGCTGTTGTCGACGAGGACGACGCCGCCCGACATGAAGACGCCGAGGAAGCCGAGCTCCGCGAGCAGCAGCAGCGTCGCGCCCGCCTCGAGCGCGATAAGGCCGAAGAGCTGTGGGGCGAGCGAGCGGAGCAGGTGGCGCGTGATGATCCCGCGCGTCCGTGCCCCGAGCGCCGTCGCGGCCTCGACGTACGGCGCCCGGCGGATACGCATCACTTCCGCGCGCACGAACTGCGCACCCTCCGCCCAGCCGACGCAGCCGAGCGCGACGACGAAGCCCAGGATGGCGTTCTCGCGCAGCGCGACGGCGACGAGCAGCGCCAGGAGCAGCTGCGGGATGCCGGCGACGGCGTTCGTCACGAGCGTGACGAGGGCGTCAGCGGTCCCGCCCCGCCAGCCGGCCAACACCCCGAACACCACCGCGAGCAGCGCGCGCAGAAGCAGCGCGAGGAGAACGACGGTGAAGGTCAGCCGGGCGCCCCACAGGATGCGCGCGAGCTGATCCCGCCCGAGCGGATCCGTTCCGAGCGGGTAGTACGGATCGGGCGGCGTCGGCGGAACCTTGAAGGTGCCGTCCGGATAGAAGAGGACGAGACGCTGCGCCTGCGGATCGGCGGCGCTCAGCTGCGGGCCGAAGAGGGCGACCGCGCCGAGCGCGACGACGCCGGCGAGACCCGCGACGAGCGCGACGTTGCGCAGCATCCGTCCGATATCCCCGCGCCTCATCGCGCGCCCACGTTCACCGCGCGCGTGCCGAGCGCGACGAGCCCGCCCACGATCGCGAGGGCGACGGCGAAGACCAGCCCGATCGCGGACGCGAACGCGACGTTGCCGGTGGCGACCGAGAGGATGAAGGCGTAGCCGGCACCGTTCCAGGTGAAGACGAACTCGACGATCGCGAGGCTCGAGAGCGCGGTCTTCGCGCCGAGCGCCATGCCCGCGAACACCGCGGGCGCGGCGTTGCGCGCGACGTGACGCCGCGCGACGAGCGCCGGACCGAGGCCCTTCGCCCACGCGGTGACGACGTGGGGCGCGTGCCGCGCCTCGTCGAGCGCGGTCGCCGTGGTGCGGAAGATGTAGGCAGCCGGTCGCATCGCGAGGGCGATGGCCGGAAGGATGAGGTGCTGGTCGACGCCGAAGCCGCCGGAGACCGGCGCGAGCAGGCGCTGCGTGCGCAGATACACGAGGACGACGACGAGCTGCAGGAGCATCGCCCAGAAGAAGGAGGGCAGCGACGCGCCCACCGTCCCGACCCCCCACGCGGCGGCGCGCACGGCACGCCAGCGCGAGAACGCGAAGGCCACGCCGGCGAGGACTCCGATGGCGATCGCGACGACGAGCGCCGCGCCGACCAGGATCGCGCTGCGACTGACGGCGGTCCACAGCGCTTCCGGGAGCGACAGGCCCTGGAACGGCGCGCGGCCGACGAGGAGCAGCCTCAGCGTCAGGTCATCGAGCGGCGCGGCGTTGATCGCGAAGTCGGTGATCCACACGACCAGCAGGGCCGTTCCGACAAGGGAGACGATGCCCCATACGACGGGTCGGCGGCGGGAGGGAGGCACGTCCTCTAATACATCCGTCGGCGCGGAACGGGTCCGGTCAGAGCACCGTCGCGGTGAACGGCCGCCGGCCGCTCGCGAAGCGCTCCAGCGAGAGGTCGGTGATGTCGAGCGTGTGCGCGCGGCCGTCGAGCATCTCCTCGACGACGAGCTGCGCCGTCGCGGGCGTGTGCATGAACCCATGACCGGAGAAACCTGCGGCGACGTAGAGGCCCGCGACGCCGGGCACCGCGCCGACCACCGGATGGTCGTCGGGCGTCATCTCGTAATAACAGGACCATGAGTCGGTGATGCGCAGGTCCGCGAACAGAGGATGACGCCACGCCGCACGCGCCCGGACCCAGGGCTCGAGCGACGATGGCACGGCCAGAGGCGCGAACTCGCCGGGGACGAACGCCGCGGGCGGCGACAGAGGACCCTTCTCGATGCGACCGTCGCCGGTGAGGTTCGGCATCGCGAAGCGCTGCGCCGCACCCTTTGGCCGGAAGTGGAAACCGGACTCCCATTCGATGGTCATCGGGACGCGCGAGAGCGCCGGGTACGGGCGCGACTCCATGATCGATCGCGCGTAGGGCCAGATCGGGACGGCCACACCCGCGGTCGCGGCGAGCGACGCGGTCCAGCAACCGGTCGCGAGCAGCACGCGTTCGCACGCGATGACGCCGTCTCTGGTGCGCACGCCCGTGACGCGATCGCCCTCACGCACGAGCTCGAGCGCCGGGACGCCCTCGCGGATCTTCACGCCACCGAGGTGCGCGAACGCCGCGAACCCCGCGAGGGCCTCCGTGGGATCGCCGTAGCCGTCCTCGGCGCCAAAACGCCCACCGACGAGATCGTCGGTGCGGATCCCCGGCACGAGCCGCTCCATCTCAGACCGATCGACCATCTCGACGTTCACGCCGACGCGCTCGTACAGGGGGATGGGCTCCCGGAGCTGCTCGAGACCTTCGCGCGTCTCGGCGATGAAGAGATAGCCGCGCTGCTGGAAGTCGTGCTTCGCGCCGGTGCGATCCTCGAACGAACGCCAGAACGCGACCGCGAGCTTGGACAGGCGCACGTCCAGCTCGTCGACGAACTGATGGCGGATGCCGCCGAGTCCGCCCTTGCTCGTCCCCTGCCCCAGCTGATCGCGCTCCAGCAACACGACATCGCGCTCGCCGCGCTCGGCGAGGAAGAACGCCGCGGCGCAGCCGACGACGCCGCCGCCCACGATGACGGTCGAGGCGCCGGCTATTCCGCCACCTCTTCGTAGCGAAGCTTCCCATCCTGCTCGGCGATACGTCCGAAGCGCGGCACGTCGTGCGTGAAGGCAACGAGCCACTTCTCCGAGACAGCGCGCGGCAGGATCACCTTCTTCGCGGCGAGCGTCTCCAGTGGATACAGGTCGAACGCCGGGATCCACGGCAGCCGCAGGTGATGGCGGTCGGGCATGAAGTCCGACGAGAAGAACATCGTCGCGCCGGCGTCGCTCACGCGCACCGTCTGAGTGCCGCGAGTGTGTCCCGGCACGCGATCGAGACGGATCCCGGGCAGGATCTCCACGCTCTCGTCGATGAGCTCGAGCTTGCCGGTCGCCTCGAGCGGCGCGTAGTCGTCCGAGAAGTAGGAACCGCGAGTCCGCTCGTTCGGGGCGCCGGCGTCGACCCACTCGAGCCGTTGGAATACGTAGGACGCTCGCGGGAACGTCGCAAC
Organism: Candidatus Limnocylindria bacterium; assembly: GCA_036001645.1. Classification (GTDB taxonomy): domain Bacteria; phylum Chloroflexota; class Limnocylindria; order P2-11E; family P2-11E; genus CF-39. The sequence goes on from DASYUC010000120.1 coordinate 38,940, forward strand.
GATCTTGTCGCCGTCGCGGTAGGTGTTGCCGCCGGCGTGATCGAAATGCAGGTGCGTGTTCACGACGAGCGTGACCTCGTCGGGTCGCACCCCACGGCGCGCGAGCTCGTCCAGCAGGCGCGGCGGGCCATCGATGCCGAAGATCTCCTTCGAGCGCTCGGTGAGCTTCGGTCCCGCGCCCGTCTCGACGAGCACGACGTTGCCCGCACCGTCGCGGATGAGCAAACAGTTCATATCCAGCGCGACCCGATTGCGGTCGTCCGCGGGCTTGTCCTTCTCCCACAGCGCCTTCGGAACGATGCCGAACATCGCGCCGCCATCGAGGCGACAGATGCCGTCGCTGAAGATCTCGACCTGGAAACGACCGACGCGCACGACAAGGCAGTATGAGAGAGAGTCGAGCGACGAGCAGTTCATCTGCGGGGAGCGAGTCATGAAGAGCAAAGCGACGCGGCGAGGCGACGCCGCGAAGCGGGCGGAGACGAGCGCGAAGAATGGAGAAGTGGACGTGCGCGAGTTCGACGCGGGCGATGGCGCCGCGGTGCGTGCGTTCTGGGAAGCCTCGGGCATCCGGATCCGCCCTGGCGATGACGACCGCTCGCTCGCCGCGTTCGCGGAACGCAACCCCGGGTTGTTCCTGCTCGCGCTCGACGAACGCGGCCTCGCCGCGACCGCGCTCGGCGGCTGGGACGGCCGACGCGGCTGGCTGTATCACGTCGCGGTGCGTTCGGATCAGCGTCGGCACGGGCTCGGGGCACGCCTGGTGCGCACCATCGAACAGCGCCTGCGTGACCGCGGATGCCCGAAGGTGAACCTCATCGTGTGGGAGGACAACACCGCGGCGATGGAGTTCTGGGAGGCGAACGGATACACGCGCGCGACGACCGTCGAGTTCGAGAAGACGCTGTGAAGGACGTGCGCGCACAGTTCGGCAGAACGGCCGCTGCGTACGTATCGAGTGCGACGCACGCATCGGGTGAGGATCTCGAGCGGCTCATCGCGGTCGCGGCACCCCGGACCGGCGAGCGTGCCCTTGACCTCGGCTGCGGCGTGGGGCACACGCTGCGCCGCATCGCGCCGCTCGTCGCCTTCGCGGTCGGAGCGGACGCGACGGTCGAGATGCTGTTGGCCGGTCGCGCGAGCGTCGTCACCGCGCCGAACGCCGCATTCGCGCAGGCCGACGCGACGGCCCTCCCGTTCGCGGACGCGACCTTCGATCTCGCGACGTGCCGCCTCGCCGCTCACCACTTCACGGACGCCGCGGCCGCATTCGGTGAGGTCGCGCGCGTGCTGCGGGCTGACGGACGCTTCGTGCTCGTCGACAACTACGCGCCCGACGATCCCGCGCTCGATGCGTTCATCAACGAGCTCGAAACGCTCCGCGATGCCTCGCACGCGCGCAATCGCACGATCGCCGGCTGGCGCGCGCTCCTCGAAGATGCCGGCCTTCGCACCAGTGTCGAGTCGGAGCTCATGACGACGAAGCTCACCACCGAGGCGTGGCTCGAGCGATCGCAGACGCCCGCGGACCGCGCCGCCGAGGTTCGGCGCCGCCTGCGGGAGGCGTCACCGGCCGCGGTCACGACGTTCCACATCACCGAGACGACGTTCGCGGTGCCAAAGGTCGTCATCTTCGCCACGCGCACGAAACAGAGCAGGAGGTCCGCATGATCGCCGACGGTTCGGTGCCCTCGTCGACGATCATCCCCGAGCTCCCCTACGACAACGTCGCCCAGGCGAGCGATTCGCTCTGCCCAGCTCGACCATCCATATGGCGAGCGGCAGTACAGCGCCGAAGGCATCGGCGGTCACGTGTGGACGTGCTCCCGGTCGATGGCGGACGTCGATCCCGCGATGTGGGGAGCCAGCAAGATCGACATCGAGTAGTCAGCTGGTGATGAGACCCGTGATGGTGGCAACGCAGTCGGTGACGGTCAGGTCGTTCGTGTCGATCACGAGGTCGAAGGATCCTTGGGTCGGCACCCGCGCCAGGTCCGCAGCCGCCAATCCCGAAGGACGATCCCCGCGCCTGAGCTCACGCCGTGTCAGCTCTGCGACCGATGCGCTGAGCAGCACCGACCACCACCGCAGGTCGCCGAGCACGTCGCGCCAGTCCTCGAGCCACCAGTCGTGGATCCACAACTCGTCGACGATGACGCTGTTGCCCTCGCGCGCCAGCGCTGCGACCGCCCGATGCCAACCACGGGTGATACGCCGCATCGCGTCGGAATCGGTCCTGAAATCGCCCGCGGGTAGTGTCCGCTCATCGAGCATTCCCCAGAACATGTCGACTCCGGCGATCAGCCATTGGGCACTCAAGGAACGCTGCAGCCCTTTCGCGATCGCGGTCTTGCCCACACTGGACGGTCCGATGAGCAGCAGGACACTGCCCGTAGTCTTCTCGACCGGCATGCCGAAACCTTACGTCACGGTGAGCACGGCACAGCGCTCGTGTGAACGTCGATAACCTCCCGGCGCTCCGCGACGTCCCCTCCGCGACCGCGGCGCAGATGGCCGAGGCCGATCGGATCGCGTCGGACGAGCTCGGCATCCCGCTCGAAGTCCTCATGGAGAACGCGTCGTACCAGATCGCGGTGGCGGCACGCCTCGTCCTCGGCGGTGTCGCCGGCAAGCGGATCGTGGCGTTCGCCGGCAGTGGCAACAACGGTGGTGACGCCCTCGGCGCGCTGCGTCACCTGAGCGGTTGGGGCGCGGTCGTGGGGGCAGTGCTCTCGGGCCCCGTGGAACGACTGCGTCCGCTCGCGCGGCAGCAGCACGACATCCTGGCGAAGCTCGGCGTCCTGCGCGGCGCCGGCGCGGACGACGCCGATCTGCTCATCGACGGTCTGCTCGGCTACAGCGCGAGCGGTCCGCCGCGCGACGCGCTCGCCGACCTCATCCGGGCCGCCAACGCGTCGCGCCTGCCGATCCTTGCGGTCGATCTGCCGTCAGGTCTGCATCCGGACACCGGCGAGCCGCTCGGGGTGACGATCCGCGCCGCGCTCACCGTCACGCTCGCCTTGCCGAAGCGCGGCCTCATCGAGACCCGGTCGCGCGCACTGGTCGGCGAGCTGCTCCTCGCCGACATCGGCATCCCGCCGCAGGCCTTCGACCGTCTCGCGATCGAGACGCGCGGGCTGTTCGAGAGCGGCGATCTCCTCCGTATCATCCGCTGATGCCCCTCCAAG
>DASYUC010000121.1:0-36548 GCA_036001645.1 Candidatus Limnocylindria bacterium
AGCCGGCCGGTTGCGTCGATAGTGTTCGCGTGAGTAGGCAGCCTGGCAGGCGCGGCACTTCGTCGCGCGCGTTCCACGCTCCCTGTTCTTGACCGCGAACTCGCTGATTGGCTGAGCCACGCCGCAGGTACAACAAACGCGCATGTCGAGATCGGCCCGTGACGCTAGGTAGGCGTCCTCCAGTTGAGCGAGAAGTGGCTGTTCGATCAGATTCGCGAACTCGGTCGCGCTTCGCAGCAGCTTGGCCCAGCCGAGCTGTTTAGCTGTCTTCCGCCGATGGCAGTTCGCGCAGCGCACGTCGCACTTCTGGATCTCGGCGAGGACCTGAGGCCATGGTTTGCAGCTCGCAAGCCGCGCGACCTCACTGCGCTTGGTGGATGGATCCCGGTGGTCGAAGTCGAGGAGTACCGGATTGCCTACGCCACAGTCGATGCAGGGGTGCTGCAGAAGGTAGGCGAGTAGTAGCGCGCGGTTCGCGTCGCGGTAACCCGCAATTCGAGCTACCTCGAGGGCGATATACGCGTCGCGATTCGCGAGATAGTGGGCGCGCCGGTACGTCGCCTGGCACCCGCGGCAATGCGACTGCCGGCGTCCGGTCTTGATGTCTTGGAAGGCGAAGTCGGACTCCGGTTTCCAGAGCCCGCACATGTAGCAGTGGAGCATTGCTTTCCCCGCATGTCGCGCCGCTCAGAGCGCGCGAGTGTCTAGAACACATGTTCTATCACAACCAAGCAGCCGACGCAATGGAATCTTTCGCTGTCCGCGCTTGTCATGCTTCACGCATGCGCTTCAGCAAAGACCTCGACATCGAACGCGCGATGGTGATCTACGCGCATCCCGACGACGCCGAGTTCAGCGTCGCCGGGACGGTGGCGAAGTGGGCGAAGGCCGGTGTCGAGATCACGTACTGCATGGTCACCAACGGCGCGTCGGGTTCGCAGGATCCGAAGATGACGCGCGAGAAGCTGCGCGACACCCGCTACGCCGAGCAGCGCGAGGCCGCGAAGATCCTGGGCGTGAAGCACGTCGTCTTCCTCGGTTACGAGGACGGCTACCTGTACCCGACGCTCGAGGTCCGAAGGGACGTCGCGCGCCAGGTGCGCATCCACAAGCCCGACGTGATCATCGCGATGGATCCGCAGTTCCGCGTCGCCGCCGAGGGTTACGTGAACCATCCCGACCACATCGCCGCGGGCGAGGTCGCGCTCCGCACGATCAACCCGGATGCGTCGACCCGTCAGATGTTCCCCGAGCTGTGGGCCGACGAGAAGCTCGAGCCGCACAAGCCGAAGGCGCTCTTCCTCGAAACGTTCGGCGATGGTGGCACGGTCATCGACATCGGTGACACGATGGACACGAAGGTCAAGGCGCTGCTTGCGCATCGCTCGCAGCTCGGACCGGAATCTGTGGCATTCGTGCGCGATTGGAATAGGCGCACGGGCAGGTCGGCCGGTCACAAGTTCGGCGAGTCCTTCCGCGTCATCCTCCTCGAGCGCCCGCCCGCCGCCGCCGCGAAACCGCGCCGCCGCGCTCGTCCGGCAGCCGCGGCGTCCAAAGGTGGCGCCCGAGCGCGACGCTCCGTCCCGCGAACGTCACGCCCTCGCGTGCCAGCCGCGCGCGCTGCGAAACGAAGTGGGGGGCGAGGCCGCCGCTCGCGTTGACCACGCGGTGGCACGGGACCGTCGGGTCGTCGCAGTGATGCATCGCGAGACCGGCGAACCGCGCCGCGCGCGGGTAACCCGCGACCATCGCGACCATCCTGTACGTCGCGACGCGGCCGCGCGGGATGCGGCGCACGACGTCATAGATGCGCTCGTATCGCTGGCTGCGCATCAGGGTGCGGGCGTCACCGAGGCGCGGGACAGCTCGCGCAAACGCCGTGTGAGCACGAGCAGCATGGCGTGACTCGTTTCGGGGCGCTCGCGCAGGATCGTCTCGAGCTCGCGTCGCCCGATGCGGAGCGCGCGCACGGTGCCCTGGGCGACGAGCGATGCGCTGCGGGGCTCGCCGTCAAGCACCGCCATCTCGCCGACATAGTCGCCGCGCTTGCGCCGAGCCAGCTCCCGCCCACCGCTGACGACGCGCACCTCCCCCCCGACGATCACGAGCAGCTCGTTGCCGGCATCGCCCTCGCGCGCGATGAGAGTGCCGTCCTCGTACAGCTGCTCTCCAGCGACCGCGGCGATCTGCTTGAGATCGCTCGGCGGCAGGTCGGCGAAGAGCGGCACATGCCGCAGGAAGAGGATGCGCTCCATCGTCGGTAGCGTCGTCAGTGTCTCCATCGCGTTCCCTCCAGTGGACGTCGGTCGAGCCATCGCGAATGCCGCTACCTCGCGGATCCATTCGTCCGGATCGTCGCGCAGCGCATCGATGTCCGTGGCCTGGTCGGATCGAGCGAGATCCTCGAACACCGCGAGCAGCGGCCGCACGAGCTCGCGGTCGCCGACGGCCTCGAGCGTCTCGAGCGCGTTCGCGCGCTGGACGTGGTCGCGGCTGCGGAGACCGGTCAAGGCCGCTTCGTACGCGTCGTCTTGCGCGACCGCGGCGAGCGCGCCCAGCGCGACCGCCGCATGCCCGCGTGCCGCGCGCACGAGCGCGTCGCGGGCGAACGCGGCGCGTTCGTCTTCGCCCGGTAGTCCGCGCGCGAGATGGTGATAGCGGACCGCGCTGGCCGCGCGCCGCCGTGCGATGTCTCGCAGTCGATCGGCGACGTTCGCCGCGGGCATCCGTCGCAGCGCGGCGAGCGCGTCCTCCACGGAGGTCTGGTCCTCGATCGCGGAGACCGCCACGTCGAGCGCGGGCGTACCGAGCTGCACGAGCGCGTCGGCGGCGGCGAGACGCACACCACGGTTCGCGTCGCGGATCGCGGCGCCGATGAGCGGCAGCGCCGCCGTCCCAGCGGCGGGAAGGGCGCGTACCGCGGCCGCGCGCACACGCGGATCGCTGTCGGTCGCGAGCGCGACGATCGCCTCCGCCGCGGCGGCGCCGCCGGCATGACCGAGGCCCTGCACCGCCGCGAGCCTCGCCTCGGCATCATGCGAGCGGAGCAGCGCGTCGAGCGTACCGCGGGCCCGCGGCTCCGTCTCGAGGAGCGCGGCGGCGCACGTCGCGCGCACCGCGGGGTCGCGATCGTCGAGGTGGGACCGCAGCGCCGCCGCGTCGCGGCGCGCGAGCGCGCTCGCCGCCGCTAGACGCACATCGTCGTCGGCGTCGTCGAGCGCGCTCACGAGAACGTCGCCCGAGTCGGCGAGCTGGCCCAGCACCTCGATCGCGACGTGGCGCGCGCGAGGATCGACGTCCTGCGCGGCAGCGCGCGCCGCCGCCACGGCCTCGGCATCGCGGCGGTAGCCACCGAACGGCTCCTCCTCGCTGCTGAAGACGACCGGCTGCCCGGTCCGCAGCGTCCGCACGAGCGCACGCGCGTATTGGCGCGCCGCGCGCCAGCACAGGTACGCCGTGGCGAGCGCCGCGCCAAGCCCGATGGCCGCGAGCTGGCTCGCGTCGAGCGCGCGGTCGCCGATGAGCAGCACCGCGCCGGCGAGGACGATCCCCGCCTGATCGGGTACGCCGCTGACGAACGCTCGCACCTGGTCGCGGCGCTCCGTCGGTACGACGTTGAAGACCGATTCGTAGGCGGGACTCGCGATGCCCTGCAGGTAGACGACCTGTGCGAATCGGAAGGCCACGACCGCAACCAGCGCCGTCTGCGTCACAAGGAGGGTCGCGAAGCCGGCCGTGTACAGCAGGGGGAACAGCATGATCGCGGTCATGATCCCGATCCGCGCGAAGAGCCGGTTCGCGACGAAGAGTGACGCGAGGAACGCGACGGCCGTCGACGCTCCGAAGAAGAGGCCGAAGAATCCCGCGAGCTCCGTCGCGTCGGGATACGCCGCGGTCGCGGCCTTCGAGAACGGAAAGGCGATCGAGAAGTAGAGCACCGCGAAGAGCACGGTCGCGGCTGACACCGCGCGCCAGAGCGGAGACGAGCGCACGTACCGGAAGCCGGCCTGCACGTCGTCGATGACGTTCGTTCCCGTTCCGGCGCGCGCGACCACGTGTCGGGCGAGCAGCACGCGAGCCACGAGGAACGCGAGGACGAGCGCGCCCGACCAGACCGCGAGCAGGTTCTCCGTGCCGACCAGACCAGCGAGCGGACGCGTGGCGAAGCCACCGGCGACGCCACCCAAGATGCCGCCGGCCGCGAAGAGCGGGAACAGTCGCTTCGCCTGGCGCGTATCGCAGGCGATGGCCGCGATGCCCCACGCGAGGAGGCCCTGCAGCGAGGCTTCGACATTCATGAGCAGCCAGAACAGCGCGTAGGTCCACGGGATATCGAAGGCCAGCACGAAACGCTGTAGCGCGAGCGACGTCGCGAGCACCAGCGGAAGGACGAGATAGAAGCGCGCGCGAGCGACGCGGCCAAGCAGGGCGGTGATCCCGAGCGCGACGACGAAGTTCGTGACGCCGAGCGCCACGTAGAGCGCCGGCAACGCTGAGGTGCCCTGCCGCGAGAAGAACAGCGCCTCGATCGCGTTGCTGCCGACGCTCCCGCCCGCGGTGATGAGGAACGTCACCGCGAGCACGAGCGAGACGGTGCGGCCCTCGCCGGCGCGCACCCTGAAGAGATCCGCGAGGCGCTTCGTCAATGTCGGCGGGTAGCATGCGCGGCTCGGCTGCGGCGCGCCTAGCGGACCGGCAACCTCCGCGCGGCGACCGACGGGGTGGGCTCCTCTTCGGGTTCCGGCCGATGGCTCGCGCCGATGACGACGCCGAGCGCCGTCGCGAACGCGACGCCGACCATCGCGGACACGAGCAGGACGCTGTCGGCGGGACGTCCGGGCGCGTTGTCCAGCGGACCCCAGGTGAGGAACAGCAGGTAGAGGATGGCCGCGCCCGACATGACACCGGCGAACTGGGCGGCCACGTAGAGCGAGAACCAGCGCTGGGGCCGGCGTAGCAGCGTGTCGAAGAACGTCCGCAGCATCCGCGTCACGGACCAGACCATGAGCCCGGCGATCGTCCACGCGATCACCGTGGCGAGCGCGGCGACATCCGCGCCGACGAGCCGCGACACGAGCGCGGCCATCTGCGAGAAGAGCGTCTCCGGATTCATGACTTCGCCGAGCGAGGTCCCACGGCCCTGCACCACGCCGATCAGCGCGCTCTTCGTGTCGATCGCGCGTAGGGGACTGAAGAGCGTCTCCTGCCGCAGCGTGAAGCCCGTCTGCACGAACGGGCCGAGCGACTGCTCCCCGGCCGCGATCGCGAAGATGACCGTGAGGATCGCGCCCCATCCCGCGGTCACGACACCCATCAGGCCATCGATCGCCGCGGCCGTCAGCACGAAGGCCGGCGCGAGGCCGAGCGGCGCGGTGACGGGCATCGCCATCGCCATGATCGCCTGCTCGCTGCGCACGTCCCGCAGCCAGACCCAGACGCCCATGAGCGCGAATAGCACCGCAAGGCCCGGCACGAACAGAAAGATGAGGGCGGTCTCGATGATCCACGCGATCGCGAGCGCCACACCGAGCTGCCCCGCGAAGGCGACGAGAGCGACGAGGCCGGCCGCGGCGAGGGAGGTGATGAGGCCGAAGCTCGCGAGCACCATGAGCGCGAAGACCGGTAGCGCCGCCAGGAGCGCGAAGAAGGCACGGCGGAGCGGTTGGCCGTAACTCGAGAGCAGCGCCACGACGGGGCTCTGATCGACGGTCGGCACGAAGTCAGTGATCGGCTCGGTCATGACGGGCGCGATGCGCGTGGTCGCGAGCTCCTTGTCGATGTTCTCGATCGCGGCCAGCGCTTTCGCGAAGTCGCTCGCCTTCTGGTACCGCAGGTTGGGTTGCTTCGCGAGCGCCTTCAGCACGATCGTGTCGAGCTCCTTCGGCAACGAGGGCCGCAGGTGACTCGGCGGGACCGGCATGCGCACGACGTGGTCCCGCATCAGGACGCCCGCGCTCGTGCTGGTGAAGGGAGGCTGGCCCACGAGCATCTCGTACACGACGAGCCCGAGCCCGTACACGTCGCTCTGAACGCTCGCCTGTTTGCCCTCGACGCGTTCTGGTGCGACATACATCGCCGTCGCGTAGAGCTCCGGGGTCGCCGCATCTTCCTTTGGCGTGCGCGCGATGCCGAAGTCCGCGATCTTCGCGTGGTCGTTCGCGTCGAAGAGGATGTTCGACGGCTTGAGGTCCGCGTGGATGATGCCCTTCGAGTGCGCGAACGCGAGTCCGTTGGCGACCTCGACGGCGATGCGCACCGCTTCGCCTGCCTTGAGTGGCCCGCTGCGCTCGATGCGCGCCTTGATCGATCCGCCCGGGAGGTGCTCCATCACGATGTACGGAAGGTTGTCGACCTCACCGACGTCGAAGACGGACACGATGTTCGGGTGGGAGAGCTGGGCGAGCGAGCGCGCTTCCTTCACGAACATGCGGCGGAGGTTGCCGTCGGCCGCGGCCGCCGTGTCGAGGACCTTGATGGCGACCTCGCGCTTGAGCGCGGTGTCCTGCGCCAGGTAGACCTGGGAGGAGCCACCGGTGCCTAGCGGTTGAGAGATCTGGTAGCGCTTATCCAGTACCTGCTCCTGAGCGAGTTCGCAGGGTCGAACGCGGGCCGACTATACCGCCCGACCTCCGAGCAGCCTGCGATGAGCCAACGAGCCGGTGGCCATCGTCGTTACCCACGGGTCCCACCGGCCGGCATCCCCCGTGGTCTCGCCACCGAACGGATACCGGACGGTGCGCGCTTTCAGCGCTTGAAGGCGGTCGGGCCCTTTCGGTCGACCAGCGCCGTTACGGCTGCGCCGACCTGCGCCGCGAGCGCCGCCGCTTGGTCGGTGGTGATCTTCCCGTCGGTCTTGGCCTTCTCGATCTTCGCGTTGGCCGCGGTCGTGAGCTGAGCGACGAGACCGTCCTTGCTCTTGCCGGCGGTCGCGTTCGCGATATCGCCCAGGCTCTTGCCCTCGCGCAGCGCCTTCGTGAGATCGGCCTGCGACAGGCCGAGGTAGTCGCGGGCCACACCGAAGACGTCACCAACGAACTCGGTCACCTTCAGCGCGCGCGTCGTCGTCTTCGGCGCGCGCTGCTCGTAGAGGTGGTCGACGAACTTGGCGATCTGCGCGGGTGCGTCCGCCTTCGCCTTGTCGCTCTGCTCCTTCGTGATCTTGTTCGCCGCGAGTGCCTTGTCGATCGCGGCGTTCACCGCGTTCTGCAGATCCGCAACGAGACCAGCGCGGCTCTTGCCGGGGGTCTTGTCGGCGATCGCACCGAGGCTTGTGCCGGGAAGCTTGGTCTTGAGCTCGGCGTTCGTGAGGCCCAGGTACTTGGCGGATGCCTCGAGGAGGTTGGCGAAGATCCGCTTCACCTCACCGCCGTCGCGCTTCGGCTCCGCGTCACGGATCGCGGCGAGGATCGCGTCGACCTGAGCCGGGGTGATCACACCCTTCGCGGCGAGCGCGTCCAGGATCGTCTTCAGCTTGTCAGTCCCACTGTTCGCCGGCGCCGCGGTACCGAGCTGCGCTTCGACCAGTTGCACCGGGTCGTAGGAGACGGGCGCGAAGGCCGCGAGGGCCGCGCCACCGAGCAGCGCCGCCGTCAGGGCGCCGGCGCCTGCAGCCAGGAGAACCTTCTTGCTGCGGAACGAAACGCTCACTTTGTCCCTCCTTGAACGCGCTACCACCACTACCAATCGACCTAACGGACCGGTTTCGTCCACCGTACGGTTTCGGTCTCGAAGCGTCATCTCCTTACATCTCGTTAACATCCGGTGGCTCGTGCAGATCGTCTTTGCGGCCGCCGAGGCCGCCCCGTACGCGAAGGTCGGCGGCCTCGCTGACGTCGCGGGCAGTCTCCCTCAGGCGCTCGCGGCCCTCGGTCATGACGTCACGTTGTATTTGCCGCTGCACCGGACGATCGACCGTGCGAAGTTCCAGATCACCGACCGCGCGCCGTCGCGTTCGGTCCCCTACGGAAAGGCGAAGCTGAAGGTCCTGTATCCCAGCGTCGTGCGAGACGGCGTGCGGGTCGTGTTCGTTCGCAACGATCAGCGGCTTGGCCGCGATCGCGTCTACGGTGAGCCGGACGACGCGAAGCGCTATGCACTGTTCTGCCGCGCGGTGCTCGAGGACATTCGTGACTCGCCCCCCGACGTCGTTCACGCGCACGACTGGCACGCGGCGCTCCTCGTTCCCCTCGTCGCGCGGACGCGCGCACTCGCTGCGACGTCGACGGTGTTCACGATCCACAACCTCGCATACCAGGGCCGCACCGATAAGAACGTTCTCGCGCTGATCGGATTGCCGCGTGCCCGTCTTCCGGTCGAAGGGCCGAGCGAGGCGAATCCGATGGCACGCGCGATCGTGACCGCCGACGTCGTGAGCACCGTGAGTGAGCGCTACGCGAAGGAGATCCTCACCAACGAGTTCGGGGAAGGCCTCCAGGCGCTGCTGCGGGAGCGGCGCCGGCGCCTGTTCGGCATCGTGAACGGCATCGACACGACCGCCTTCGATCCCGCGACGGATCGCCACATCGCCGCGCGATACAGCGCTGACGATCCGAGCGGCAAGGCCGTATGCAAGGCCGCGCTGCAGAACGAGGGTGGGCTCGGTGCGGAGCCGCGTGCGCCGATCTTCGGCGTGGTGGGGCGTCTGGTCGAGCAGAAAGGCATCGATCTCCTGACCGCGGCGGCGCCGAAGCTCCTCGACGCCGGCGGTCAGCTCGTTGTGCTCGGGACCGGCGATCCGGCCTACGAGGCCAAGTGGAAGGCGCTCGCGTCGCGATACGCGGGAAAGCTCTGGCTCACGCTCGGATTCGATGCCGCGCTGGCCCAGCGGATCTACGCGGGCTCCGACCTCTTCCTCATGCCGTCCCGCTTCGAGCCATGCGGGCTCGGCCAGCTCATCTCGTTCCGCTACGGGACCATCCCCGTCGTGCACGAGGTCGGCGGCCTCGCGGAGACCGTGCGCGACATCGACCGCGACGGCACGCGTCGCAACGGCTTCTCGTTCGCGGGGTACTCGCCTGCGGCGTTCGACGACGCGATCGCACGCGCGATGCGCACCTACCGCGGCTCGACCGAGGAGTGGACCGATCTCGTGCGCCGCGTGATGCGCGAGGACCACTCGTGGGCCGCGTCGGCGAAGCGCTACGTCGAGCTCTACAAGACGGCGTCGAGGGTGCGCAAAGCCGCGTGACGCCATCGATCGTCGATCTCGAGGAGGCCGTCGCCTCGCTCCCGGCGGACGCGCGTGCCGCGGCCGGGCGCATCCTCAGCATCTCGACGACGACCGGTCGCCTCGAGCCGCCGCCGGAGATGCACGAGTGGATCAAGAAGTTCTTCGGATCGGTCGAGGCCGTACGCGAGCAGCGCATCGTGCGCGTGAACAATCAGGTCACACTCGAGGGGGCTCTCTTCAACGAGCTGCGCGCGCTGCGGCCGATGGAGGTGAAGGGTTGGGACGCACTTCGCGCGACGATCGCGTCGGCCGCGAACGATCCGTTCTGCCGGCCGGAGACCGGGACGCCGGCGGATACGTTCGGGCGCGTCGAGGGCGCCTATGGCATAACGGCCTCGAACGTCGCGAAGTACGACGGCTTCCACGGCGTGCTCGTGTTCAAGGAGCACGACCCGCTCGCCCCCGTCGACGCGGATGCGATGCGCGATCACCTCGTCACCGCACGCCGCTGGGCCGAACGCGCGCTCGAAGCGGATCCCGCCGCGCGCTACTTCTTCCTGATGTGGAACTCCCTCTGGCGCGCGGGCGGATCGATCGTCCACGGTCACATGCAGATGACGGCGACGCGCGGCATGCACTACCCCAAGATCGAGCTGCTGCGCCGCCAGGCACTCGCGTACGACGTGCGGCACGGGAGCGACTACTTCGACGATCTGTGGGTCGTGCACCACGCGCTCGGGCTGGGCGCTGAGATCGAGGGAGTCCGGTCGATCGCGTCTCTGGTGCCGATCAAGGAACGTGAGATCCTGGTCCTGGGACGCCCCGGGGCTGACGAATCGTCACTCGCGCCGGCGATCGCGAAGGCGGTTTCCGCCTACCGCGCGGCGGGCGTCGTCTCCTACAACATGGCGCTGTATGTGCCTCCGCTGTCGCCGGACGGCGAGGACTGGAGGCGCTTCCCGCCGCTCGCGCGACTTGTCGACCGCGGCGATCCCGCGAACAAGACGAGCGACATCGGCGCGATGGAGCTCTACGCCGCTTCGGTCATCGCCGCGGACCCGTTCCGGCTGGCTGAAGCCCTGCGCGCCTGACTGCTAACACCGATCCGCCACCCTCTCTGCCACGCAGGCTATTGACGCGCCGGTCGCCGTCCTGCTTACTTTTGCGACAATGGCGGATCTCACCTTCGTCTCGCGTCGGGACTCGAGCTTCAAGGAATTTCCGCCCGCCTCCGCGCAGATCGCGATGGTCCTCCCCTTCTATGGCGATCTCACCGTCTGGACGCGAACGCCCGACGCAGGCGGCTGGCACTTCCCGACGAGCGCCCGCCGATCGGGGGAGACGATCCTGGAAGTGGCGCGCCGCGAGCTCTGGGACGCGGCGCGGATCGTGGCGAACCGCCTCGATCTGCTCGGCGCCATCCGTTACGAGCTCCCGAAGCCGACCACCGCGTACGTGTACATGTGTGAGCTCGATCGCCTGTCGTGGTGGTACGAGCTTCCCGAAAAAGAAAAGAGTGCCGAGCTCGGCGTCTTCGCGCGTCTACCCCGGCCGATCGCATCCGAGGCGGTCGAGATCGTCCACGAAGCCGCGCTCCGGGCGCGCCGCACCGGCCTCCGGTAGCTCTCCGCTCCCTCCGCTCGCTCGGCTCGCCCGCCCGCTTTCGCAACGTTTTCGCAACGGTTTTCGCTCAGCCCGCCGCTCGGCGTCTATTCCGGCCAACAACTTGCGGCCCCACTAAACCCACCGATGGCGCACGACGAGGAAGCTGAGCGAGCGGTAGAGCGTTGGGTCCGCCTGGGTGACGAGGCGGTCACCGGGAAGAAGGGCGGCCAGCGCGACGACCAAGACATGCGCTCATGCTCCGCGTGCGGAACCACGTTCAACATCCTGGCGAGCGATACGCGCGCCCTCTGCGCGCGCTGCTTCTTGGAGCGGGGGACTACTCGAAAGACCGATTGATCACGCGCACGCGTTCGTCGCCCTCGAGCCAGTCGCCGAGATAGTCGTCACCGACGCGGACCTCCAGATGCAGGTGCGGTCCACCCTCTTCGAATCCAGAGCTGCCCACCGTGCCGACGAGCTGCCCGCGTTCCACGGTCTCACCGACGAATAGGTCCGCGACCGTGTCGAGGTGCGCGTAGCGCGTCACGACCTGCCGACCGTGATCGATCCAGACCTGGCGTCCACGGATCCGGTCGAGCGTCTCATCCGGCGTGTAGCCGAGCGCGAGCGCCTTCTCGAGCGCCGCGTTCATCGCCGCTGCGTCCCAGTCGACGAAGCCGCGATCCACGCGAACGACGGTGCCCGCGGCCGCCGCGCGCACCGGCGTGCCGCGGTCCGCGGGGAAGTCGATCCCCTCGTGCCAGCCCGCGCGGTATTCGCGCTCCGAGTTGGGCAACAGCTCGGGTGCGGTGGGGATCTCCGCGCCTTCGATCGGGATCAGGAGGCCGCGCACGACGGGGGATATCCCCCTCCCCTGACCGGGGGAACTTCCGATGGGATGAGCGAGCTCGATGCGCGCTGTATTCGCTGGATCAGCGGTGGCGCGCGGTGCCACATTTGCCGCGCCAACCGGGGCTTTTGACGTTATTCCGGCAGCCGTCGCCGCCACCGCGATCGCCGCGAAAGCGAGTACCAGGAGTACAGCCAGCACCGGTCGCATATACGAAGACGCTACTGCAGCGAACTGATAATGCACGCCGTGGCACAAGAGCATTCGGTCTTCACCTGGGACCCGGTGAGTGCACGCTGGATCCACGAACGTGGACCAGAGGTGGCCACGCCGCCGGTCCCGCCGGACGTTCATGCGATCCAGACGTACTTCTACGACGAGGACGGCAAGGAGTGGATCGCGACGGTCCTCGCGCCGCGCGGTCGCGAGCTCGCTGCGCAGTGGCAGGGCGCGTACAAGATCCCGGACCGCGTGGCCCCGCCGACCACGAGCGGGAACAAGAAGAGCAGTCCCGCGCCGCTGTTCGCGCTCGTTCTGACGCTACTCATCGCCGGTGGCGGCGCGGCGGCTGTCGTCGCCGGTACTCAGAGCACGCCGAGCGCGAGCCCGGCGGCCACGCCGACAAGCGCACCGGGCGTGAGCACGGACCCTTCCGCTCCCGTCGCGGTCTCCGGAGAGCCGACCCCAGCGACGGAAAGCACAGCACCTGCGCCAACGCAGCGGCCTGGTGGCACGCCGGTACGGACGCAGCCTGCCCGCACGCCGGTCCCGACCGCGCCCCCGCCACCGAGTGGAACCTCGATCACGCTCGCGGATGGCAGCGTCGTCACCTACAGCGGACCGACGCGCGTCGACATCGGCGCGAGCTTCGATGTGACGTTCACCGTCCGCAACGCGAACAACAGTCCGGGCACGGGCACCCTCCTCGTGAGCTTCGGCAATCAGAGCACCGGCGGTTCGAAATCATCCTCGGGGACGCTGAGTCCGCAGGGGCAGCTCGTGCTCCACATGCCGGGCGGAACGCTCCCGGGTAACTACCCGTTCGTCGTGAACTACAAGGGGCTGCAGGGCCAGGTCGCGATCGTCCGCATCGGCTAGCCCCCCCAAGCGCTACCATCCTCTGTAGCTCGCCCCTTTAACGACCGGTCCTGTGAGGCCGGGAAGGAGTCAGGTCTGACCGTGCTGCTCGGCGCCGACGACGTTCGTCGCGCCATCTCCCGGATCGCGCACGAGATCGTCGAACGCGACCACGACCTTTCCGCACTCGCCATCGTCGGTATCCGCTCGCGAGGCGACGTGCTGGCCGCGCGGCTGCGCGATGCGATCCGCACGAACGAGAACGCCGTCGTGCCGCTCGGCTCGCTCGACATCACGCTGTACCGCGACGATCTCACGCGGATCGGCTACGCCCCGATCGTGCGCGAGTCCGCGCTGGACTTCTCGGTCGACGACAAGGTCGTCGTCCTCGTCGACGACGTGCTGTTCACCGGACGGACGATCCGCGCCGCGATGGACGCGCTCGTCGACTACGGCCGTCCGCGCGCCATCCGTCTCGCGGTGCTCGTCGATCGCGGTCACCGAGAGCTTCCGATCCGCGCCGACTTCGTCGGGAAGAACGTGCCGACCAAGCCCTCCGACGACGTCCGCGTCCATCTGAGCGAGGTGGATGGCCGCGACGAGGTCGAGGTCATCGCTCGCGAGCGGGTGAGCGCATGAGGTGGTCACGGCGGCACGTCCTCGATACCGACGACTGGTCGACGGAGGAGATCGCGGCCGTCCTGGACACGACCGGCGCGATGGTCGAGGTCCTGTCGCGGCCGGTGCGCCGCGCCCCGCCGCTTCGCGGGCGCACGGTCGTGTTGTTCTTCGCGGAGTCGTCGACACGCACCCGCGTGTCCTTCGAGCTCGCCGCCCGCACGCTGTCGGCCGACGTCGTGAACATCTCTGCCAGCGGCTCATCGGTAGAGAAAGGCGAGTCCCTGTACGACACCGTGCGGACCCTGCAGGCGCTCGGGGGCGACGTCGTCGTCATGCGGCACAGCTCGTCCGGCGCGCCGTACTTCGTGGCCGAACGCACCGATGCCGCCGTGATCAATGCCGGCGACGGGTGGCACGCGCATCCGACGCAGGGGCTGCTCGACGCGTACACGCTGCGCGGCGCCCTCGGCGACCTCGCGAAGAAGCGCATCGTGATCGTTGGCGACGTCGTGCACAGCCGTGTCGCACGCTCCGACATCAACACGCTCGTCCCGCTCGGCGCGACGATCACGCTGTCCGGCCCGCCGACGCTCATGCCGAGCGCATGGCGCTGCGGACAGGCACCCCCCGGCACGACGTACGAGCCCGACCTCGATCGTGCGCTCGACGGCGCGGATGCCGTGATCGCGCTCCGGCTCCAGAAGGAACGGCAGGAGGGTGGCCTGCTGCCGTCCCTCCGGGAGTACACGCGCGTGTGGGGACTCACGGAGGCGCGGGTCTCGCGGATGCGGCCTGGTGCGCCGGTCATGCACCCCGGTCCGATGAACGAAGGAGTGGAGATCGACGCGTCGGTCGCGCACGGTGCGCGTTCGCTCGTCGAGCGGCAGGTCACGAACGGCGTCGCGGTGCGGATGGCGCTGCTCTATCTGCTCGTCGGTACGCCGACGCTGGAGGCGAGTTGATGCAGCGGCGGGATCTCGAGGCGAGGGGCTATCTCGTCACGCCCGGCTTCATCGATCTGCATGCGCACCTTCGCGAGCCGGGTTTCGAGGAATCGGAGACGATCGCATCGGGTGCGCGCGCGGCGCTTCGCGGCGGCTTCACCACGATCTGCGCGATGCCGAACACCGAGCCCGCGATCGACTCGCCCGGCCTCGTCGCCGAGGTCATCGCGCGCGCGAGGGCGGCGGGCGGTGCGCGCGTGCTGCCCATCGCGACGATCACACGCGCCCGCGCCGGACGTGAGCTCTCCGACCTCATCGAGCTTGCCGCCGCCGGCGCGGTCGCGTTCTCGGATGACGGAGCGCCGGTCGACGATGCACGGCTGTTCCGTCATGCGCTGGAGTACGCACGCACGAAGGATCTTCTGATCATCGAGCACGCCCAGGACATGGCGCTGTCGGGCAAGGGTGTGATGCACGAAGGTGTCGTGTCAGCACGACTTGGACTGCCGGGTGTGCCGAGCGCGGCTGAAGAGACCGCTGTCTCCCGCGATATCGCGATCGCCGAAATGACCGGCGCGCGCCTGCACTTGACCCACATCTCCACGAGAGGCGCGATCGTGTCGATCCGTGACGCCAAAGCGCGTGGCCTTCGCATCACGTGCGACGTGACTCCCCACCATCTGGCGATGACCGATGACTGGGTCGGTGGATCACGAGAGTTTGCCTGGGAGCGGGGGGCTCTCGGAGCGAGAGTCGAGACCGGGCTCGGTCGGGAGGCTTCTCTCGCTCGAAACGGGCCTGCTTCCGTAGTCGATGCGACGGGCTCGCCCGCGTCGCAGGCTCGACTCTCGCTCGAGAAGCCTCCCGCCCTCGCTACTCCATACGACTCAGCGACCAAGGTCAATCCGCCACTACGGGGGTGGAGTGACGTCCGCGCGCTGTGGGAAGGCCTCGCCGATGGCACCGTCGACGCGATCGCGACCGATCACGCGCCCCATGCGTCGGTTCGCAAAGATGTCGAGTTCGATCAGGCGGCGTTCGGCATCAGCGGTCTCGAGACCGCGCTCTCGCTCGTGCTCGGCGGCGTGAATGCCGGTTGGTGCGATCGCGACTCGGTCATTCGTGCACTCACGACCGGTCCTGCCGGCGTGCTCGGCAGCAGTGTTCGCGACGACGACTGGATCGCGATCGACCCCGATGACGAGTGGATCGTCACCGCGGACGCGCTGGCGTCACTCGGAAAGAACACGCCGCTGCTCGGGCGCGCTCTCCGCGGTCGAGTGGTGTACGCGGTCGTGGGTGGGGAAGTCCGTCATGAGGGAGGTCTGCGTGGCGCGACGCCGGTCGGCTCTCGCTGAACGAACTCTCGTCGAGGCGCAGTTGCATCTTTATGCATCAGAAACGTATAGTTATGCACCGATGACCAGGGCGGCGGTCTTGGCGCTCGAGGACGGCACGGCGTGGTGGGGAGAGGCGTTCGGAGACGCATCCGCCGCGTCGGGCGAGGTCGTGTTCAACACGGCGATGACGGGGTACCAGGAGATCGCGTCCGACGCTTCGTACAACGGGCAGCTCGTCGTGCTGACGTATCCGCTGATCGGCAACTACGGTACGTTCGAGCGCGCGACGGAGTCGCGCCGGCCGTGGGTCGAAGCACTGATCGTGCGCGAGCTGAACTCGACGTGCCGCGAAGACACCGTCGATCTCGACTCCTACCTGCGCCAGTACGGCGTTCCCGGCATATCGGGTGTGGATACGCGCGCGCTCGTGCGCCGCCTTCGCGCCAAGGGCACGCTGCGCGGCGCGCTGCTTCAGGTGCCGCCGGACCTCGCGCAGGATCCGGGCGTCGAGCAGGAGGCCGTCGCGAAGGCGCGCGCCTCCGCACCCCTCGGTGCTCGCCCGCTGGTGGTCGAAGCGAGCGGCGTCGGACGGCAGGTCGGAAGCGGTCCGAAGATCGCGCTACTCGACACCGGCGTGAAAGAGAACCAGGTCCGTTGCCTGACGCGGCGCGGCGCGACCGTGAGGGTCTTCCCGGCGACCGCAAGCGCACGCGAGGTGCTGTCGTGGTCGCCCGAGGGGATCGTCCTCAGCAACGGCCCGGGCGATCCCGCGGCGATCCCGCAGATCGCGCACAACGTGAAGCTGCTTGTCGACGCGGTGTCCCAGCGTGGCACGGGCCGCCCGGTCCCGATCCTCGGCATCTGCCTTGGTCACCAGCTGATCGGACGCGCGATCGGAGCGACGACATCGCGCCTTCCCTTCGGGCATCACGGTGCGAACCATCCGGTGCAGGACGTGCGCAGCGGCGGCGTCGTCATCACGAGCCAGAACCACGAGTTCCAGGTGGACGAGAGCTCCATCCCGAGCGGCAGCGATTTCTACGTGAGCGCGCGCAACCTCAACGACGGCTCCGTCGAAGGTCTCGCGCACCGCACGTTGCCGATCCGCACCTACCAATACCACCCCGAAGGTGCCCCCGGTCCGCGTGATAACGAGCCCGTGTTCGATCGATTTCTCGCGGATGTACGCGACGCCGTGGCGCGCCCCTAATCGTGTTCGCCGCTCTCGTGCAGTTGGAGACCGTCGCCGTCAGCATCGGAGCAGTACTACTGACGATCGCCGGCGCTCTCGCCACCGTAGGAAACGATCTTTGGTGGCTCCGCGTGCTCGGCTTAGCGAGCTTCACCGCAGGCTTGCCGGCGGTACTCAGCAAACCTCCCGATTCACCGAGGAAGCTGGACGCCGAGGTGTTTCCGCGCCTCTGGACGTCCCCAGGCGCCGGCATCGTCATGCTCGGCACATGTTTCGCCTTCATGACCAGCTTCACCGGACTGCTGCGCTTGGCGTTAGAGCCTCGCTGTGTGCCGTCGATCGGTCGTGTTGTCTGCGCTCCGTCGGTCTTGTTCGACACGACGTCTGACGCGCTCTTTGCCCTGATGCTCACGGGCGCCGCCCTTGCGCTCGTCGCGATCGGTTTCGGCGCGAGTCGGGCTCCGGACGGATCGTGGGGCTACGCCCTGATCGGCGGCGGACTGCTTGTGCCTCTGTCCTTTCTTTCAGGTACATGGCTTCCGTTTGGGGTCGGAGTGATGCTCCTTGGCGTCGCATGGGCCGCGGTCGCCTATGTTGTGTGGCACCACAAAGCCGCGATCACATGAAAGTCCTCATCATCGGCTCGGGGCCGATCACGATCGGTCAGGCCGCGGAGTTCGACTACGCCGGATCGCAGGCATGCCGCGCGCTGCGGGAAGAGGGCATCGAGACGGTCCTCGTGAACTCGAATCCCGCGACGATCATGACCGACCCCGGGGTCGCGGATATCACCTACATCGAGCCGCTGACCGTCGAGGTCCTCGAGCGCATCATCGCGAAAGAGCGACCCGCCGGTCTGCTTCCAACGCTCGGCGGGCAGACCGGACTCAACCTCGCCGTCGCGCTCGCCGAAGCCGGCGTGCTCGAGCGGTACGGCGTCCGGCTTCTCGGCACGCCGCTCTCCGCGATCCAGCAGGCCGAGGACCGCGAGGCGTTCAAGCAGCTGCTGATCGGCATCGGCGAACCCGTGCCGGAATCGCTCACCGTCCACACCGTCGACGAGGCCGTTGCCTTCGCCGACCGTGTCGGACTACCGCTCGTCGTGCGGCCGGCGTACACGCTCGGTGGCACCGGCGGTGGCTTCGCGACGAGCCGCGAGGAGCTCATCGAGCGGTGCGCTCGCGGCATCGCCGCGTCGCCGATCGGGCAGGTGCTCATCGAGCGCTCGCTCGTGGGTTGGAAAGAGATCGAGTACGAGGTGATGCGCGATGCGGGCGACACCTGCATCACGGTCTGCAACATGGAGAACCTCGACCCGATGGGCGTGCACACCGGCGACTCGATCGTCGTCGCGCCTTCGCAGACGCTCACCGACAAGGAGTACCAGATGCTCCGCAGCGCGGCGCTGCGGATCATCCGCGCGCTCGGCATCGAGGGCGGCTGCAACGTGCAGTTCGCGCTGCATCCCGAGCGCGCCCCGACGGCGGACACCGACGCGCAGGTCCCGTATTACGTCATCGAGGTGAACCCGCGCGTGTCGCGATCGTCGGCGCTCGCGTCGAAAGCGACGGGTTATCCGATCGCACGCGTCGCCGCGAAGATCGCGATCGGCAAGCGGCTGCACGAGATCCCGAACGCTGTCACGAAGCGCACCTCCGCGGCGTTCGAACCGGCGCTCGACTACGTCGTGGTGAAGATCCCGCGGTGGCCCTTCGACAAGTTCCCCGGCGCGGACCGTTCGCTCGGGACGCAGATGAAAGCGACGGGCGAGGTCATGGCCATCGACCGCTCATTCGAAGCCGCGATGCAGAAGGCGCTGCGCTCGCTCGAAGTGAAGGGCCAGGGTCTGCTCTGGGAAGCACCGTCATGGGTGGAGGTCGCCGAGCCGAAACCGTTCCTCGATCGGTTCCTCTCGGCTGGCGCGACGGACGACCGGCTCTGGCGGCTCTTCGCGGCGCTTCGCCGCGGCGCCACGGTCGAAGACGTGCATCAGCGCACCAGCATCGACCGCTGGTTCCTCCGCAAGCTCGCGTCGATCGTGCGCTTCGCCGAGGACGAGCTGCAGGGAAAGACGCCGACGCCGACACTGCTTCGTCGCGCGAAACGTCTTGGCTTCGCCGACGCGGACATCGCGACGCTCGCGGGCATGCTCCCCACAGACGTGCGCCGCCTGCGGACCCAGTGGGGGATCCGACCGGTCTACAAGATGGTCGACACATGTGCGGCCGAGTTCGAAGCGGTCACCCCGTATTTCTATTCGACGTATGAGTCCGAGAACGAAGCCGCGCCACTACCGGGGCAGAAGGCGGTGATCCTCGGCTCGGGTCCGATCCGCATCGGTCAGGGGATCGAATTCGACTGCTGCTGCGTTCAGGCCGCCATAGCGCTCCGCGAGCTCGGTGTGAGTTCGGTGATGGTCAACAGCAATCCCGAGACGGTGTCGACCGACTTCGACGAGTCGGCCCGCCTCTACTTCGAGCCGCTCGACGAAGAATCCATAGCCGCTGTCCTCGAGAACGAGGGGATCGGCGATCGGAGCGGCGGCGGCGAGGAGGCGGGCTCGCGAGCCGAAGTTGAGCCCGCGGCCTCGGTCGAACGGTCCGACGAGGCACTGGAGCGGGCGAGTTTGAGGCGAGAGAGCCTGCCTCCGTCAGCCGCCGCCGCGCGGGTGCAGGTGTTCACTCAGTTCGGAGGACAGACGGCGCTCAACCTCGCCGAGCGGATCGAAGACATCGGCGGCGTCATCGCCGGAACGTCGGCCGACGCGATCGGGCTCGCGGAGGATCGGCGGCGCTTCCATGAATTCGCGGATGCGCTCGGGATACCACAACCACCGGGCGGTACCGCCGAATCGTTCGTCGAAGCGCGGCGCATCGCAAGCGAGATCGGCTATCCGGTCCTCGTTCGTCCGAGCTACGTACTCGGTGGTCGCGGGATGGAGATCGCGTACAGCGACGACGACCTCGAGCGGTATTTCCGCTCGGCGCTCGAGGCGGGGACAGGTCGCGTTCTCGTCGACAAGTACCTCCGCGGCAAGGAGGTCGAGGTCGATGCGGTGAGCGACGGCCACGACACGCTCGTCGCGGGGATCATGGAGCACATCGAGCGCGCGGGCGTGCACTCGGGCGACAGCTACGCCGTGTATCCCGCGCAGAACCTTCTCGCGAACGAACGCGACCGCGTCGTGGAGCTCACGCGCCAGATCGCCGCCGCACTTCCGGTCAAGGGGCTCCTGAACATCCAGTTCATCGTCGAAGAGGGGCGTGTGTGGGTGCTCGAGGTCAACCCGCGCTCGAGCCGCACGGTGCCGTTCCTCACCAAGGTGACCGGCGTGCCACTTGTGCGGCTCGCTGTCGCGATCTCGCTCGGGTCGACCCTCGCGGCCGAGGGGTATGCGCGAGACGATGGCCTCTGGCCCGCTTCCGATCTCGTCGCGCTGAAGGCGCCGGTCTTCTCGATGGCGAAGCTGCTCGACGTCGACACGTACCTCGGCCCGGAGATGAAGAGCACCGGCGAGGTGATGGGTGTCGATCGCACCTTCGCGCCGGCGCTCTGGAAATCGCTCGTCGCCGCGGGCCTCGCGCCCGCGTCGAGCGGCAGCGTGCTCATCACGGTCGCCGACAAGGACAAGCAGGAGGTCGTACCGATCATCGAGGGCTTCCATTGGCTCGGGTACGAGCTTGTTGCCACGAGCGGAACGGCCGCCCTCATCCGCTCGCTCGGCATCGACGTCCGCGAGGTCGGCAAGCTCTCCGACGGTGACGAAGAGATCCTTCGCATCGTGCGCTCGGGTCGGTGCGCCGCCGTCGTCAACACGCCGACGCTCGGCAAGACCATCGATCGCGATGGCTTCCTGATCCGGCGCGCCGCGGTCGAGGCTCGTGTGCCGTGCCTGACGTCGCTCGACACCGCGCTCGCGGTCGTGACCGCGCTGCGCGCGAGCGCTGTCAGCTACTCGGTCGCGCCGCTCGCGGAATATCGGGCGCCGGCCGCGTTGGCGGCCGCGGACTGAGCCGATCGGCCGAAGCGCCGGAGCACCGCGAAGCACCGGCGCTTTCCACCGCACTCGTCGTGTCGGCATCGCTGCTCGGCGACACGCTCCTGTACACGGTCCTTCCCGTCAGCGCCGCGTCGCTCGGCATCTCGCGGCCGATGGTCGGCGTGATCCTGTCGCTCAACCGCTGGGTGCGTCTCTTCACGAATCCGCTCGCCGCGCGCCTCTATGAGCGGTTCCCTGCCGGCGCCATCATCCTGGCCGCGATCGTTCTGAGCGCGGTATCGACCGCGATGTACGCCTTGCCCGCGGCCCTTGCGGTGTTCCTGCTCGGCCGATTGCTCTGGGGCTTTTGCTATTCGCTGCTTCGTCTCGGCTCGTTCCTCTCCGCACTCGAAGACGCCGCCTCGCACGCGGGCCGTCGCATCGGCAACACCCGCGCCGTCTGGGGCATCGGCTACTTCGGCGGCGCGGTCTTCGCGCCGTTCGCGATCGAGAGCATCGGTTGGACCGGTGCGTGCCTCGTCGCGGCCACGCTGACGCTCGTCGCGGGGATCGGCCCCGCGTACCTCGCCGCGAGCTGGCGGCGGCGCATCCGCGTTCCCGAGGAGGGACACATTCCGGCGTCGGTGTGGGAGCCGCGGCTGCTCGCGCTCTTCGTCACGGCGACCGTGCAGCTCGGTCTGTACGCGGGCGTCCTCGTGGCGGCCGGAGGCTTCCGTGTGGACGAGCTGTTCCACGACGGCGCGCCGATATTCGCGTCCGTCGTCCCCGCCACCTTTGTCGCGGCGGCGTTCGCGCTCACGCAGCGCGTCGCACAGGTGGTGTGGACCCCGATCGCGGGCCGCTGGAGCGATCGCTCCGCGAGCTGGGCGTTCGTGGTGTCAACGATCGTGTCGCTCGCGGCCGTCGCGCTTCTCGCGCTCCTGCGTCTCGACCCGATCCTGTTCGTCGCCCTCGGCGGCTGCGCGTTCGTGAATGGCCTGACGGCGACGATCGCGGTCGAGCTCGTCGTCTCCCGTCGCTCTCGTGATCACGATCGCCCGCGCATCCTCGCCGCGCTGCACACCTGGCAGGACGGGGGCGCGGCCGGCGGAGCGTTGCTCGGCGGCGTGCTCGCGGCGATCGGGGCGGCCCCCGCGCTGCTCGTCGGCGCCGCGCTCCTCGGCCTCACACTTCCCCTCTGGTGGGCGGCGATGCGGGCATGAAGGGACCATCCATGAGCGCGGACGAGTACGGCCGCACGCTCCGGGGGCTGTCACTCAACCTGATCGTGCGCGACGTCGCGCGGAGCATTCCTTTCTATAGGGAGGTCCTCGGCTTCCGCGTCCTACACGAGACCGCCGATTACGCCGCGCTCGAGCGCGATAACGCGACGATCCAGCTGCACGCTGATCGCACCTACACACGCCAGCCGTGGGGGCCACGCCTCAGCGAAGCGGGGAAGCGCGGCTTCGGCGTCGAGGTCCGCCTGCTGGGCATCGATCCCGATGCGGCCGAGCGGCGCGCGCGCGCCTCCGGGCACACCGTGCTCGCGCCCGCGAAGGACTGGCCGCCGCACGGCTGGCGCGACTGCCTCCTGGAAGACCCCGACGGCTATACGTTCTCGGTCGGCGTGGCACTGTGACCGCTCCGCTCGAGCTCACTGAGCCCGCGCTCGTTCGCCGCCTGCACGACGTCCTTGTCGCCGCGTCGTTCACGTCGGAAAAGATCGGCGAAGCGCTCGGCACCGAGGGCGAGATCCTCTCGCGCGCCGCGGACATCCCGGTGCATCTCCGCCGGCT
The DNA here is from genome assembly GCA_036001645.1 of Candidatus Limnocylindria bacterium. GTDB lineage: Bacteria > Chloroflexota > Limnocylindria > P2-11E > P2-11E > CF-39. The sequence goes on from DASYUC010000121.1 coordinate 22,577, forward strand.
CGCGCGTCACGGAGCGTTCGGCGCGCTCGTTCGCCTCTTCATCCTCGATCTCGACGTCCCCGAGCAGGAGATCGCGCCGGCGATCGCCCCTCTCGCCACGGAGGATCTCGTGAAGCTGCGCGTGGCCGAGCGCCGTGACGGCGCGGTCCGCCCGCTCGTCCGCATCGTGCCGCACGACGAGCTGCTCATCACCTCAGATGTCCGCCTCACCGCCGGGGAGTCGGCTCCCGCGGACCACGTGCCGGGCGTGCATCGGCCATCGGTCACGCTCGCCCATCTGACCGTGCGGCGGCCCGCACGGTCATTCCTCGATCTCGGAACGGGATGTGGCGTCGAGGCGCTGCTCGCGTCCGCTCACGCGGAACGCGTGGTGGCGACGGACGTCAGCGCGAGAGCGACGAGCTTCGCGGCGTTCAACGCGCAGCTCAACGGGGTGAACAACATCGAGTTCCGTGTCGGTAGCTGGTTCGAGCCGATCGGTGACGAACGATTCGACGTCATCGCGTGCAATCCGCCGTACGTGATCTCACCCGCGAGCGAGTTCATCTATCGCGACAGCGGGCTCACCGGGGACAGCGTCTCGGAGCAGGTCGTCCGTTCCATTCCGGGGCATCTGGCCGCGGGCGGGTTCGCGACCATCGCGATCAGCTGGATCGTCGATCCCGAGACCGACGCGTCGGAGCCCGTGCGTCGCTGGCTGACCAATAGCGGCTGTGACGCGTGGTTGCTCCATTACCGGACCGACGAGCCGCTCACGACCGCCGCGGGCTGGAATCAGACCGAATCCGGCGACCCCGCCCGCTACGCCGAGCACATCGACAAGTGGATGGCGTATTACCGCGAGCTCGACATCCGCGGGATCGCGTATGGCTCGCTCGTCCTGCGGCGCCGCCAGGGGGCGAACTGGTTCCGGACCGACCCGCTCCCACCCGGACGGCTCCGGCCGGCCAGCGACCACATCCTGCGCATCTTCGCGGCCCAGGACCTCCTCGCGGCCTCGGACGACGCGGATCTGCTGCTCGGCGAGCGCATACGCGTGACAGCGAAAGCCACCGTGGAGCAGCGCGTGCGTTTCCCGGGCGGCTCGCCGCGGATCGAGGAGATGTCGCTCACGCTGGATGAAGGCGTCGGCTTTCAGGCCGGCCTGGACGCCAAGGTGCTGCTCCTTCTCACACAGCTCGACGGCACGCGCACGCTCCGAGAGGCCCTGGTCGAGGCCGCGAAACGCGACGGCGCGAGCGACGCCGAGCGATACGTACGCGCCGGCCTGCCGGTCGCCCGGCGGCTGTTCGAGCTCGGTTTTCTCGAGCGCGTGTAGCCGATCTATACCGGCTTGACCGCTTGACAGGCGAGCGGCCGAGCCCAGACTCCCACACCGAGGAGGGGGAGATGAGCGAACGCGTTCCTTTTTTGCCCCGACGCAGTGTCCTGACGCGCGGCGCCGCCGGTCTCGCCGCGGGTCTCGCGCTTTTCATCGGCCGCACAGACAGCCGACCCACCGTCGTCGTGTCCAAGGGTGACCCGCGCACGGTCACGCTCTACGGTCGTGGCTGGACGGCTCACGCGGACGACCTGAGGTTCGGCGTGCTGCCGAAGCCAGGCGAGCGATACGCGGTGCATGGCGATCTCGCCGAAAGCGCGAATGGCCTGAAGATGGGTGACTTCGCGTCGGCGGTCTTCACGCTCGCGGCGCACGGCAACACGGTCGAGATGCACACGATCAATCTCGCGAGCGGGTCGATCATCGGCATGGGCTCGGGCATCGGCGCGAAGCGGACCTTCGCGATCGTCGGGGGCACCGGCAAGTACACCGGCGCGCGTGGCAGCTACGTGGTCGAGCAGGACATCTACGGTTTCGGCGGCACGGGCGCCGCGAAGCTCTCGCTGACGATCGCGACGGAGGAGTAGGACGTGGCGTTGAACGCGTATCTCAAGATCGACGGCATCAAGGGTGAAAGCACGGCGACGCAGCACAAGGACGAGATCGACGTCATGTCCTTCAGCTGGGGTGTCGAGCAGACGGGTACGGTGATCGGCGGCGGTGGCGGTGGCTCCGGCAAGGCATCGGCGCAGGACTTCAGCTTCGTGCTGAAGATCGATAGATCGTCGCCGCTGCTCTACAAGTTCCTCGCCACCGGTGAGCACATCAAGGAGGCAACGCTCACGCTCGCGCGCGCGGGCAAGGAGCAGACCGACTACCTCAAGTACAAGTTCGAGGACATCATCATCTCGTCGTTCGCGCCCGCGACGGACACCGCTCCGGTCGAGGGCCCGAGCCCGCACATGGGTCCGGCACCGCATCTCGCCGGGGCGGACTTCGCGGCGGGCGGCGCGGCCATCCGTTCGCGCAAGGTCGAGTACTCGGTCGTGGGGGCCGACGGGAAATGGGTCACCTTCGGCTTCGACTTCGCGGAGGGCCGCGTCGAATAGCGCGACGACTCGCTCGTACAACAGGAAGGGAGGCGCCGTTGGCGCCTCCCTTCTGTCTGCGAGACTTGACACCGTGATGCTCGAGGAAGGCCACGTGCTGGCCAACACGCCGATCGGCGATCTCGGCGCGCTCCTGGCCGTCCGCTCACCCGAGATCGCGGCGCAGGCGCATGCGGGACAGTTCGTCCACGTGCGTCCGGGCGTCGGCTGGGATCCGCTGCTGCGCCGCCCGTATTCGTTCTGCGGCATCGACCGCCGCGCGGGTGAGATCGAGCTCATCGTCAAGCCGCTCGGCTCGGGTGGAGCGTGGATCGCCGAGCGTCACGTGGGCGATGCGCTCGACCTGCTGGGACCCCTGGGCACGTCGTTCGTCGTTCGGCGCGACACGCGCAACCTGCTGCTCGTCGCCGGCGGGACCGGCATCGCCCCCATGCGCGTCATAGCCGAGCAGGAGGCACCGCGGCGTAACGTGACGCTCGTGATGGGCGGACGCTCTGTGGCGTATCTGTGGCCATCCGACCGGCTGCCCGCAGGAGTCGAGTACGTGACCACGACCGACGATGGAAGCTTCGGCACGCGCGGCCGCGTCACCGATGTCCTGCCAACGCTGCTCCCGTGGGCCGATCAGCTCCTCGCGTGCGGACCGTGGCCGATGCTCGCCGCGCTCGGTCGACTTCGCGACAGTGCGGAGCGTGCCGCCGCGACGTTCCCCGGACGGCGCACGCTGCTCGAGGCGCAGATCGCGGTCGAGCAGCACATGGGCTGCGCGATGGGTGTGTGCCGCGCCTGCGTCGTCGTCACAGCGGAGGGCAACGCGCGCGTCTGCCGCGAAGGTCCGGTCTTCGCTCTCGGCGACATCGCCTTCGAGGCGGGCGAACCGGCGACCGTGGGGGTCCACTGATGCCGTGGCGCCGGCCGAAGAAGCAGGTCGAGCGGCCGATCGACGTCCGCCGCTCGCTCGAAGAATCGCTCGAGACCGCCGCGGAGGGCGAGGAGGAAGACGACCTCGTGGAGCTCGTCGATCTCGATGGCGCGTCGATCGCCGAGGCGGCCGCCGGTGAGCCCGATGCCGAGCGGACGCCGACGGAGATCGCCGAAAAGCTGCGGGAGAGCCTTGCGGGCGCGGTGATCACGGAAGTGCGCGCGGTACCCCACGCACCGCCCGAGACGCTGCCGGAGCACGGCGTCGATCTCTCGGTCGAGGCGGCGCGCGGTCTGTGGCTCAAGAATCCGGTGCTCACCGCGTCCGGAACGTTCGGTCAGGGCGTCGAGTACGCGGAGCTCATCGACGTCGGTCGGCTGGGCGCGATCGTGAACAAGGGCACGACGCCACGCGCGCGGCCCGGGAATCCGCAGTACCGCATCGCGGAGACCCCGGCGGGCATCCTCAATTCGATCGGCCTCGAGAACCCGGGCGCGGAAGAGGTCGCGCGCAAATATGGGAAGGCCTGGGCGAAGCTTGGGGTGCCCGTGATCGTCAACGTCGCCGGTTACAGCACCCGGGACTACGTCTTCGTCGTCGAGGTGCTCGATGGCACGCCCGGGGTCATCGCGTTCGAGCTGAACGTATCGTGCCCGAACGTCGAAGGCGGGATGCTGTTCGGCTCCGATCCGGGGCTCGCCGCGGAAGTGACGCGCGCGGTGAAGGACGCGACCGACAAGCCGGTCATCGTGAAGCTCACGCCCAACGCGCCGAAGGACGTCATCGCCGTCGCGCAGGCGTGCGAGGCGGCCGGGGCGGACGGGCTCACGGCAATCAACACCGTCCTCGGGATGCGGATCGACGTCGCGAAGCGGCGCCCGATCCTCGGCACCGGCAGCGGTGGCCTCTCAGGACCGGCCATCCGTCCGATCGCGCTGCACCTCACGTATCAGGTGGCCCAGGCGGTCTCGATCCCGATCATCGGGGCCGGCGGCGTCACGAACGCCAACGACGCGCTGGAGTTCCTCATGGCGGGCGCCTCGGCGGTGCAGGTCGGGACCGCGACGTTCGCCGATCCGACGGCGCCCCTCAGCGTGATCGAAGGCCTCGCGGCCTACGTGCGCGCGCAGGGCCTCGCGTCGATCCGCGACATCGTCGGCGCGGCGCTCCCGCGCGCCGAATGAGCAAGGGGCCCGACCCGTTCAACTTCGGGCCGCTGGCGCTGCTCGAGAAGTCCTCCCGCGATCGCCTGAAGAAGCTCGCGACGAAGCGCCAGCTCGACGTCGGCGAGATGCTGATCGACGAGCGGCACCCGCTCGACGAGGCGTACGTGATCGTGGACGGGACGATGCGCGTGGTCGGGACCGTCGAGCTGCGCACGCTCGCGATCGTGAGCGCGCCCTCTCTCGTCGGAGAGCTCGTGTTCTTCGACGAGCAGGAGATGGCGGCCTCGGTCGTCGCCGACACGCCGTGCACGGCGTTCGTGCTGCCCGGCAAGGAGCTGCGACGTGTCATGGACGAGCAGCAGATCTTCGCCGTCGCCATGCGCGAGCGGACCGACATGTGGCTCGCGGACGTCTTCCTGAAGCGGCAGAGTCCACTCCGCGATCTGCCCTCCGACATCGTGGCGTCGCTCGCGTCCCAGCTGCGCCCGCGGATGCTCGCGAGGGATCAGCTCGTCGAGGGGAGCGATGACGACTGGTATCTCGTGCGGCGCGGCGCGCTCGAGCCGGTCGACGGCGGCGAACGGACGGAGCCGGGCGACTTCATACAGCGTCATCGGGGCGTCGGGTACGCCGCCGTCGGCGAGACCTGGCTCTACGAGCTGCGCCTGACCGACGTTGCGCGCGAGATCGTCCGTTACCAGGCGCGGCTGCGCGAGATCACGGACACGCTCGACGATCGGACACGCGTGAAGCTCAGCCCCAACCTCACGATCGTGCACGACTCTCGACTCGGTGGCGCGCTCGTGCGTGATCGTCACAACCGGGCCGTTGTCTCGGAGCGTGTCGCCGCGCTCATTCCGGCGATCGATGGCCACACCGACGTGACGCGGCTCACCGAGTTCACCGGCCTCGCGCGCGGACCGGTCGTCGAGGCGCTCGCCGTGCTCATCGCCTCGGGCCTCGCGAACGACGAGTCGCGCTGGCCCGACTTCCGTCCCGACTAGACTCGGGCGCATGCAGGTGAGCGCCGCGCGCCCCGTGGCGGTCTCCGAAGAGTGGCGTGCCTCGATCGTCCAGCGCATCGCCGCCGCGCACTCCCTCTGGCAGCAGGGCGTGTCCGACCTCACGCTCGCGCAGGTGAACCGCTTCGAGCGGGCGGGTGTCCTACCGATCGCGTTCACGCTCATGCACTGCGTGGTCGGCGAGGACCGCAACGCGGCGCGCTATCTCGCCCCTGGCGCGCTGTTGTGGGACGAGCAGGGGTGGGCAACACGCGTCGGACTCGTCGGCGAGCCGCCGGTCCGCGGCACGCCGATGGCCGACGCCGAGAAGATCCGCCTCGGGGATCTCACTGCCTGGCGCGCGTATCAGACCGCGGTCTTCGCGCGCACCGAGCGCGCGCTCGCGACGCTGCCGCTGAGCCGCTTCGCGGAGAAGGCGATGGACCGGCCGCCGGCCGACAAGCTGAAGGGATCGTTCCTCGCACTGCTCGTGCCGGAGGGCGAGATCCGGATCAGCGATGTCTGCGAGGCGTACCTGTTCCAGCACGCGGTCCGGCACCTCGGCGAGCTCGAGCATGCCCGCGCGCTCGTCGGCCTCGGCGGGCTGTCCTAGCGCGTCGTTAGCGGCGCAGCACCAGCCCGATCTTTCCGAAGGTCTGTCGCGGCTCGGCGAACACCCGCACATCGCCTTGCCCCTCGGCGACCGCATCGGGCGTGTGGTTCTCCGCGGCGAACTCCACCTCACTCAGCGCTGGAAAGCCCTTGAGCAGTGACGTTCCGATGACGTGGACGAGGTGTTGGATCGACCGGCTATCGAAATCATGGAACGTGACCTCGATCGCGCGACGCACGTGCTCGGCGGGTACGTGGCTCTCGCCTTCCGTCGCGTCACGGACGTCGCGGTAGCGCCAGTGCACATCCATGCCGATCGTGAGGGGACGGTCCACCAGCTCCGGCAAGCTCGTGTACCGATCGCGCGCGAAGTGCGTGAAGGAGCTTCCGGTCGTTTTCAGCAGTCGCAGGCCTTCGAGCCCGCTTCGCACGTCGGTGACCGTGATCTCGCTCTGGGAACGCGCGAAGTCGGCGTGGGACATCGCCACGTCGGTTCGCGTCAGCCGGAACACCACGTCGCTGCCGCCGTAGGCCTGGTCCAGCGGGACCTCGTGGGCGGTGACCCGGATTCGCTCCATCTGGGGATAGGTGTCGAGAAGCCGACGACCGAGGAAGTCGACATACGCTTCGAGCGAACGTCCAGCGAAGTCGGCCGCGGTCGCGTAGACGAAGTTCTTCATGGTGTCGGTCGCGACGACCTCGCGATTGTCGCCTTCGGTGTACGCCGCGCTGAAGCGCTCGCCGAAGACGTCGATCGTGACGGAGGCAGCGAATGGTGGCGCGTGCCTCTTGGCGAGGCGAAAGAAGATCACGCGTGTCTTGCCGTACTGGATCTCCATCGGCGTCATCGCGCGCGCTCCAGGCGGTCGAGCGAGATCGCGAGGAACTCCTCGAGGCCGGCCTTCAGCTCCGCCTCGCGGGTGTTCGCGAGGCGCGCGCGCAACAGCGGGACGACCTCCCGCTTCGAGCGTCCGGCGACGAAGACGACGAACCGGAAGCCGAACTTCTCTTCGTACGCGTCGTTCAGCGCGGCGAGCTCACGCAGTGTCGCCGCGTCGGCGGCATCGCCCTGCTCCCGCCGTGAGTCGAGCGAGAGTGAGGCGGGGTCCGCGCCGATGCGTGGGTGCGCGTCGAGGACCGCGACGCGCTGGGGCTCCGTCATTCGCTCGAGAGCTCCGCGAGCCTTCGCGATGATCGAACGCGGCGTGTCCTGGTCCGTGTCGCGCAGCGCCGCAGCGAGCCCGGGCGCGCGCTCGAATACGGCCGCGAGCCGTCGGGTCATCGCGTCGGATGGCATCTAGCTGCCGAGGTACGACACGACGCCGTAGCGCGACACGAGGAGCGGGACGTGTTGATGGCCTTCTCTCAGGTGGACCTCGAGCGACACGCTGCCGAAGAAGGTGTCGAGCTGCCGGGAACGGAAGTACGCACCGACGTCGAAGACGAGACGGTACGTTCCGGGCTCGTGCGCTTCGCCGAGGCTCGCCACGCGGCCGTCCTTGCCCGTGGTGCCCTTCGCGGCCTGCGTCCCGTCCCGATAGAGCGCGACCTCGACGCCGGCGGCCGGCACACCGTTGGTCGTGTCGAGCACGTGCGTGGAGAGCGTCGCGCGAGCCATCGGGCGGGTATCGTACGCCCGCGATGAAGATGCTCCGGATCACCGCCGGCCCGTACACGCTCAAGGCACGCTGGGAAGAGGAGGATGCGCCGAAGACCGTCGACGCGATCCGTCGAATGCTCCCGCTGCGCAGCCAGCTCGTGCACTGCCGCTGGAGCGGCGAGTCGACGTGGGTCCCGATGGGCGAGAGGCGACTCGGCGTGGACTACGAGAACCACACCAGTCATCCCGCGCCGGGGGAGATGCTCGTCTATCCCGGGGGGATCTCCGAGATGGAGGTCCTCTTCCCATACGGTGCGTGCCTGTTCTCGAGCAAGGTCGGCCAGCTCGCGGGCAATCACTTCGCGACCGTGATCGAAGGCAACGAGCATCTCGCCGAGATAGGCCGCCTCACGCTCTGGGAGGGCGCGCAGGACTTCCTCGTCGAAGAGATCTAGGACGGCCACCGCAGATCTCGCGATCCGCGGCGGACGGGTGGTCACCGAAGAAGGCGTTCGCGAGGCGGATGTCCTGATCGCGGGCGGCGTCTTCGACGCGATCGTCGAGCCTGGCCACGGCAAGGCCTTCGACGAGATCGAGGCGCGCGGCCTTCACGTCTTCCCCGGCGTCGTCGACGCGCACGCGCACGTGAACGAGCCCGGCCGCGAGGAGTGGGAGGGCTGGCGCGCGGCAACGCGCGGGGCCGCGGCCGGTGGCGTCACCACCGTCGCCGACATGCCGCTCAACTCGCTGCCACCGACGATCGACGGGTCCGCGCTCCGCGCGAAGGGATCCTGCGCGGCGCGCGCCGCGATCGTGGATTACGCGCTCTGGGGCGGGCTGGTCGGTCCGGACAGCGCGCCGCTCCGCGAGCTGAAGACGTCCGGTGTCGTGGGACTCAAGGCGTTCCTCTGTCCGAGCGGCGTTCCGGAATTCCCGCATCTCGAGGCGGGCACGCTCGGGCCGGCACTCGCGGCGGCGACGGAGGCCGGCCATCTCGTCGCGGTGCACGCCGAGGATGAAGCGCTCGTGGCGAAGGGGACCGAGCAGCTGCGCACGATGGACCGGCGCGACCGCGCGGCCTGGCTCGAATCCCGGCCGCCCGCGGCGGAGCGTCGCGCGATCGAGCGCGTGGCGGACGCAGCGCGCGAGACCGGGGCGCGCGTGCACATCGTGCACGCGTCGAGCTCGGCGGCGGTCACCGCGGTCGTTCGTGCGCGCGAGCGCGGCGCCAGCGTCACGGTGGAGACGTGTCCGCACTATCTGGCCTTCAGCGCGGAGGACGTCGACCGCGTCGGGCCTGCGCTCAAGTGCGCGCCACCGATCCGTGACGCGTCATCGCGCGAGCGGTTGTGGCAGCACGTGCTCGCGGGCGAGATCGACCTCGTCGCGTCCGACCACTCGCCGTGCACGACCGAGCTGAAGACGCGCGGCGACAACGACATCTGGGAAGCCTGGGGCGGGATCACCGGGATCCAGTCGCTCCTACCGGTCATGCTCACCGAGGGCGTGCACCGGCGCGGCCTGCGTCTGGGCGCGCTCGCGCGTCTGGTCGCGGGCGCGCCCGCGAGGTTGCTCGGGCTGTGGCCGCGGAAGGGCGCGATCCGCGCCGGCGCCGATGCCGACGTCGCGCTCATCGCCGTCGAGCATGAATGGACCTTCGAGCCGGAGCAGCTTCAGGCCCGCAGCGGCCTCAGCCCGTACGTCGGGCGGTCGTTCCGCGGAGCGGTCGTGCGCACGCTGGTCCGTGGCGTCACGGTCTTCGATGACGGCGAGTTCGTCGAGGACGATCGACGCATCCGCTTCGGGCGCCTTGTGACGAGAATGGGACCGTGAAGACCGCGGAGGTGGTCGCGATCGACGAGCGGCGCCTGTTGCGCCGTCTCGACGAGCTCGCGCAACGCGGCGCCCTGCCCGGTGGCGGGCTCTACCGCGCGCTCTACACGCCGTCCCACGTCTCCGCGACCGAGCTCGTCTCGGGCTGGATGAAGGAAGCGGGGCTCCTGACGCGGCGCGACGCCGTCGGCAATATCTGGGGACGGGTCGAGGGCTCGCGCGGCGGACGCGCGATCGTCACCGGCTCGCACATCGATACGGTCCGCGGCGGCGGCGCGCTCGATGGCGCGCTCGGCGTCGTCGCGGCGGTCGAGGCCGTCGCGAGCCTCGTGTCGACGTTCGGTCGGCCGACGCGCATCCTCGAAGCGGTGGCGATCTGCGAAGAGGAGGGCAGCCGCTTCGCCACCAACTTCTGGGGCGCGCGCGCGATCGCCGACCGCATCGAGCCCGACGAGGCAACGCGCGTACGCGACGCGGACGGCGTGACGCTTGCCGACGCGATGCGCGCTGCTGGTCTCGATCCCGCGAACATCCCGCAGGCGATCCGGCGCGACATCGACACCTTCGTCGAGCTGCATGTCGAGCAAGGTCCGATCCTCGAGGAGGAAGGGCCGCGGCTCGGAGTCGTCCGCACGATCGTCGGCACCACCCATCTCGAGGTCGTCGTCCGCGGGCAGCCCGATCACGCCGGCGCGACCGCGATGGACCGTCGGCGCGACGCCCTGCTCGGTGCCGCCGCGATGATGCTCCTGGTCGCCCAGGCAGCGCGAGAGATGGGACCGCCCGCGGTCGCGACCGTCGGCACGATCGGCGTCGAGCCCTCGCAGGTGAACGTCGTGCCCGGCGTGGCGCGCTTCACCGTCGACGCCCGTCACAGCGACAACGCGCAGCGCGTGGCGCTGGTGGCGGAGATCACCAAGGTCTGCAAGGTCGCGAGCCGCGAGCGCGACCTGTCGGCCGACGTGCGTGTGCTCCGGGAACGGGCGGCTGTGCAACTAGACGATCGCGCCACCGACGTCGTGCGGCGCGCGTGCGTCGCCTGCGGCGTCGCGCCGCGCGACATGACGAGCGGCGCCGGCCACGATGCGCAGGTGCTCAGCGCGGCGGCGCACGCGGCGATGATCTTCGTCCCGAGCATCGGTGGCCGCTCGCACTGCCCGGAGGAGGCAACGGCGGCCGAGGACGTCATCCTCGGCACACGCGCGCTCGCCACTGCGCTGCGCGAGCTGGCCTACTCCTAATGGCGATCCTGCTCCGCGGCGGGACGCTGCTCCCGATGAACGACGGCGCGCGGCCGATCGCCGGCGACGTCCTCGTCAGCGGCGCGCGCATCGCGCAGGTCGGCTCCGTCGAGGCGACGCCGCCGGACACGGAGGTCGTCGACTGCACCGGCTGCTACCTCATGCCCGGCCTGGTCCAGACGCACGTGCACCTGGTGCAGACGATCTTCCGCGGCCTCGCCGAGGACCTCGGTCTTCTCGACTGGCTGCGCCGCTTCATCTGGCCGCTCGAGGCCGCGCACGATGAGGCGTCGGTGCGCGCCTGTGTGCGGCTCGGACTGGGCGAGCTCATCACCACCGGCACGACGACGATCCTCGACATGGGCACGACGCGCTGGGGCGATGTCGTGGCCGAGGAGCTCGTGCGTTCGGGCATCCGTGCGCGATTCGGCCAGGCGATGATGGACACGGGCGAGCACGTGCCGGCCGATCTCGTGGAGAGCACACGTGCGTCTCTCGACGCGAGCGCCGGGCTGGTGAAGCGCTGGAGCAAGGCCGGCGCGGGGCGTATCGGTTACGCGTACGCGCCACGCTTCGCGCTCTCGTGCACGCGCGAGCTGCTCGAGGCCGTCGCGCTGCTGGCGAAGATGAGCGAGCTGCTCGTGCACACCCACTCGAACGAGAGCGCCGAGGAGCGCTCCGCGGTCCGGGGCGTGACCGGCATGTCGCCGATGGGCTACCTCGCGCAGGTCGGCATCGCGACGCCGCGAACGGTGATCGCACACGGAGTCCACGTCGACGATGCCGAGCTCGCGCTCCTGCGCGAGAGCGGCAGCGCGGTCACGCACTGTCCTTCGTCGAATCTCAAGCTCGGCTCGGGCGTCGCGGACGTGGTCCGATTACGTCAGGCGCAGATCACCGTGGGCATCGGCGCGGACGGCGCGGCGTGCAACAACGAGCTCGATGGCTTCGCGGAGATCCGCCTCGCGACGCTCCTCGCGCGCACGCTGCGCGGGCAGGGGGCGCTCAGCGCGGGCGATGCGCTCGCCATGGCAACGCGCGAAGGAGCGCGGGCACTGCACCTCGAGGAGGAGATCGGCACGCTTGTCGCTGGGCGGCGTGCCGACATCGTCGTGATCGACAGCGAGCGGCTCGCGGGACCGGGCGGGGATCCCGTTGCACGGATCGTGTTCGGCGGCGGTTCGCGCGGCGTGCGCGACGTCCTGGTCGACGGCACGTTCCTCGTGAGAGGTGGCGCGCCACTGCTCTTCGATCCGGCCGAGGTCCGCGCGAAGGCCGCGGAAGTGTTACCCGCGCTGTTGCAGCGCGCGCAGGTCGCCTAGCTCGCGGCGGCGCCGTGCGTCGCCGCGGCGACGCGATGCAGGAGCTGGGTGAAGTCGAATGGTTTCGGGAGCGCGGCGTGGATGCCCGGGAGCGCCGCGCGCCTCGGTGAGACAGCGGACACGACGATCACCGGCGGATGCACACCGGGAAGATCGCGCATCCGCGCGTAGAACTCGTAGCCGTCCATGACCGGCATCATGAGATCGAGCAGGATCACGTCGGGTTCCCACGAAAGCCACCGGAGCGCGTCGCTGCCGTCGCACGCGCACGCGACCTCATAGCCTTCTTCGCGGAGGAGGATCGCGTAGAAATCGCGAAGGTCCGCGACGTCCTCGACGATGAGAACGCGGACCGGCCCTGGGTTGGTTCTCACGACTCGCGCATGATGGTGCTTCACGCGCCCGATGGATAGGGCCAGTTAGCGGTTTTTCGTCGTCACGTTCGTCCGTCTGGGTGGCTGTCATGCGGCCAAGACGCAAGGCTCCAAGTGACCGGTCCGCATAATCCCCGCGTGGGCGTACACATCGCGCGTGACCTCGGTGATGCGCTCGAGCAGCTCTCCGCCGCACCGGATGTAACGCTTCTCGCTGGCGGTACGGACCTGATGGTCGATCTGAACTTCGGCCGAAAGCGTCCCGAGCGCGTGGTCGCGATCGATCGCCTGCCGGAGCTGGCGACGCTCGAACGTAGCGGCCGCCTGCGCATGGGCGCCGGCGTCACCTACACGCGGATGCTCGACGAGGATCCGGGCTCGGTCGCTCTCCACGAGGCCGCCCGTACGGTCGGCTCGCCGCAGATCCGCAACGCCGGCACCCTTGGCGGCAACATCGCGACGAGCTCGCCGGCGGGCGACACGCTCCCGGTGCTGGCAGCGCTCGATGCCGTGATCGTGCTGCGCTCCACCAGGGGGGAGCGCCGCGTCCCGTTCACCGCGTTCATGACCGGCCCGAAGAAGAATGTCCGCCGTGCCGACGAGCTCGTCGTCGCCGCGGAGTGGGACGATGCCGGCCCGGCGCAGACGTTCATGAAGGTCGGCACGCGTAACGCGATGGTCATCGCCGTCGCGGGGCTCGCGCTCGTCCTCGACCGCGCGCGAAAGCGCGTCGGTGTGGGTCTCGGCTCGTGCGGTCCGACCATCCTGCGCGCGGCGGCCGCGGAGAGCTTCGCCGCGGCGCTGCTCGAGGCGCGCGGCTGGGAGCGCCGCCTGGTGCCGAGCGAGGCGGAGGCGAACGAATTCGGCCGCCTCGTCGCGACCGCGGCGCGGCCGATCGACGATGTGCGGGGCACGGCGGCATACCGACGACATGTGCTCGCGGTCATGGGCGCGCGGGCACTCGCGCGGGTCTGGTCGATCGCGTGAGGCTTCGGCTGAGCGTCAACGGTCACGAGCGCGAGGCCGAGGCCCAGGGCCACGAGAGCCTGCTCACCGTCCTGCGCGAGCGGCTCGGTCTCTGGGGGAGCAAGAACGCCTGCGAACAGGGCGAGTGCGGATCGTGCTCGGTACTGATGGACGGCGAGCTCGTGTGCGCCTGCCTGGTGCTCGCGGGCGCGGCGGAGGGCCGCGACATCCGCACGGTCGAGGATCTGGCCGACGGCGAGCACATGCATCCGGTGCAGCGCGCGTTCGTCGACGCCGGCGCGGTGCAGTGCGGCTTCTGCACGCCTGGTTTCATCGTTGCCACTGCCGCGCTCCTGCGCGACAACCCGGAGCCGTCCGACGCGGAGATCCGCGAGGCACTGTCGGGCAACATCTGCCGCTGCACCGGGTACGGGAAGATCCTCGAGGCCGTGCGACGTTCGGCCGCGGAGAGCTTCGCCGCGGCGCTGCTCGAGGCGCGCGGCTG
>DASYUC010000122.1:0-21380 GCA_036001645.1 Candidatus Limnocylindria bacterium
CCCCGAGGCGTGCGCGAACGCGTTCGCGCCGACGACGGCCTTGTTCGGCTGTACCGGTATGCCGGTCCGCTCCGACACGAGACGGCTGGTCGGGACGATCCGCTCGGTCCGCACGCGGGTATCCGCGCCATACCAGTCCGCGCGGCAGCGGAGCGCCATGACGGTCTCCTCGAGCGAGGCGTTGCCGCCGCGCTCGCCGATGCCGTTCATCGTGACGTGCGCCTGCGATGCGCCGACCTCGATCGCCGCGAGCGTGTTCGCGACCGCGAGGCCGAGATCGTTGTGGCAGTGCACCGATACGCGTATGCCGCCGTTGTACGCGGTCAGCGCTCCGCGGATCGCCAGCACCGTGCGCGCGAATTCATCCGGCTGCGCATACCCGACGGTGTCGGGGATGTTCATGATCCGCGCGCCCGCGGCGGCCGCGACCTGATAGACGGTCCCCAGGAAGTGGATGTCCGTCCGCGTCGCGTCCTCGGCGGAGAACTCGATCTCGTCGGCGTGCTCCATCGCACGGCGCACGGCGCGCTCGACGCGCAGGAGGCATTCGTGCGGCGTGATGCGGAGCTTGCGCTCGAGGTGGATGTCCGAGGTTCCGATGAACACGTGGATGCGCTTGCGCTGCGCGGGCGCGAGGGCTCTCGCGGCGGCGTCGACGTCGCCGTCGTTCGCGCGCGCGAGCGCGGCCATCGTGACGCCACGCACGTCCTGCGCGATCTGCCGCACCGCGGCTGCCTCGCCGTCGGATGCCGCGGGGAAACCGGCCTCGATGACGTCCACGCCAAGGTCCGCAAGGGCGCGTGCGACCTCGAGCTTCGCTGCGGCGGTAAGGGCCGCACCCGGCGCCTGCTCACCATCGCGCAGGGTCGTGTCGAAGATCTCGATCTGTCGCATCTCGTCCTCCTCTAATCCGCGGCGGCGACTGGCTCCGGCGGTCGCGCCGGCTCGGGACGCGCGGCGTTGCGCGTCGGGACTTCACGCTTCGGGAGCCACGGCATCATCTCGCGCAGCTTGCGGCCGACCTGCTCGAGCGGCTGCTCCTGCTCCTTGGCGCGCTGTGCGTACAGGTTCGGCGCGCCGCTCCGGTACTCGGCGATCCACTTCTTCGCGTGGGTGCCGTCGCGGATGTCGCTCAGCACCTTCTTCATCTCGGCGCGCACGCGCGCGTCGATGATCCGCGGGCCGACCGTGTAGTCGCCGAACTCGGCGGTGTCGGAGACCGAGTAGCGCATGTACGAGAGCCCGCCCTCGTAGATGAGGTCGACGATGAGCTTCATCTCGTTCACGCACTCGAAGTACGCGACCTCGGGCTGGTAGCCCGCGTCGACGAGCGTGTCGAAGCTCGCCTTCATGAGCTCGCTGATGCCGCCGCAGAGGATCACCTGCTCGCCGAACCAGTCGGTCTCGACCTCTTCGGCGAACGTCGTCTTGATGACGCCGGCGCGCGTGGCGCCGACGGCCTGCGCGTACGCGAGCGCGGTCTGCTCGGCCTTGCCGGAGACGTCCTGATAGACGGCGAGGAGCGCCGGGACGCCCTTGCCTTCCTTGAAGACCTCGCGCATGCGGTGACCGGGCGCCTTGGGCGCGATCATGACCACGTCGGCCTGCTCGTCGGGCTTCACCTCACCGAAGTGCACCGAGAACGCGTGCGCGACGAGCAGCGTCCGTCCCTTGCCCATGAACGGCGCGACCTTCGCGTACGCCTCGCGGTGATGCTGGTCGGGCACGAGCAGCGCGACGACGTCGGCGTTTCGCGCCGCATCGGCGGTCTCGCGCACGCTGAAGCCGTCCTGCTCGGCTTTCGCCCAGCTCTTGCTGCCGGCCTGCAGGCCGACGACCACGTCGTATCCGCTGTCGCGGAGGTTCTGGGCGTGCGCGTGACCCTGGCTGCCGTAGCCGATGACGGCGATGGTCTTACCGCGCAGGGCCCTCGGGTCGGCGTCCTTGTCGTAATACACCGTGGCCATCGTCGTCCTCCTCTTAGAGATAGGTCTTCGTCGTCAGGTTGTTGAGCCTTGGGTTGAGACCAAGCATCTGATCGGCGTCGATCGGCACCTCGACGAGCAGCGAGCGGCCCTTCTGCTCGTAGCACGCGTCGACGATGTCGCTGAGGTTCGAGAGGTCCGGCGACACGCGCACGCCGTCCCAGCCGTGCGCCTCGGCCGCCTTCACGAAGTCGATCTGCGGGAGCTTCGAGTGGTACTGGCGCTTCGGGACGTCGGGGATGATCACCTCGAGACCCTTATCGACGATCCCGTACACGCCGTTATTCACGACGAAGACCCGCAGGTCCAGGTTCGCCGCGTCCGCGAGCGCGCCGCCGAAGAGACGCCAGCACCCATCGCCGGTGAACACGAAGGTGTTGAGCGAGGGGTCGCCGGCCTTCGCGCCGACGCCGAGACCGAAGGCGCCGCCCATGGCGGAGCCGTCGTGCGTCGTGAAGAAGCGGATGTTCTCGCTCGGGCGCTGCGCGACGTATTGCCGGTCCTTGTACGCGGTGCAGACGTCGTCGAAGCCGATCGAGTTGGGTCGCCACGCGTTGTGTAGCCGGCCGTAGAACTCCATCGCGTCGACCGTTCCGGGCCGCGTCTCGCGCGCGATCTCGCGCTTGTTGAGCGACTCCGGTGCCGGTACGACCTCGGGCCGCTCGCCGAGCGCCGACGGCAGGCGCTTCAGGATCTCCTCGAGCACGAAGCCGATGTCGCCGCGCACGAGGCGGTACTCGTTGCCCACGCGGTGACGGAACTCGCCCTGTTTGTGGCCGTACGCGTCGCGCAGGTCGGTGAAGTGCCAGACGTGACCGGCGTTGATCTTCCCCAGATTGAGCGAGTACTCGCCGGCGTCGAAGCCGAGCGTGATGACGACGTCGTCCTTCGTCACGCCCTTCCAGAGATCCATGGCGACGTCGTTGCCGCCGAACGAGATGTAGCCGAAGCCATAGCGGTTCGCCGGCGACACCGCGTTCGCGCCGTTCACCGACCACACCGTGGGCGCGTGCAGGAGCTCCGAGAGACGCGTCGTGAGCTCGCGAATGCCCGGCGCGAACGCGGCCTCGCCGCCGACGTACACGAGCACGCGCTTGCCGCGCGCGACGCGTGGGAATTCCTCGAGGAAGTCCGAGACGTCGCGCGCCGCGAACGTGCGCGGCTTGGACGTCCACGGCACCGACGCGTCCGCCGGCCGCGAGAGCACGTCGGGGTGGAACGCGATCGCGACCGGCTTCGATCGCTTGAGCACGCGCTGCGCCTGGCGCAGACCATCTTCGAGCGAGTGGACGCTGTCGATGACGACGCAGCCCTCGCCCAGCTCGGCCTCGAGCTGCGGGACCACGTTCATGCCGTGCTCGGACACGTCCTGCAGCGGCGCGTTGCCGATGGACATCGTCGAGTTCAGCGCGATGAGATAGATGGCCGGGATGTTGTGCAGCTTCGCGTCGGTCATCCCGCTGCCGCCCAGCTTCGTCGCGGCGCCCGTGGTCGTCACGCAACCGGCGACGCGACCGGTCGCGTACCAGTGACCGAGCGGCGCGAAGCCCGCGACGTACTCGCCCATCGTGAGCATGCGGGAGATGCCGTCGCGCGACTGCGAGAGATCGGTGTACGGCTCGAGGTGCTTCGCGACGTGCACCACGCCGCCGCCGTTCACACCGGCGAAGAAGGTGACGCCCCAGGAGCGCAGGACGTCGATGAGCACCTGATTGCCGCTCGTCTCGAGCCAGGGCGTCGCACGGTCGCGCGGTTGGCGCTCGACGGTCACTGCCACGGTCGTCTCCCCTTTCTTCACCGAAATGAAGAAGGCCTCCCTTTTCGGGAGGCCTTTTGCTTGGTCTTGTTTGCGAAGTCTGTGCCGCTATCCCCCCGAACGGACGTACGCCCTCTCAACGAGGACGATGCCAATAAGGGCGAGAAGGAAGCGGGCGAATTCCATGTCCGACCAGTGTTCTTGCCAGAACATGGGACGGTCAACCCCCGATCGGCTGCGTTGTGCACCGCGCACTATTTGGTCCATCAGGAAGCCAGCCGCACGAGCGCCTGACGACCCAGGATCGCGAGGCGTAGCGCGAGCAGCGAATCGGCATCGGTGAGGTCGGCGCCGGTGAGTTTCGCGATGCGGCGCAGGCGATGCCGGACGGTGTTGCGGTGCAGGTACAGCTCCCGCGCGACGCCGTTCACGCTCCCCTGAAGGCGGAGATAGGCGTCGAGCGTCTGCACCAGCTCGGCGTTCCGCTCATCGGCGCCGAGCGGTCCGAGGATGCGATCGGAGAACGCGCGGATCTCGCTCGCGGGCTGACCCAGGACGAAGCAGTAGGGACCGAGGTCGTCGAAGTGCGTCGTGGCGCCTACGCCGCCATTGGTCCGCCCGAGCCCCAGCGCCTGCTCCGCTTGAACGAGCGCGAAATGCGCGCCCGACGAGCCCGGCTTTGGACCCGCAACGCCCGCCGAGAGCTCGTCGTCGGAGACGTCGGCGGCCACGCGCGCGCGCAGCCGCTCCCCTTCGCTGCGCGCGTCGACGGGCGCGGCCGCCGCGATGACCGCGGTGACGAATCCGCTGGCGGTGCGGACGACGCGTGCGTCTTCCGGCACGGCCGCCGCGACGGCGGCGCGAAGCTTCGCTGCCGCTCCGGAGTGGCGGCTTGCGAACGCGATCGCCAGGTACCGCGCGTCGCTCGTATGTGCCCCCTTAACAACAAAAGCCTCCCTTTCTGGGAGGCTTTTCGAGTCTTCGCTTGTTCTGTGCGGCTAGGTCGATTCGCCTCCCAACGTCTGGTGCGCCTTCTCAAGGACGAGAAGGTCGACCGGGACGATGACGATGAACGGCCGGAACACGAGGTGGTCAGGCTAGTGCGTCACGCACAGCCGGTCAATGTTTGCGGGCGTGCGGCGTGTATCAAGTCGGCCCGCGAGTTCCACGATCCGGTAACAGTCTGGCTCTGCGGCGCTCGCCCGGCGCCTCGATCAGCCTCCCGACATCGCCGGCAGGATCTCGACGACCTTGGCCGTGCTCAGGTCGGCGTTCTGTTCTAAGAAGCGGGCGTCCTCGCCGTCGACGAACACGGTCACGAAGCGCCCGAAGGCCCCGTCACGCAGAACGCGAGCCCCGAGCTCCGGATAGCGCGCGGCGATCTCGCGTTGGAGCGATGCGAGGTCGGACGCGTCGACCTCGATCGTGCGCTCGCCGCCAACGGCGGAGCGGAGCGGGGTCGGCAGTCGCACGGTGACGCTCACGCGAGCACCTCCTCGTATGCGAGACGGAATGCGTCGGCGTCGGCGTCGATGACCGGTCCGAGCGCGCTCTCCTCGGGTCCACCTTTGTAGCCGTTCCCGGTGAGATACAGGACGACGGTCTCGCCCAGATGGAAGACGCCGCGCGATGCCAGCTGCTTCGCCGTCGCGACGACCACTCCTCCGGCGGGCTCGACGAGCACGCCCTCGGTCGTCGCGAGCAGCGTCGTGGCTTCGCGGATCTCGTCGTCGCTCACCGACGCCGCGCTTCCGCGCGTGTCGCGGATGATCTTCACCGAGCCGTCGCCGTCCGCGGGCGCGCCGATGGCGAGCGACTTCGCGATCGTCTCGGGTCGGCGCACCGGCTCGACCGGTCGCCAGTTGTCGAGCACCGCGTCGGACACCGGCGCGCATCCGGCGGGCTGCGCGGCGTGGATGTGGAAGTGCGACTCCGGCACGAGGCCGGTCGCGCGAAGCTGATTCGCCGCTGTGGCCTGACGCGTGAGCAGCGCGCCCGATCCGACCGGCACGACGATGTGATGCGGGAGCGTCCACCCGAGCTGCTCGGCGCACTCGAAGAGAAGGGTCTTGCTGCCCTCCGCGTAATACGGACGCAGCGTGAAGTTCACGAAGCCCCAGCCGTACTCGTCGGCGAGCCGGCCGCACAGACGGTTCACCGCGTCGTACGGACCGCGCACGCGAACGACCGTCGCGCCGTACGCGGCGGCGCTCGCGATCTTCCCGGACTCGATGTCGGCTGGGACGAACACGAACGCGCGAAGACCGTTGCGCGCCGCGGCCGCGGCGACGGCCCCGGCGAGGTTGCCGGTCGACGCGCACGCGATCGTGTCGAGCCCGAGCTCGAGCGCGCGCGCGAGCGCGACGGCCACCGGGCGGTCCTTGAACGACAGCGTCGGATTGCGCGTGTCGTCCTTCAGATACAGCCGCTCGATCCCGAGCGCCGCGCCGAGGCGATGCGCCGGGGTCAACGGAGTCCAACCCACCGGCCAATGGGTGGCCGGCGGCGAAACAGGCAGCAAGGGTGCGTAGCGCCAGAGCGATGCCGGTCCACGCTCGATATCCGCGCGCAGTGTCTCGGTCTCGAAGGCGCTGAGGTCGTACTCCGGCTCGATCGGGCCGAGGCACTCGCCACACACGTAGCGCTCATCGGCCGGTTGCAGCGCGCCGCACGCGCGACAGCGCAGTCCGCGGAGTGCGGTGATCTCCTTCAGTGTCGTCGCCATGTCCGTTCTCCTCTCAGAATCAAGAAAGCCTCCCAAACGGGAGGCCTCGAAAATGCCGACGGAACGCGAAGACGGGTCGGGCTCAGCCTCCCAAACGCGTAGCAGGCCCCGCCAGGGGGGCCATCGGCATGGACATGGAGACCCGCTGAGTCATCGTCCGATGACCGTAGCGACGAGCGCGCACCCGCGTCAACCGCGCAAGCACGGCGTCGGGCAGGTTGCACAAGGTTCGTACACTGGCGGTCTTCGAAGGGGGAGGGCGAAATCAGTGAGTTTTCAGGATAAAACGCTGACCTGTCGTGACTGCGGCCAAGAGTTCATTTGGACGGCCGGCGAGCAAGAGTTCTACGCCTCGCGCGGGCTCCAGAACGCGCCGAGCCGTTGCCCAGCCGATCGCGCCGCGCGTCGCGCGGGTGGCGGTGGTGGTGGCGGCGGTGGCGGCGGCGGATATGGCGGCGGTCAGCGCGAGATGTTCAGCGCGACGTGCAGCAACTGCGGCAAGGAAGCGCGAGTCCCATTCCAGCCGCGGGGCGACAAGCCGGTGTACTGCTCCGACTGCTTCGAGCAGAAGCGGCCGCCACGGAACGCCTACTAACCGGAGCCGCGCGCCCAGTCCGCGTAATCCAGGAAGTCGATATCGCCCGGTGACTGCCCGAGCTGCGTGAGCAGCTGCGCTGCTTCCGCGCGGTGCTGCTGGCTGTGCGTGACCATATGGAGCAGGTAATACCAGACCGGGTACTGCTCCTTCGGATCGAGATCGGCGCTGCGCACGAGCGACTCGTCGTCGAGGCTCGCGACCCACTGGCGCATCTCGGCTTCGTCGCGCTTCCAGTGATCGGCGAGCGCGGCAACATTGCGGTAATCGGTGATGGGAAGGCTCTTCCGCCATTCCTCCTCGGGACGGCGCTGTAGTCGCAGGCGCCAGCTGCACTCGACATCCAGCGTATGCACGAGCGTCGCGCGCAGGTCGCGCCCGACGATCACCGATCGCAGCGTGAACTGAGCGTCCGTCAACCGCGCGGCGGTCGCGAGGATCCTGCGATGCGCCCAATAACTGAAGTCGAAGAGGGTCGCGATCTCGCGCTGTCGCATCAGCCGATGCTATCCGGCCGCGAACGCCGTCCGACTACGATGTGGCCATCGAGACGATCTGGAGCCCGAGCGAAGAGACGATCGCCCGCGCGAACATCACGCGCTATCTCGAGTGGCTCGCACGCGAGCGCGATCTGAATTTCACGACCTATCAAGACCTCTGGCGCTGGTCGGTGACGGATCTCGACGCCTTCTGGGCATCGATCTGGGACTTCTTCGGAGTTCGCTCGAGTCGCCGCTACGACCGCGTCCTCGCCCGCGACGCGATGCCCGGTGCGTCGTGGTTCCCCGGCGCCAGCTTCAGCTACGCGGAGCACGCGCTCGCCCGTCGCGACGACCACCCCGCGCTCATCGCGCGCTCGGAGACGCGCGGGCTCGATAAGTCGACGACGGTGACGTACGCAGAGCTCGCGCGACAGGTCGCGGCCGTCCGCGCGGGGCTCGTGCGCCTTGGCGTCGGGCGCGGCGATCGCGTCGTCGCCTACCTGCCGAACATCCCCGAGACCGTCGTCGCGCTTCTCGCGACATCGAGCCTCGGCGCGGTCTGGTCGAGCTGTTCACCCGACTTCGGCACGCGCGCGGTCGTCGACCGCTTCAGCCAGCTCGATCCGAAGGTGCTGTTCGCTGTCGATGGCTACCGCTACGGCGGGCGCGACTTCGATCGCACGCGGGAGCTCGCGGACATCGAACGCGCTCTCCCGAGCCTCCTAGCGACGGTGGTACTCCCCTACCTGCGGCCGGACGCATCGCCGGCGCGATCCGGCACGCGGGTGTCGTGGGCCGAGCTCGCGTCGGAGTCGGCGCCGCTCGAGTTCGCGCAGCTCCCGTTCGAGCATCCGCTGTGGGTCCTCTACACATCGGGCACCACCGGTCTGCCGAAGGGACTCGTGCACAGCCAGGGCGGGATCCTCCTGGAGCACCTCAAATCGCTCGCGCTGCACCAGGACCTTGGAGTGGACGATCGCTTCTTCTGGTTCACGACGACCGGCTGGATGATGTGGAACTACATGCTCGGCGTGCTGCCACTCGGTGGCACCGCGGTCCTGTTCGACGGCAGCCCCGCGTATCCGGGCATGGAGATACTGTGGCGCTTCGCCGCGGACCTCGGCGTTACGTACTTCGGCACATCGGCGGCCTTCATCCAGGCATGCATGAAGGCAAACATCTCGCCCGGTGGCGAGAACGATCTGCGTCACGTGCGCGCCGTCGGTTCGACCGGCGCGCCACTTCCACCCGAGGGCTTTAGGTGGATCGTCGACGCGCTCGGCCGATCCATCCCGGTGGGCAGCGTGAGCGGCGGCACCGACGTGTGCACCGCGTTCCTTCAATCGTGTCCGCTGCTTCCGGTACGCGCGGGCGAGCTGCAATGCGCCGCGCTCGGCGCGAAGATCGAGGCCTACTCCGCGGAGGGAAAGCCGGTCGTCGGCGAGGTCGGCGAGCTGGTGATCACGCGACCGTTGCCCTCGATGCCCGTCCACCTCTGGAACGATCCGGACGGGAAGCGCTACCGCGCGAGCTACTTCGATGTCTTCCCAGGTGTGTGGCGTCATGGCGACTGGATCCGCTTCAACGCCGATGGATCGTCGCTGATCTACGGGCGCTCCGACGCGACGCTCAATCGCGGCGGCGTGCGGATGGGGACGAGCGAGTTCTACCGGATCGTCGAGCAGCTGCCGGAGATAAAGGACAGCCTGGTGGTCGAGGTCGGCGGTGACAACGCGGAGCTGGTGCTCTTCGTCGTCCTCGCTCCGAATACGACGCTCGACGACGCGCTACGTCGGCGCATCAACGAAACGCTGCGGCGCGAGCTTTCGCCGCGTCACGCTCCGGATCGCATCATCGCGGTGCCCGAGATCCCGAAGACGCTGAACGGCAAGAAGCTTGAGGTCCCGGTGAAGCGGCTCCTCATGGGGCAGCCGCTCGCGCGCGCGGTCAGCGAGGGCGCGGTCGCGAACCCGGCGAGCCTCGGCGTCCTCGTCGAGGCGTACCGCGGAGCCGCATCCGCGTCGCGTTAGCTCGCGATGCGCTCCAGGGCCTGGCGTCCGAGGAGCGCGAGCTGCAACGCGAGACGGTCGTCGGCGCTGCTCAGCTTCGCGCCGGTGAGCTGACCGATGCGACGCAGCCGCTGACGCACGGTGTTCCGGTGCAGGTACAGCTCGCGCGCGACGCCGTTCACGCTGCCGTGCAGCTTGAGATACGCCTCGAGCGTGCGGACGAGATCCGCGTAACGCTCGTCATCGGCGAGGGGTCCGAGCACCCGTTCGGCGAGCGCCTCGATGTCGCTCTCGGGCTGGCCGAGGACGAAGCGGTACGGACCGAGATCCTCGAAATGTGTGGTCTTCGCCTTGCCCCCATTCGTGCGCGCGAGCGAGACGGCCTGTTCCGCCTGAAGGAGCGCGAGATGCGCGCCGGTCGCGCCGCGTTTCGGGCCCGACACGGCGACGGACAGCTCGTCGTCCTCCGCATCCTTCGAGACGCGACGGCGCAGCCGCTCCCCTTCGCTGCGCGCGTCGACGTCCTCATCGACCTCGAAGACCGCCGCGACCACGTCGGACCGCGTTCGCACGACCCTCGCGTCGGGCGGCGCGGCCGCGGTGACCGCGGTCCGCAGGTGGCCGTTGGCGATACGGCTCGAGAACGCGATCGCCAGATATTTCGTGTCGCTCATGTCATCTACCTCCCTGGAAAACGAAAGGCCTCCCGTGTGGGAGGCCTGCAGTGGAACGCTGAGAACGGGTATGCGAGCTAGCTGCCGCCTCCCAAACCGTGGTCGCCCATCGCACAGACGCAAGTGCAATGGGCCTCGGGCATGGCCATGGCGCAGCAGCGATAAGTCATCTGAGATGAAATTAGTCGCCCGTCTGCGCCACGTCAACGGTTCTGCGAGGATTGCCGAAGTTTCATGAGCCCCTCTTTCCGACTCGCCGTCATCGGCGGCGACGGCATCGGCCCCGAGGTCACGCGCGCCGCGCTCCGGGTGCTCGACGCGGCCGAGCGGCGCTTCGACTTTTCCACGGTGCGCGAGGAATTACGGTGGTCGTCGGCGCGTTATGTAGAGTCGGCCAGCCGCATCACGCCCGAGGATATCGACGGGCTGCGCCAGTTCGACGCCATCCTGTTCGGCGCGATCGGCGATCCGCGCGCCCCGCGCGGCGTCGTGGAGCGGGACGTGATCCTCGGGATGCGCCGGCAGCTCGACCTGTACGTCAACCTCCGGCCCATCGTCGCGTACGACGACCGGCTCGTGCCGCTCAAGGGCAAGCGCGCGGAGGACATCGATCTCGTCGTCGTGCGCGAGAACACCGAGGACGTGTACGGCCAGACGGGCTGGGTCACCGGACGTGGTATGGACGAGGTCGCCGAGGTGCCGATGCGCTTCACACGCCCGGGTATCGAGCGGATCGTCCGTTATGCGTTCGAGCTCGCGCGCTCTCGCCCGGATCGACATCTCACGCTCGTCGACAAGGCGAACGCGATCCCGATCCAGGAGCTCTGGCGGCGGATCTTCGACGAGATCGGCGAGGAGTTCCCCGAGGTCACGCGCGACGCGATGTATGTCGACGCCGCGTGCATGTGGCTGGTCCTGAAGCCGGAGCAGTTCGACACGATCGTCACCACGAATCTGTTCGGCGACATCATCACCGACCTCGGCGCCGCGATCTGCGGCGGCCTCGGTGTCGCGGCCTCGGGGAACATCAATCCGGGCAAGGTCTCGATGTTCGAGCCGGTCCACGGGTCCGCGCCCAAGTACGCGGGCAAGGGCGTCGCAAGCCCCGTCGGCTCGATCGGCGCCGTCGCGCTCATGCTCGAGTACCTCGGCCAGAGCGACGCGAGTCGCGCGATCGAAGACGCGGTCCGCGGTGGATTGAAGAGCGGTCGCATCAAAGGCGTCGATGCCGGGAGCCAGAAGACCGAGGAGGTCGCGAACATCGTCGCGATGGCGGTCGGCTCAAGCGATTAGACATTCGTCCTACTTGCCGTAACGGCAGTACCGGTCCTCGTTGTCAATGGCAGTGGCCACGGCAGCGCCCGCAGCAAGCGCGTACCGCGATCCCGAAGTCGCTCGGCTTCGAGCCTGGGCGACGGCACGTCCGCGCGAGTACGAACGACGCGTCCTCCTGTTCGCGTTGCTCGGGTATGGCTATCTCCTCTTGGCCCTGCTCGTGCTTGTCGGACTCGTGTTCGGGCTGGCAGCGTTCATCATCTGGCGCAAGTCTCGCGATGAGTTCGCGCCGGTATTTGGGCCTCTATTCATCGGCCTTGCCACTCTATTTGTAGCGATCATTCGCTCGTTCTCCTTCACACCCCCACCTCCTGAAGGCATCCGGCTCCGCCCGGCGGATTTTCCAGAGCTGTTCCGCCTCGTCGAAGACGTCCGGAGCGCGCTGCGAGCATCCCCCATTCACGAGGTCCTGCTCGGCGATGACGTGAATGCGGCCGTCGTGCAGCGACCGTTGCACGGACCGCTTGGCGGTGTCCAGCGTTATCTCGTGATCGGGCTGCCGCTCCTGATGGCAACTACGCCCGGCGAGCTCCACGCGATCGTGGCGCACGAGATCGGGCATATCGCGGCGACGGACGGAAAGGTCAGCGCCTGGATCTACGGCGTCCGAGAGACCTGGATGCGACTTCTCACACAACTCGATGCGCGTCGGGCCATCACCGCGGGGCTATTCCAGCGCATCTTCGGTTGGTATATCTCCTGGTTCGCACGCTACTCATTCGCGCTCACGTGGCGTCACGAGCGCGCTGCCGACCTCGCCGCCGCGAACCTGGCCGGGCCTGCCGTAGGCGGCGACGCTCTGGTCCGTGCCGCGGTCTTCGGTCACGTGCTGATGAGGCACATCGGCGCGGCGTTCGCGGCGGCCGAACTCGGCCGCGATGCCCCATGTGCCACATCGCGTCGCCTGCTCGATGCCGGGCTCACGGAACGCGAGTTACAGCGCGCCTTGCGCGCGGCGCTGTCTCCTGATGAAGAAGAGACCGTGCACGGATCGCTCGCCGAGCGGCTGGCAGCGCTGGGAATGGAACCGCACCTTCCCTCCGCGCCGTTGCGCACCGCGGCGCAGTACTTCCTCGGTCCCGAGCTGGGCGAACTCTGCGAGCGGGTCGATGCGGCGTGGAGGGCCAAAGCCGAGAGCACATGGAGCGCGGTGCGACCGCAGATCGCGAAGGAGGTCGAGGAGCTACGACGTCTCGATGCGCGAGCGGCTGAACTCAGCATCGACGATCTGAGGCGTCGCGCGGAGCTCACACGATGGCTGCGCGGCAATCGGTTCGCGCTGCCGCTCTTCGAAGACATCGGAGCGCGTCATGATGATGCGCGCGCGCATCTCGCTGTCGGCGAGATCCTCCTCGCCGATGGCGACGACCGCGGTCTGTCCTCCGTCGATCGGGCACTCGCGCGCGATCCGTCGCTCGCGGTCCAGGCATCAAGCCTCGCGCGCGCCTACCTCGAGTCGGAAGGCCGTGCCGCCGAGGCCACTCGATACGAGCAGATCTACGAG
Source organism: Candidatus Limnocylindria bacterium (assembly GCA_036001645.1). GTDB lineage: Bacteria > Chloroflexota > Limnocylindria > P2-11E > P2-11E > CF-39. The sequence goes on from DASYUC010000122.1 coordinate 13,066, forward strand.
CAGAACATCGGCTTGTTCGCGAGCGAGGTTGCCGCGCGTTCCTCACTGAGCGCACAGGACGAGCTCACGTCGCACGATCTCCCTGAGCGCATGGTCGGCGATCTTGTGGAACTGCTGTCGCGGGTGAAGCCGATCGCGCGGGCCTTCCTCGTGCGCAAGGTCGTGCCTGACCTTCCTGAAGCGCGCGTCCATGTGCTCGGGATCCTCTTCCGCACCGGCTGGTTCCTTTCGACTGAGGACCACGAGATCCAGACGCTCCAAGGTCGCATCGCTGACGGCGTCGCCGAGGTGTCACCGGACATCACCGTCGTGATGGTCAACAAGTACCTCGGGCGAAAACAGATCGAGAGCGTGGCAGGATCTCTCCTTTACGCCGCACCACCGCGTCTCTTCGGGCGCGACATCCTGCCGGGCTGGGGCGCCACAGCGCAACGGATCGTGACCTACCTCGGCATCCTCTACTTCGCGTACTACGTCTACCTGGTGACCAATCTGCCCCCGCAGTACAACAGCGCGGCAGGGCTGCTCGTGCTGGTTCCGCTCGCCTCGATCGTCGTCGGGCTGATCTGGGCACGTCGCGAGGACGACGACATGCGACGAACGGTCGGTATCGCCGCGGTCGTGGGCTTCATCGGGACGATCCTTGGCGCCTTCGTCATGGAGCAGGAGTGGACGTATGTGCTGATCCCGGTGATCGCGCTCGGCTTGTTCCGGCCACCACGCGGGCTCGCAGCCCGGACCGCCTTCGTCACAGCCGCGGCACTGAGCGCGGGTATCGCGCTTCGTGTCATCGCCCACGTCGCCCTGGTGGGCTAGTTAGTCGACCCCGGCTGCGACCGGACGCATGTCGAGCACGATCCTCGAGAGGTGTGCCCGTACGAAGACGTAGCTCCCCGGCGGGAGCCGGCGGTACTTCACCTTCACCCAGTTCGCGAATTCGACTTCCGGCCCGCCGATCATCGTCACGATCCGCATTTGAAGTGAGGCCGGCTCCCAGCCCATGAATTCCACGCTCTCCTCATCGAACGGCAGGACGAGATCGGCCGCCTCGGCGAGCGTCGTCCGGAAAGCGACCAGCGCCACGACCAAGAGCGCGGCCGCCATGGCGACGTTGCGGCCGCGCTGTCGCGATCGCCACGCCACGACGACGAGGAGCGCGGGCACGATCACGAAGGGCGCGGTGAGGAGCACGTTCGCGAGCAGCAGCCAGCGGGGTCCGAGCTGGCTGCCGATGAATGCGATCGGTCCTACGACGACAAAGATGTAGACGAGCAAGAACATGATCGCGAGCGTCCAGCGCCATCCGACCGGCCCGCGCGCCGCGGGGAGCACCGGACCCGCCGGCAGTCCGTCGGTGGCCGAGCGACCATCCACGATCAACTCGATCTCGTAGCGCCAGAACGTCGGTCGGACGCGCAGTGCGCATTCGTGTCCATCAACAACGAACGCGTGCTCGCTCGACGTCTCCGACAGGTCCATCGCCGGAGTCAGCAGCGGCGGCGCGATGCGAAGGACCTCGCGTTTATCGACGCGGACGACACGCCGAGCGGTCCAGTAGCCGTGTTCGACCTCGAACCGCCGCATCCGGCCGTCCAGCCGGACCTCCCAGACCCGTCTGCTCAACGCGACCTCCTGGCCTTGTCCTGCGCCATTAACGGCGAGGCGATGCCGCCTGGTGCGGAAGGCCGCGAGCGCCGGACAATGCGGCACATGTCGGACACGATCGTCGTCGGGCTGGGTGCGCACGGCAGCGCCGCGGCGTATCACCTCGCGAAGCGAGGACAGAACGTGCTCGGATTCGATCGCTTCGCGCGCGGGCACACGCTCGCGTCGTTCGGCGGGCTCTCGCGGATCATCCGGCTCTCCTATTACGAGCATCCGAGCTACGTCCCGCTGCTCAAACGCGCGTGGGATCTGTGGCGCGAGCTCGAACGCGACAGCGGCGAGACGCTGCTGACGCAGACCGGCGGGCTGTACATGGGTCCGCCAGAAGGCGAGCTCGTGTCGGGCTCGCTCGCGAGCGCGCGGACGCACGATCTCGCGCACGAGGTCCTCGACAACGCCGACCTTCGGCGGCGCTATCCGGTCTTCGACATCGATCCGGGGTGGATCGGCGTCTTCGACGCGCAGGCCGGCTGGCTCGCTCCGGAGCGTTCCGTCGAAACGCATCTGCGTCAGGCCGAGCGGCATGGTGCGAGCCTGCGCTTCAGCGAACCGATCGAGCGCTGGGAGCGAGATGGCGACGGCGTTCGCGTGACTTCGGCACAAGGCAGCTATCACGCGCGGCATCTCGTGATCGCCGCGGGGTCGTGGCTGCCTCGTCTGCTGCCGCACCTCGCGCCACACCTCTGGGTCGAGCGCAATGTGCTCTTCTGGTTCGAGCCGCGTCGCGAGAAGGAGGCGTTCGCGAAGCTGCCGGTCTACATCGTCGAGGACACCGACCGCCTCTACTACGGATTCCCGTACGATCCGGCGAGCGGCCTCAAGCTGGCGGGCCTCCATTTCGGCGACCGCGTCGATCCGGACACGGTCGACCGCGAGCCGAGCGCGAAGGACGAGGAGCGCGTCCGCGCGTGGCTGCGTCGGCGCATGCCTCTGGCGAACGGCGAGCGACGACGCGCACAGGTCTGCTTGTACACGAACAGTCCGGACGGGCACTTCATCATCGATCGCGATGGGCCCGTGACCTACGCCTCGGCGTGCTCGGGTCATGGGTTCAAGTTCGCAAGCGCGGTCGGCGAGATCCTCGCGGATCTCGCGCTCGATGGGAGGACTGAACTTCCGATCGCATTCGTCGCCGCCTCGCGCCTGGCCCTAGACGCGGCGCGCTAGCAGTTGGGCGGGCTACTCTGGGCAGCGGTCGACGATCTTGATGTCGTCGTTCGACGTGAGACCGAAGATCTGTCCGCCGACGTTGATCTTTAGATCGGCGGTGTCGAAGAGAACGCCGCAGGCCAACTGCCCGTTCCCAAGATCCACGATGGCCTTGAGCGGTGCGGGTTTCGTTTGCGCGATCGCGATCGCAGGCACTAACACCGACACGACGAGGACGATCAAAGCGGCTACCACCGTCAGCCACCTTCCCAGGCCCAATAGGATGACCGCTCCCTCGGTGGCGTCATGCGTCCAGTTCTTCAGGTTCTCGCCTGTCCAGTTGCGACGGATCTGAGGAGTGCCTTGAGCGGCGAAGGCGCTGCACAGGATCGCACCAAACGCGAGAAGGGCGGCAACGGATATCCACACGAGGAGCGCTGCGCTGTCGGACTCGCTGAAGCCAAGATCCTTGAACGTCGACGGGCCCTTGACCACGGACGCGAGCCCGAATGCGCCAAGAAGTCCAGCGATGGTGCCCTGCCACTTACCAGCTGTCTCGCGGATGGACTTCAAGCCGGTGCGTCTCTGCTCGTCGAGTTGGTCCTCCCAGTACTCAGCGTCGTCTCGCTCGGTCACGGTTGGCTGCCTTTGGGGGTCTCGGCGACGACTACGGCGACCGCGCCCCATCCCCCACAACCTTGCTTGCCCGGAGGCCCTTTATGGTCTTCCTTGCATTTGCAAAAGACGTTCTTGGTCTTGGGATATTCAGGTGCCTTGTCGGTCAGGCCGATCGGCACCTCTTCGTAAATCACGCCACGAGTCCCAGGGTGGGTACAACGAGGGCACGGGACTTCAATTTCGATCCACTTCTCGCTCCCACTTGTCGCGCGTTTCCAGAACCCGCCCGCGGCTTGCAACACACCTGCTGCCCACTGCTCACTCTTCGTGTCATCCCACGGAACGCTCGAGACCTGTTTCATGTTGTTCAGCCCTCCGCTCCCTGCACGTCAGCGTTCAAGCCGAATTGCTGGCGTCCGGTCTACCACCAGGCGCAAGTGGCTTGACGGCGACCGGGCCAGCCCCGTGGGGGTGGGACAATTGAAGCCATGGAAGACATCGTTCTCATCGACGGCGCGCGTACCCCGTTCGGCACCTTCGGCGGCGCGCTGCGCGATACCTCCGCGACCGACCTCGGAGTGATCGCGGCCAAGGCCGCGCTCGAGCGCTCGAAGGTCGACCCCAAGCAGATCGATCAGGTCATCTTCGGCAACGTCCTGCAGACCTCGGGCGACGCCGTGTACCTCGCGCGCCACATCGGCCTGAGGGCGGGCGTGCCGCAGGAGGCACCGGCGCTCACGATCAACCGTCTCTGCGGCTCGGGGCTTCAGGCGATCCTCCTCGCCGCGCAGGAGATCCAGCTCGGGCAGGCGGAGTTCGTCCTCGCCGGCGGCACCGAGAACATGAGCATGGCGCCGCACCAGATCCGCGGCGCGCGGTGGGGCCTGCCGCTCGGCGAGCAGAAGCTCGAGGACTACCTCTGGGTCGCGCTCGTCGATTCGTACAACGGCCTCGGCATGGCGAACACCGCGGAGAACCTCGGCCGCAAGTACGGCATCACGCGTGACGCGGCCGACGAGTTCGCCGAGCGGAGCCATCGTCTCGCGGCGAAGGCGCGTGAGGACTGCCGCTTCTCCAAGGAGATCGTGCCGGTCGCCCTGAAGCAGAAGAAGGGCAATGTGATCGTGGAGAAGGACGAGCACATCCGTCCCGACACGACGCGCGAGGGGCTCGCGAAGCTCGTCGCCCGATTCGAGAAGGACGGCACGGTGACCGCGGGCAGCGCCTCGGGCATCAACGATGGGGCGGCCGCCATGGTCGTCGCGTCAGCGGACGCCGCCGCGAAGGCGGGGCTCAACCCGATCGCGCGCATCGTCTCGGGCGGCGTATGCGGCGTCGACCCCGACATCATGGGCATCGGCCCGGCACCGTCATCGCGTCAGGCACTGGCTCGCGCGGGCAAGAAGGTCGGCGACATGGACCTGGTGGAGATCAACGAGGCGTTCGCGACGCAGTACCTCGCCGTCGAGAAGGAGCTCGGTCTCGACCGGAACAAGACCAACGTGAACGGCGGCGCGATCGCGCTCGGACATCCACTCGGCGCCTCCGGCGCGCGTCTCGCGCTCACGCTCGCCTACGAGCTGCGCGAGCGCGGCGGTACGTACGGGCTCGCGTCGCTCTGCATCGGCGGCGGCCAGGGGATCGCGGCGATCATCGAGCGCGTCGGCTAGCGACGGCGCCGGGTCCGCATGATCCACGGTCTGGATCACGTCGCGCTCGTCGTGCTCGATCTCGACGCGGCCGTTGCCGAGCACCGGAGTCGCGGGTTCACGGTCATACCGGGCGGCGAGCACGCCACCGGCCTCACCCACAACGCGCTCGTCGGATTCCAGGACGACAGCTACCTCGAGCTCGTCGCGTTCCACGATCTCAGCGCGGCGCGTGGGAAGCACAGCTGGGCCCCCGTCGCCGAGCGCGGCGGCGGCTGGGCCGACTTCGCGCTGCTTTCGGATGACGTCTTCGGGGATGTGGCGGCGCTCGGCGATCTCGTCGCCCGGCCGCCGGAGGACGGCGGGCGCACTCGGCCCGACGGCGTCGCCGTCGCCTGGCGCGTCGCGCGTGTGGTGCAGCCGCTGCCCTTCCTCATCGAAGACCTGACCGCGCGCGAGCTGCGCGTGCCGGGTGGCGCGGCCGCGAAGCATGCGAACGGGACGACCGGTATCGAGCGCGTCATTCTCGGAGCGACGGATCCCGCCCGTGTCGCGGAGCGCTATGCGCGACTACGTGAGCGTGGCGCGCCGGAGGTCGGAGTCCGCCGCGCCGACCGGGACGGGCTGCTGGACGTTCGTTTCCGCCAGGAGTGACCTCGCCCGCAGCGGTCCGCGCCTCACACGGTGATGACGACCTTGCCCTTGGCGTGTCCCTCCTCCAGATAGCGCATGGCCGCTGCGGTCTCGCTCAGCGGGTAGGTGCGGTCGATGACCGGCCTGATCTTTCCGGCTTCGATGAGCTCCTTCAGGACGATCAGGTCCTCTTTGCTGTGCTTCGCGAGGAACGGGAGCATCTTCTGGCTCGCGAAGCGCGACATCACGACCGCCGCGAGGAGACGGGCCACGATAGGCGCCGTCCGACGACCGTCCGGGGGTGCGCCGACCAGCACGAGGATCCCATCGGAGGCGAGGACGCGCCTGCAATCTGAGAGCGAACGGTTCGCCGCGACATCGAGTATCAGGTCATACCGCTGCCCACTCCGGGTGAAGTCTTCTTTCGTGTAGTCGATGACCCGATCCGCACCGATCGATCGGACCATGTCCACGTTCTTCGTGCTGCACACGCCGGTCACGTCCGCTCCGAGCGCTTTGGCGATCTGCACGGCGAACGTACCCACGCCTCCCGCCGCACCGTTGATCAGGACCCGTTGCCCCGGTCGAAGCTGCCCCTTGTCGCGAAGGGCCTGGAGGGCGGTGAATCCCGCCATGGGCACGGACGCTGCTTGCTCGAACGTGAGGTTGGCCGGCTTCGGTGCGAAGTTGATCTCTCTAGCGCAAACGTACTCGGCGAAGGCGCCGCCGCGCTGGCCGAATACCTCATCCCCCGGTCGAAGCTGCGTGACGTTCTTGCCAACTGCCTCGACGTGCCCGGCAACGTCGACGCCCGTAGCGATCCTCTTGGGCTTGCGCAGCCCTTCCGACATGCGTGCGATGAACGGGAGGCCTCTCATCATGTGCCAGTCGAAGGCATTGAGCGAGGCCGCGCGGACCCTCACCAGCACCTGATCGTCGCTCGCCACCGGCTTCTCGATGTCCCGCAGCTCCAGGACATCGGGTGCTCCGTACGTATCGCGGACGATCGCTCTCATGGTGGTCACCTCCGCAGGGCCCGGCGTTGCCGGTTCTCCCGTACAGCGTAAGAAGTTACCGTACGCCGTAAGCCACTGTCAAGTGGCGGCGAATGCCCTCCTAGCCGAGCTCGGCAGCGAGCAGATCGTCGTAGCTCTCACGCCGTCGCACCAAACGCGCACGGCCGTCCGCGACGACGACGACCGCCGGTCGCGGCGCCAGGTTGTAATTGCTCGCCATCGCGAGCTGGTACGCACCCGAGACGGGCACCGCGATGACCTCGCCGACGCGCGGGAGCGGAAGCGCGACCTTCTGAATGAGGATGTCGCCTGTCTCGCAGTACTTCCCGGCGACCGCCACGTCGGTCACAGCGTCGCCGCGCACGCGGCTCGCGAGCACCGCCGCGTAGTTCGCGCCGTACGCGGTGGGTCGGATGTTGTCGGCCATGCCGCCGTCGACCGCGACGTAGGTGCGTGCGCCGCGCTTGACCGATCCCACGCGGTAGAGCGCAACGCCCGCCGGGGCGATGATCGAACGGCCGGGCTCGAGCGTGAGATCGGGTAACGGATCCGCGAAGCCGTGGCGCCGCGCCGCGTCCGTGACGATCGTCGCCACCTCACGGATCATGTCGGCGGGTCGCGTCTCCGGCTCGTCCAGGGTGTACCGCACGCCGTAACCGCCGCCGGGACTGATCTCGAGCGCCACGAAGGTGGTCTTGCCGCGCATTTCGGCCGCGAACGCGAAGAGGCGCTCCACCGACTCGCGGTACGGACCGATCTCGCGGATCTGCGAGCCGATGTGGGCGTGAAAGCCGCGCAGCTCGAGCTTCGGTCGCGCGAGCAACGCGCGCACACCCGCCTCCGCCGCGCCGCTCGCGATGTCCAGGCCGAACTTGGTGTCCTCCGCTCCGGTGAGCAGGTGCGCGTGCGTGTGGGCATCGACGCCGGGTCCGACGCGCAGGAGGACCGGAGTGCGCTCGGCGCGTTTGGCGGCGACGCGCGCGAGGAGGGTGATCTCGTCGAGGTTGTCGACGACGACGCGGCCGATGCCTTCCGCGCCCGCGAGCAGCAGCTCGTCCTCGCTCTTGTTGTTGCCGTGAAAGAAGATGCGGTCGCGCGGGAAATCGGCGCGCATCGCGGCGTGCAGCTCGCCGCCGGACACGACGTCGAGGCCGAGCCCTTCCTCAGCGAGCACGCGCAGCAGCCAGGGCGCGCAGTACGCCTTCGCCGCGTAGCAGACCATCGCGTGACCGCCGTAGACGGCGACCGCTTCGCGGAACGAGCGCGCGCGCGTGCGGATCGTCGCCTCGTCGTACACGTACAGCGGAGTCCCGTACTCCGCGGCGAGGGCGACGAGATCGCAGCCGCCGATCGCGACCGTGTTCCCCGGCGTGAGGCGCGTCGTGTCGGGGAAGAGCTCTGCGGGAAAGGTCATCGCAGCGATGCTATGGCGGTCATCCCGAGCCCGATGAGCGCCGCGAGCAGCAGTCCCACGACGCCCGCGTTCACGCCGGCCAGCGCCGACTGCGCCCAGGGCCGCGCGCGCAGCGCGCCCCACGACGGCAGCGCGGCGAAGACGACGAGGAATGCGGGCAGGAAGATCGCG
>DASYUC010000123.1:0-63174 GCA_036001645.1 Candidatus Limnocylindria bacterium
TTGACGTGCGCGATCCGCGGCGCTCGAACCCAGCGCCTAGGCTAGGGCGCCTCGTACGGGAAGCCCGCCGCGTCGGCGAGTCTGCGGATCTCGCCAGACGCCGCGAGCTCGGCCAGCGCGGAATTCACCGCGGCCAGTAACACCGTCGCGTCCTTGCGCATCGCGATCACGAACGGCCGGCTCGCGACCTCGGCGATCACTCGGACCGGTTCCGCACGACCGCGCTGGAGCACCGCGATGCCCGTGCGATCGCCGATCACCGCCGCGACCTGACCCGTGTCGAGAGCGGCGAAGGCGGCCGTAAGCCCGGGCATCGGTGACACCGTCGCGGTGATGCCCTTGTCCCTCAGGAAGACCTGTGCGATCTCACTCGCGTTGATCTCGCCCATCGTGGTCGCCGCGATGGTCTGACCCGCGAGCGCGCGCGCATCACTGGCCGTCGAGCTCGCTTTGACGGCGAGGACGATCCCGCCGGCGGCGTACGGCAGCGAGAAGGCCACGTTGCTCGTTGAGTCGGCGAAGGTCATCGCGAGGTCCGCCTCACCGCGCTCCACCAGTCCGGCGCGGTCGCGGCCGAGCTCCTTGAAGTCGGCAAGCGCGGTGGGGCCAACGATCCGCTTCGTCAATGCCGATGCGAGCGCCGCTTCCAGCGCGCGCTTCTGGGCGTGGGCGACGTCCTGCTGCTGCACACCACCGGGCGGCGCGGTCACGCGGATGGCCACGATGAGCGAGCCGCGTGCTCTGAAGGCCGTGAGCGGATCCACGCTCGCCGATGAGGCTGACACTCTGGCGGTCGCGGTCGTCGGCGCCGAGGCTGTGCACGCGGTCGCGACCATCACTAGGGTCAGCGCCGCGACGAGAGTTCGCATCAGATCACTGGGCATTGTGGCGCTCTGCGCAAACGGCGCGTGCCGGAACGCGCCGCGGGACCGGCGGCTTCATGCCGCCGATCCTCGCGGATGCTCGTCCTAGCGAGCGGCGAGTCCCGCGATGCCGGCGGGCACGCTCGTGCCGCCGACGCGTGTGAGGCTGCCGTCGACACCCACACGGTATGCGCTGATGGACTGCGTACCACCGTCCGAGGCGTAGAGATAGGCGCTATTGCGGCTGAGCGCGAGATCGGTCGTATGCGCTGCGGTGGTGTGCGCCGCCGCGGCCTCGACCAACGTGAGCGCCCCACCCTCATCGATCGCGAAGGACGAGATGGAGTCGCTGGCAGCGTTCGCCGTGAACGCGTAGCGGCCGTTCTCCGTGACCACGAGCCAGCAGGCCGCGCGCTGCGTCGTCGAAGCGGATGCGGTCACGGTCATGAGGTTTCCGTCAGCGTCAAGCCGGTACGAAGATGCGGCGCTCAGGCCGCCCGGTGCGCCGGCGGCTTCGGATACGAACACCTGGTCGCGGAGACCGAAGTCGAACCCGAAAGGCGTCGCGCCCGACGACGCGTGGCTCGTGGGTGCGGAGGCGACTCCGGCGCTGACGGTGAATGTCTCGAGCGTGCTCGAGGCCTTGTCGCTGACGACGAGGACATCACCCGAACGCGAGAACTGGATCTGCGCGGGACCCGAGCCGAGCAGCGCGTGGATGCTGCCGGCGATCGGCGTGAACGTCCCGTCCGGCGAGACGGTGAATCCGGCGATGTTCGGCGTCCCGCCTGCGTTCACGGCGTACACCGAGCCTCCGTAGGTCGTGACGCTGATCGGCTGCGTCCCACCCGACCAGATGCGGTCCGTGAGCCTGAGCTCGTGACCCGAGACGCGGAGGACCGAGATGTCGTTACTGCCCGCGTTCACGGCAAAGAGCCAGCGGCCGTCACGGCTGACCGTCACCGCGCCCTGCGAGCCAAGACCTGTTCCGGTGCCGCGACCTCCGGTCGCGAAGGATCCCGCCGGCGCGAGCTCTCCCGTGGAAGCGCGAGTGAACACGAGCACGGCATTGGCGGAAGCCGCGTTCGTGAGCGTGTAGACGTTGCCCGCGCTTTCGCCGGCCGCGCTGGGCGCCGCACCCAGCAGCATGATGACGAAAGCGGCGACCGACGCGAATGCCAGGATGCGTGATCGTGGGCGTGACATAGAGCTACGTCCCTCCTCTGATGCCCTGCGTTCCGCGGGCAGGATGAGACTCGCGTACGTCGATGACGCGCCGATGACGGCGCTGTCATACGGCTGTCACGCAGCGGCGCCAGCATCACGACCGGTGGCATGCTGAGCTCTATGGCAACGGGCGCGACGAGCCAGACCCGCGGCGGTCGACCCATCCTGATCGTCGACGACGACCAGAAGATCGTGCATCTCGTGCGGACCTATCTCGAGCGCGAGGGTTTCAGCGTTGTCACGGCGACCGATGGGCTCGCGGGGATCGCCGCGGCGCGCGAGCAGCATCCGCAGCTCGTCGTCCTCGATCTCATGCTGCCAGGTCTGGATGGCTTCGCGGTCATGCGCGCGGTTCGCGAGAGCGCAGCCGTGCCGATCCTGATGCTGTCGGCGCGCGGCGGCACCGCGGATCGCATCGCCGGGATCGCGACGGGCGCCGATGACTACCTGCCCAAGCCGTTCTCGCCCGCGGAGCTGGTCGTGCGCGTGCAGGCGATCCTCCGTCGTGCGTCGCCGAGCGCGGCGTCCATCGAGCGACGAGTGCTCGCCGACCTCGTCATCGACCGTGGCCGCCATGAGGTCCGTCGGCGCGATGACCGCATCGAGCTCACACATGCGGAATTCTGGATGCTCGTCGCGCTCGTTGACGCCGGCGGGCACGTCGTGTCGCGCGATGGGCTCCTCGACGCGCTCTATGGACGGGGTGAGGCCGACGTCATGGATCGCACCGTCGACGTCTACATCCGGCGCCTCCGCGAGAAGCTCGGCGACGACGCGGACGAGCCGCGCTACGTCGCGACGGTCCGCGGCGCGGGCTATCGCGCGATGATCGATCCGTGAGAGGCATCGCCGGCCGCATCGCCTTCGCCGCGCTGCTCGTCGCGGTCACCGTGGCGGCGGTGCTCGGCGTGGGCATCTTCGTCTTCTCGCGGCGCGCGTTCGACGAGCTGATGATGGAGCACGGCGAGACGATCGACGTCGCGCAGGCCATGTTCACGAGCAGCGTCGCGCAGTTCTTCATTGCGGCGCTGTTCGTCGCGGCGATCGCGAGCGTGGTGCTCGCGGTCGCGCTCGCCGGTCGCCTCGCGATGCCACTGCGCGAGATGAGCCGCGCGGCGCGGCGGATCGCGGGCGGCGACTACACGGTGCGCGTCCGCAGGGCCGGCCCCGAGGAGGTCGCGTCGCTGGCCGATTCCTTCAACCAGATGGCCCAGCAGATCGCGCAGCAGGAACGGATGCGGCGTGAGTTCGTCTCCAACGCGGCGCACGAGCTGCGCACGCCGCTCACGAACCTCCAGGGCTACCTCGAGGCGCTGCGTGACGGCGTCGTCGCCGCCGATCGCGAAACGTTCGTGTCACTGCACGAAGAGGTCGATCGTCTCGTGCGTCTATCTCGCTCGCTCGACGTGCTCGCCGAGGGCGACCTCGCCGATCGATCCGGCACCGAGCTGCGCGACCTCGATCTGCGCACTGCGATCGAGGCAGCGGTCTACCTCTCCGAGGCCGCGTTCGAGCGGCGCCGGATCGCGCTCGACCTGGAGGTCCCGTTGGGCCTGCGCGCGTTCGCGAACGGGGATCACGTCGCGCAGGTCCTCGCGAATCTGTTGCAGAACGCGGTGCGCTACACGCCCGAGGGCGGGCGCGTGACGATCAGCGCTCGACGTTCCCAGGCCGACGTCCTCGTAAGCGTCGCGAACACCGGCGACGGGATACCGCCGGAAGACCTGCCGCATGTCTTCGAGCGCTTCTATCGCGTCGACAAATCACGCGAGAGCAGCAGTGGCGGCGCCGGCATCGGCCTCGCGATCGTGAAAGCGCTCGTCGAGCTCGGCGGAGGCCGGGTCGGTGCCGAGTCCTCCCCTGAGCGCACGCGCTTCTGGTTCAGCCTGCCGGCCGCGGGCGCGAGGCAGCCAGTCGCATAGTCGGGCGGCCTTCGCCGCCCTCGTCTGCTTGGCGTGTGGGCTTCGCCCCACGCCGCACTAGCGAGCAGGCGCTCGGCGTCATCGCAGTGTCATGGCCCCCTCATAGGGTCACCGCCGACGACCGATTTGGAGGTAACCATGAAAGCCATCTTTGTCCCGACGATGGTCCTCGCGATCATGCTGGCGGTCTCCGCCGGCGCTTCCGCGCAGCCGGCTCGAGGCGCGGTGTACGTCGCGAGCCAAGGGCTCTGCTATGCGACGTTCGTCGCGGCCGAGACGCTTCCGGCGGACGGGCCGTTCCAGCTCATCACGCCGTCGGCGATCTGCGGGGCGGGCGGCTCGATGACGCAGTTCGGACCCGGCGATCCGGGCTACGTCGGCGGCCGCTGGGTGACGCCCGAGGGAGACCACTTCCTCTGCCCGCTCGTCGGTCCGGGATATCTGCCGCCGCAGTAATCGCTGCCGCCGGTCTACCCCGCTCGCTTGGACGTTGACGCCTTGGACTTCTGCTTCTGCTTCGCGGCCTCGACACTGTTCCGGAGCGCCGCCATCAGGTCTCCGATGTCGGCTACGGCAGTCGACTCCGTGATCGGCGCGGGAGCCGCCGGCGACTTGCTCCTGAGTAGTGACAGGAGCTCCTCGCGGTACGCGTCGGCATGACTTGATGGCGACCACTCCGTCGCCATCGCGCTGATGAGCTGGCGGGCGGTCTTCACCTCGCGGTCTGAGACGGAAAGGTCGGAGTCCCGTACCACGAACTCGTCGGGGCTCCGCACCTCGTCGCCGAAAAACAGCGTCTCGAGCGCGAGGGTCTTCTCGAGCGGGCGGATCGCGACGAGGTGCGGCTTGGTCCGAAGGACGAAGCGGCCGATCCCGACCATGCCGGCTTCACGCATCGCCCGGTGCAGCAGGACGTACGGCTTCTCCGCTCCCATCCTGCGAGCCGGCGCGACGTGATAGCTCTTCTCGTAGAAGACCGGATCGATCTCGGCCAGATCCACGAATTCCTCGAGATCGATCGTCCGGCTTCGCTCGGGCGCGAGCGAGACGAATTCCTCTTCGGTGACCGTCACGAGGTCGCCCTCGGGAAGCTCCACTCCCCTCACCACATCACCCGGTCCGATCGCGTGCGCGGCGGGCGCTTCGCGGACCCATTCCGTTCTCGGGGTACTCACCGCGCGCGGCTCAGTGTCGCGTTCATCCGGTGACATGGAAAAGTCGGGATCGGGCGCGAACGTCGGTGCCTCCTCGGTTCGCGTGACGCGCTCGTAGCGGACCCGCTTTCCGGTGCGCCGGTCGTAGAGATGGAAACGAACGTCCTTGGGCTGCGTCGCGGGATACAGCCGTACCGGGATGGTCACGAGGCCGAAGCTGATGCTCCCAGTCCAGATCGCTTGACCCATCCGGCGCGCCACGCTCCCGCTTGGAAGTCCGCTCTCATTGTCTCTCAGACATCGCGAGGAGTCAGCGGCGCACCGGCCGAGTCAAGCGGCTACTCGTATCCGCCTTGATCGCTAACGCACCGTCACGAGCGCGTAGATCCCGAGGCTGGGGAGCTCGCCCCGGCCGTCGATGCGCGGGAAGAGCGGTACGGTGTGGGCGCCCGGACCAGCGGGCGCGCGGAAGCGGGCGATGAACCAGCCGACCTGTCCTGGCGCGACATACGCGGTCGTCTGCACCGCCGCCTCGGTCCCGTCGGTGAGCGCAAGTGACGCCTGAGCCCCGGCGACGCCGCGATACCAGCCGGCCGACCCGGTGTTGCGCAGCGCGACGACCCATTCGACCGTGGCGTTCGGCGGGACCGTCGGGTACGTCGCCTGCGTCTCGAAGGCGGCACGGTACGCGGCGAGCGGCGGCAGCTCGAACTGCGCCGGCGCGAGCTTCGGCGAAGCAGCAGATCCCTGACTCGGGAACTGGATCGTTGGGATCGCGATGGTCGGGAGTTGGATCGCCGGTAGCTCGACGGTCGGGATCTGGATCGCCGGGATCTCGATCGTTTGGAGGACGGAACGCGTCCAGTTCAATTCCTCGACCATCGCGTCCCGTAGCGAAGCGTTGCTGACGACGAAGGCGATGATGCCGATCGCGACGGTGCGGAACGCCCAGCGGCCTGGGCGAAGACGTCGGACGAGGGCACCCGTGCCCGCGACGATCCGCGGTCGAACGGACGGCACGCGCACGACCGGCGCGACATGAGGTGCTCGGATCGCCGGCACGGAAAGGCTGGGTCGCACAACTGGGATCGTCGGACGGATGCTCGCAAGACGTCGGGCGCTCGCGCCCACCATCCGGCCCACACTGACCGCCGGACCCCAATCGAGCCGCTGTGCGAGTCGCGCCGCATCGGCGTTCACGCGAAAGACAAGCTCGGTGAAGAGCGCGTTCAGGTCCTGCCCAACGGGACGCAGATCGTCGGAGAGCGGGCGTACCGCATCAACGACCGGAAGGAAGACGTCCGCCCAGGGACGCGCTCGCTCGATGAGCGGACGCGCCGCGTCGGGGACGGCGCTCAGACGCTCGACGAGGGGACGCACGTCTTCAGCCAGCTGCCGCGTGATTTCCTTCAGGCGCGCGGAGTCCAGCTCCGCGGTTGGTTCCGCGACCGTTTCGACCGCCGATGGCATCTCGCCCGGTGTGTTCACTAAGCGATCTAACGCCGGACGCGTGGCTTTCTTGCGGCCGTGGCCCGACTGGGGAAGTACGGCGGTACCGGTGCTTACGTTTTGCGCGTGATTCGCCTCGTGCCCCACCGCAGCCTGAACGCAGTCTGAACATCGAGTGTTCGACGCGACGCGTTCCGGGCTCAACAACGAGCCAGCCCGCGGGGCGTACCCGCGGGCTGGCGATCAGTTCGATCGATGTGGCGCCTTAGCCGCGCGGAGCGCGCCCCTTGCCACCCTTGTCGGTCGGCTTGCCGACACCATCCGGCTTGCCGCCCTTGGTCTCGCGGTCGGCCTTCGCCTTCGCGTGACTATTGGTGACCGCCGCGTCATCGGAGGTCTCCGCGGTCTCGGCCGCTGCGAGCATCTCCGCCACCGCTGAGCTCAGCGGGTCCATGACCGCCTGCATGTCCAGAATGGCCTGGTCGACGATGTCGCGGTACTTCATGACGAGGTCGTTCGTCTGAAGCGACAGCTCGACGGTCGTCTCGGTCTCGCTCGCCATCGCGTGGTCGTCGGCGTCCTTCAGCGAGCCTGCGGTGAACGTGAGCTCGTCGGCCGATCCATCGAGGTCGACGTCATCGTCGAGCTTGAAGGTCAGCTTGGCCATCGTGCCCTCTTCGCTGAGCTCGAACGTGTCGGCGGTGACCTCGGTCGTCGCCGCGTCGTCATTCGCCGTGTACTTGAAGAGCGACTTGCAGTCGGTGCCGCAGGTGACCTTCTCGTTGAACTGGACCGCGAGGGTCACCGTGCCGTCCTCGTCGTCGACGAGAGCGGCGAGCGTGATGTGTGGGTCTTCGCTTTCGGTCACCACCGGCTCTTTGCAGGCGGTGCCGAGGTCGACCTTGTCCTGGAGATCAGCGTGTGCGGTGGTCCAGATCGCGCTCAGCTGAGCGCGCGCATCAGTGACGTCCGCACGCGCGTCGATGATCAACGTGGTCGCTGAGCCGGACCGGCGCGACTCGCGGCCGAGCTCGCGCGTTTCGCGGGCGAGATCCCGCAGCTGCTCGTTGAAGCCCTGCCACGCCTCGTGCAGACGGTGAGCGCCGTCGTTGCGCTCCTGCGCGAGAACGCTGCAGCCCTGGGTCTCAGGTGCGGACGGCGAAGCCGCCGCGCTGCCCACCAGCGTGGTTGCGGAAAGAGAAAGGATGAGTGCGCTCACGGCAATTCCTCGCCGCGTCGTTGTGCCAAACACTGTTATGTGCACCTCCGTGCACGAGTTGATAACGGGCTCGGTTGTCCGCAATTAGCCCCGACCGGGCGGAGTTCGTACGGGGTACTGCGGTACTACGCCAAATGGATGGGTGCTACTGCGCGCGCGGAATGTCGCTGTGGATGAGTACCCCGTCCGGCTTGAGGACGCGCCGCTCCTGACGCGCGATCTCGGCTCTCACGCGTTCGTGATCGCGAGGGCGCGGGTACTCCTTCCGAAATTCCGGTGATCCGAAGAGCCGGCTGTCCTGAACACCGTCGAACGAGGCCGCGGACAGAAAGTCGAGCGCGCCGGGCGCGCCAAGGTCGACGCGGTGGTGCTCGAACAGCTCGCCTTCGAGATCGCCGCTGTCGAGCGCGACCGGTTCGGCGCCGAGCTCGAGGAGCAGCCGCGCGAACCACGGCTCGAACAGCGCGGTGCGCCGCCCGGTCCTGGGTGACCGGCTCGAGTTCGATCCAGAAGCGATGTCGAGGATCCGCTTGCCGCGAACACGCGTGAGCGATCCGAACGCACGCTGAAGTCGGTCGATGAACTCATCGAGGACCGCCGCGAGCTCGGGCTCGCGCGCGACCTTGCGGGCGAGCTCGTAACGCGCATCGAGCTGAGCGAGGGCGCGCGCGCGAAGGTCGTCGTCCATTACCGTGGGATCGTGGCCCATTCTCCCGTGAAGCAGCCGTCGCACGACGAGCTGCTGCAAATCTACGCGCAGCCGAAGACCATCGCGGTCGTGGGCGCGTCGGCCGAAGCCGGCAAGCCGGCCCACGACATCCCGCGCTATCTCCAGTCACAGGGTTACCGGATCGTCCCGGTCAACCCGCGCGGTGGTGAGATCCTCGGCGAGCGCGCGTTCCCGTCCCTGAAGGACGTCGACATTCCGATCGACATCGTCGATGTCTTCCGTCCACCCACAGAGGCCCTGGCCGTCGCCCGCGACGCAGTCGCGGGCGGCGCGAAGGTCCTGTGGTTCCAACTGGGAACGGACACGGACGAGGCGGCCGGCCTGGCGGAGGAGGCGGGTCTCACGGTCGTGCGCCGCCGCTGCATCGGTGTGACGCACGGACTGCTGGGTCTCGGGCCCGGACCGCACCAGCGGGACTGACTACCGCCGGCGCCGACCCTGCTCGGCCATCTCCGACCGCGGCCTCGCGCTCTTCTTCGTTTCAGACTTCGTGGCCCCGCCGACCGAGCTGACCGTCAGCCGGCAGAGACCGATGTCGATGATCTGACCGGCGTCGATGCGCTGCGGAGCGTTGAGCCTGGTCCCGTCCACCCACGTGCCGCCCATGCTTCCGAGGTCGCTGAGCCAGTAGCCGCCCTGCTTGTACGCGATGCGCGCGTGGCGGCGCGACACCGAAAGGTCGTCCAGGCGGATCGTGTTCTCCTGGCCGCGACCGATGGTCGCCGCCGCCTTTGCGACCGTGAACGTCGCGGCCGGCGTGGCCAGTGCGAGCACGAGTGCGTCTCCGACGGGTGCGGCGCTGGGGACAGCGACGACCTCGCTCGGGGAATCGACGACCGCGCGCGGGGAATCGACGAGCTCGCTGGGGGCATCGACGATCTCCTCGGTCGATGCCTCGGGGAAGAGCTGTTCGGGCTCGGGGGCTGTGGCTGGCGCTTCCGGTTCGGGCTCGACGGCCGCGACCGGCACTTCGGCGACGGCCTCGAGGAGCGCTCGTACTTCTGATATGTCTGATGCGTCGTCGACGGCGGGGATGGCGTCGAGGGCGGGCGCCGGCGGGGACTCGCGTTCCACCCCTTCGGCAGGAGGTGGCCGGTCCGCACTCGGCTGCGCGTTCGTCTGCGCGGGCGGTGGGGTGCGCGGCTCGAAGAGTCGCTTGAGGTTCGCGAAGAACTGTTTCACTTCGTCACCACCTTCTCGGTCGCGCGCGCGAGGACATCGACGGTGCCGTCCACGCCGCGGAAGCGGTCGACGGTCTCGGGCCTCTCGCCGCCGATCTCGGACCCTGCCGTGAGGCGGTACATCTCCGCGGCCCCCTGGAAGATGAGCGGCGTGAGCCCGACATCTTCGAAGGTGCGCGCGATCTCTTCCATCTCGGCGATCCACCGGTGCGCCTTGCCGGACATCGCGGGAACCGCGTCGGCCATCCTTTTCGCCTGCGTGGCCTGGCTGTCGCGAAGCTCGGCGACGAGCGTGTCGTACACACCAAGCTTGCGCGCAGCGATGAGTAGCTCCGTCGCGATCGCGGTCGTGCCCTTCGTGAGCGCTGCGTAGCACATCTTCACCGCCGAAGCTTCGCCGACATCGTCTCCGAGAAGCCGCACGTCGAGTCCCGCGTCGCCGAGCGCGCCGAAGTGCGCGCGACCCGGGCCCGAGGCATAGAAGTGAGGGCTGGGCGCGTCGCGGGGCGGACCTCCGACGATGCCCGCGTCGACGAAGCCGCTGCCGGTCGGCGCGATGACCGCGGCGACCTCGCGCGCGGTGCGCGGCGCGATCGCGTTGCAGTCGACATAGGTGACGTGCGCGCGAGTCGCGCGCAGCGCCGCGGCGACGTCGCGCGCCACCGCGAGCGCCTGCGCCGGCGGAACGATCGAGAGCACCAGCTCGGATTCGCGCACGAGCGTGTCGAGCGTCGGTACCTCGGTGAATCCGGCGGCGCGGGCCAGAGCGCGCGTGCGCTCGGAGCGCCCGGCGAGGCACGTCAGGACGCGCACGCCGCCGTGGACCAGCAGCGCGCCGACCGCCTGCCCCATGTCGCCGGGACTGATGAGCGCGACGGACCTCATCGCGTAAATCCTAGGCTCGATGCACCTCTAACGGTCGGCGAGCGACCACGCGACGATGTCGAACAGGCTCGGCTGCAGGCCGTAGTAGCCGAATCCGAGATCGCCGAGTCCCGTTACCAGCGCTCGCGGCGTGCCGGCGAGCGGCGCGTACCACACCTGAAGTGCGCGCTGCTCGACACCCGGTGCGCGGCAGAGGAGGAGCGCTGCGCTCGCATCCGCGGACCAGCGGACGCCTTCGGTCACCAGACCCGGGCAGCTCATCTCGGCGCGCCCACCAGGCGTTTCGAGCACCGCGACGCGCTGCGCGATCGGTCCAACGGCGCGGAAATAATCGGGACTCGCCCCGATACCGCCGGCGGGGCCCTCGATCCACGCGAGCCGCGCGGGCGTACCGAAGATCGGCTGCCACGACGGCGCGATCGCCGCCCTCGCGCTGCCGCCGATGCGCCCGAGGTCGCCGGCGACGACACGCCGCGTTCCATCGCGCTCGAGGACGACGAGCTGTTTGTTGCCCCAGGTCTCGCGACCGCCGCCGCTGACGAATGCAAGCCGGCCGTCAGGGCTCCACTGTCCCCAGGCACGCGAGCCCAGTGTTGTACCGAGATCCCACTTCGCACGCGTGTGCACGTCGACGACGTGGAGGCTCGTTGCGGCGCCGTCCGCCGCCAGCGAGTTGCTCGTCGTTGCGATCTCCCAGAACGCGACGCGTCCGTCGAGCGACCACTTCAGTCCGTACAGGAACGACAGCGCGTTGCTTGAATCGAAGATCTTCGTCAAGGCGCCGCGCCGGTCGAGATACCAGAGCGTGTTGCGCGTCGAGGGTTCGAGTGCCGGCACCACGTCAGTGCGCGGTTCACTCCGGACGATCGCGAGCTCGGCGCCATCGGGGCTCCACGCGAAGCTCCCCGCGCCCCAGTCCGCGGGAAGCAGCATCTGCGCGCCGCTGATGCCGCGGTCGACGTACACGGCGGTATCGCCCCCCACGCCGCTGAAGGCGCACGTTCCGTGGACGCTGACATCGGCGAAGCTGCCGCTCGGGCATTTCGCTTCGGTCTTCCCGTCCCAGCGCAGGAGGTCGAGGCCGCCGTGTCGACCGAGGACGTAGGGGCCGTTGGCGGTCTCGCGCACCAACGTCGACGCGCGCCAGACGCGACTGAGCGCGCCGGTCGCGCCGTCGTAGCGGTAGATCCCGTCGTCCGCGCCCCACACATAGAGGACGCCTGCTTCCGCCACCGCGCCCGAGCTGACGGGCGCGGCGCCGGGGGACGGGGTGGATGTAGGAGCCGGAGTCGTCGCAGCGAGCGAGGGGACGGCGCTCGCGGACGGCGTCGTCGATGCTGGCGCCGGCACTGCTGCGCTATCGCACGCCGTGGCGAGGAGGACGACGACGACAGCGAAGGGCAGGCCGCGCATCCGTATCAGGATCGTCGTCAGCCGGTCAGCCCGCATCCGACTTGGCGCGCGCTAACTCATATTCGCGCGACGCGGCAGGCTCAGCGAGCGTCGACGACGCCGACGCGCGGGCAGAGGGACGACAGCACGCACTGCGAGCAGAGCGGCCGGCGCGCGATGCAGACCTCCCGTCCGTGGCGGATGAGATGCATGTGTAACGCGTACATCTCGGTCGGCGGCACGGTCGCCTGCAGCATCTCCTGCGCGACAACGGCGTCGGCGCGCTCGTCGACCAGGCCGAGCCGGCGCGCCACGCGGTGCACGTGCGTGTCGACCGGAAAGTACGGACGGCCAAGCGAGAAGAGCAGGACGCATGCGGCGGTCTTGGGGCCGACGCCGGGGAGCGACACGAGCAGATCCCACAGCGCCTTGGAGCGCATGCGCGAGAGCGCGTATTCGTCGAGCGCGATGCCGCGCTCGCGCAGCGCGCGAAGGATCGCGCGGATGCGCACGGCCTTCGTCGGTCCGAGCCCGCCGCGGTAGATCGCGCGCGCGATCGCCGGCAGTGGCGCGTCGGCCACGTCGTCCCACGTCGGAAAGCGCGAGCGGAGGTCGGCGTATGCCCGGTCGCGATTCGTGTCGCTGGTGTGTTGCGACAGCACCGTGAGGATGAGCTCGTCGAGCGGCGGGAGGCGACGCGGGGCCGGCGGCGGCCCGTAGACCTTCCGCAGACGCAGCGCGATCGCCCGAAGCCGTCGCCGCACGATCACGAGTATCGGCAGGCGGCGTCCTCGGCCTCCGAAGGCGCCGCTCCGAGCCAGCGAGCGCCTGGTCCCGGCTCGCGGAGCTTCGCGCCCGGGTTCTCACGCCGCGCGCGCTCCGCACACGCTCGCGCGCGGGAGCGGTACTGTACGAATCCGCATGGGAGGTGTGCCTTGATGAGATCCACGCGGCCATTAGCCGCGATTGCGTTCATTGCCTCGATCGTGATCACCGCTTGTGGAGGGACCGGGACGCCGACGCCGGTCGGGACAGCGGCAGCCGGTAGCACGATCACCGTCATGTCGCTCTGGGGCGGCAGCGAGCAGGCATCGTTCCAAAAGGTGCTCGATGCGTTCAAGGCGAAGTCGGGGGTCATCGCCAACTACGAATCCATCCGCGATAACTACTCGACGATCCTGCAGACGCGCATCTCAGGGGGCAATCCGCCGGACGTCGCGATCATTCCGGGCATCGGGTTCCTGCGCCAGTTCGCGCGGCAGGGATCCCTCAAGAAGGTCGCCGACCTCGGCATCGACGTGAATGCGCTGAAAGCCAACTACCCACCAGGGATCCTCGAGATCGGTCAGGTCGATGGGACGCAGTACGCGATCATGGTGAAGTTCAACAGCAAGAGCACCATGTGGTTCCGACCTGACAAGTTCAAGACCCTTGGTGTCTCGACCCCCAGCGACTTCGCCGGCTTCACGAAACTGCTGGCCGATATCAAGGCCAAGGGCACGACGCCCATGGGCCTCGGGGCCGCTGACTCATGGACGCTCACGGACTGGTTCGAGAACATCTACGCGAAGCAGGCCGGCCCGGAGAAGTACGACAAGCTCTTCAGCGGCACGCTGCCTTGGACCGACGCGTCCGTCGCTACCGCGGTGGACACGATGAAGTCGGCGATCAAGGACGAGTACGTCGCAGGCGGCATCACGGCCGCTCTCGGACGCAGCTTCACCGACGGCATCGGCCAAGCGTTCGCGGCGAACGGCACGGCCGTCATCTACTACGAAGGTGGCTTCGTCGGCGGCATCGCGACGGGTCAGACGAACACCGCGCTCAAGGTCGGTGAGTCGATCGACTGGTTCGATTTCCCGGCTGTCGGCAGCGGCAAGACCGTGACCATCGGCGGCGACGTGATCGCCGCCTTCAGCAACAAGCCGGGCGTGAAGGAGTTCATCGCCTACATGACCTCAGCCGATTCGGGATCGGTATGGGCCGGCACGGGCGCGGTCATCTCGCCCGTCAAGGCCGTCCCAGCGAGCGCGTATCCGAACGACCTCGCCAAGCGAGAGGCCGCGCAGGTCGCGAGCGCGAGCGCGGTCCGTTTCGACGGCTCCGACCTGTTGCCCTCCGGTGGCGGAGACAACCTGGGCGCGGCGCTCCAGAACGCCATCCAGGGCAAGACCGTGGACTGGGCGGCGTTCGAAACAGCGATGGCCGCCAAGTGGAAAGCGGAAAAGTAAGCAGCGCCTCGAGCTGAATCCACGGAGCGGGCGGACGCGCAGGACCGCCCGCCCGCTCCAGAAGCGAACGGAGACAGATGGGCGTCGCGCCACAAGGTTTAGAGCTGACTCGCGATTACCGCTCGCTGTCGGGCGGTCGAACGGCTGCGCGTCGCGCGCGTGGCCCTGAAAGCCCGAGATGGGGCACGACGATCCTCTTCCTCGGCCCCGCGGGTCTTCTGCTCTTCGTCTTCCTGGTCTACCCGGCCATCTATACCGTTCTGCTCAGCTTCAATCGCGGCCGTAACGGCATCTTCGAGCAGTGGGTCGGCCTCGATAACTACGCGCGTCTCTTCTCCGATCCGGACTTCATAAATCTCTCGACGTTCCCGCCGTCTGGGGCGCTCTGGAACAACGTTCTCTGGATCGTCTTCTACGTGAGCATCGTCATCTTCCTCGGCCTCATCATCGCGGTGGTCGCGGCACGGGTGCGGTATGAATCGGTCGTCAAAGCGATCGTGTTCATTCCGATGTCGATCGCGGCGACGGCCCTCGCCGTGATCTGGAAGTTCGTCTACTCACCGGACGCGAACATCGGCCTCATCAACGCCATCCTCGGCGCAGTAGGCGTGGCCCCCGTCTCCTGGTTGGGCGATCAGGGGATCGTCAATTTCGCGCTCATCGCGGTCGGGATCTGGGGTTCGGTCGGGTTCGCGACGATCATCCTGTCGGCTGCGGTGAAGAGCATCCCAGCGGAGGTGATCGAGTCGGCCCGCGTGGAAGGGGCGAACGAGCGACAGATCTTCTTCCGGATGATCCTGCCGATGGTCAGCCTGCCGATGTCGGTTCTGGCAGTCACGCTCGTCGTCAACGTGATCAAGCTCTTCGATCTCATCTACGTGATGACTCACGGCGGGCCGGGCAAGTCGAGTCAGGTGATCGCCTTCACGATGTTCCAGCAGGCCTTCGAGGCGGGGCAGTACGGCTACGGGTCAGCGGTCGCGGTCGTGATGCTCGTCCTCCTCATCCCGATCCTCATCTTCAACGTGCGGCGCTTCCGCACCTCGTCCGTCACATGAGCGTGCTTGCCGGGGGCGTGGTCCAGGGGAGGATCACTCCAGCCGGGCGGATCGTCGGAGCACTCAACCGCACGGTCATCCATGTCAGCCTCTCGCTGATCGCGCTCATCTGGCTGGTCCCCACGCTCGGGCTCCTCGTCACCTCCTTCCGGCCGCGCTCGGACATCCAGGCCACAGGTTGGTGGGACATTTTCAACCTGCACCTGACCATCGATAACTACCGACAGGTGCTCGAAGCGCAGGGGATGTTCCAGGCGTTCGCGAACACGGTCTTCATCACGGTCCCCTCGACGCTGCTCCCGCTGGGGATCTGCGCGCTCGCCGCCTACGCCTTCTCGTGGATGCGCTTCCCGTTCCGCGACACTCTCTTCCTCATCGTGGTGGGCCTGCTCATGGTTCCGGTGCAGGTGGCTTTCATTCCGGTGCTCACGGGAATGCGGGATCTGGTCCCGGGCCTGGAGCTGACGCGTGGCTACGGCGCGGTGTGGCTCGCGCACACGGCCTTCGCGCTGCCCTTCGGGATCTTCCTCCTCCGCAATTTCTTCATCACGTTGCCACCGGACATGATCGAAGCGGCGCGGATCGACGGGGCGTCCGATCCCTGGATCTTCCGAAAGATCGTCGTGCCCGTCTCGGTCCCCGCCATCGCCGCGTACGGCATCTTCCAGTTCCTGTGGGTCTGGAACGATCTGCTCATGGCGCTCATCTTCGTGCAGGACGCGAGCAAGTATCCGATGACCCGCGCGATCCAGAACCTGCTCAGCCAGTACGGCACCGAGTGGCACCTCCTTGCGGCGGGGGCCTTCCTGCTGATGATCGTTCCCCTGATCGTCTTCTTCAGCCTGCAGCGTTACTTCGTCCAGGGTCTGCTCGCCGGCTCGATCAAGTGACCTCGCGGTCGGCTCGCATCAGGGCCGTGCCTTTCGTCGGATCGTCCGGCTGATCCGCTTCAGCGGGAGCTCGCTGTGATCCTCGACGTATTCGTTCACGACGCCAGACAAGCCGTGGCCCTTCGCGAGGCCGGCCTCATGCAGGTACCAGTGGTGTTCCGTTATCCATAGGTAGAGATCGGCCTCGGTGTGGTGGGGGAAATCTCGCAGCGCGTCGGCGCTGCGGATCGCCTCGACGGTCGGGAGATAGACGCGGTCGTACCAGCTGGCGACGGCGTCCGGATAGGCGATCTCGCTCTTCCGCTCGAGACCGAGGTACCAGCGGTGGGTCTGGATATGCTCCAGGAGCTTCTCGTATTGACCCGGGAGCGTGAGCTCGATGCGCGCGCCAGGTCGCAGTGCACTGATGCGTGTCGTCTCGTGAAAGGCGACCGCGTCTTCGTCCCGGATCCAGTCGAGGATGTCCTCGACCGATGAGATCGGAGCGGGCGAATCGAGCTCGATGACCTTCGCGTCGAGGAATAGCTGTCCGGTCTCGCGCGCGACAGAGACGCGATGGTTGCCGTCCTTTACGAAGTAGGTCTCGCCGATCTTGTAGAGCTCGACCGGTGGCAGCACGACCCCGGCGCGAAGGGCGCGATCGACGCTCTCCCAGCGACCACGGCTCCAAACGTTGCGCGGCAGGAATGCGCGGTCGAAGTCCCGATAGCGACTGACGCTCCCCACGATCTGATCGACGCGGACCTCATGGAAGCCGACGTCCCGCTGGCCGCGTACGCGTAGCTGTCTCCGCACCTCATCGAACGAGAGAAGCGCGTCGTCGGCGCGCGTGAACCACTTCGCGATACGGCGCCAGAAGGCCCTGCGGCGCGCGCGCAGGAAGTCAGCGCGGGCGGCACTAGCGATCGCCATCGAGCTCGATCTCACGCGCACCGTAGGCGTTCACGACGACGGTGTCGTGAAAACGCGTGCGCATGACCGTTCTCCGGTCGTAGACGTGGGAGTGCCCGTGAAGGTGATAGCGGGGACGAAATGCGCGGAGGAAGTGGCGCAGTGCGGTGAAGCCCCAGTGCGCATGGTCGGGCAGATCGTGAATTCCGCGGGGCGGCGCGTGCGTGATGAGCACGTCGAGGTACCGGCCACGAGCGATCCGGTTCACGATGAGGGCGGGGATCATGCGCGCGATCGCGAAGAGCATCTCGGCCTCGCTCAGCTGATAGGGCCCCTTGTTGTAGCGGCGCGAGCCCCCGAGCCCGGCAACGAGCAGATCGTCCACCGCGACGACACGCCCGTGGATGTTGATGCCCTTCCACCAGACGGCGATGGCCGGATCGTCGAGGAGCTCCGGCGGTATGTCGTGGTTCCCGTGGACGGCGAACAGCGGCACACCAAGCTCGGTCGCGACGTAGTCGAGGTAGTCGTAGGGCAGATCGCCGCATCCCAGGATCAGGTCGACGCGCCCGACGCGCGAGCTCCCCGACGCGTAGGCGCGCTCGTCGACCACGTCGCTCAGTGCCAGGATGCGCACTACTGCCAGTCTCGCACCGCCGCACCAGCGCCGGGCCTATCGAGTGGGATCCCGATCGCCGCAACGTCGCGGAGCGCGTGCCACGCGGCATCGAGGCGACGATCCACCTGCTCAGGGAGGTCCACGATCGCGCCACTCACAAAGCCGATCGCGATGTGCGCCAGGTAGAGCGCGATCGTCGCCGGCTCGGCCACGCCGAGCAGATGGCGCCAGAGCGGGCCGCGGCACTCCTCGTGGTCGTAGATGCAGAACCAGAGATACGCGACGTCGTACGCCGGATCGCCGGAGGTCGTGTTCTCCCAGTCGACGACGCCCGTGATGTGCGCGCCGACCGCGAGCACGTTCCCCGGGTTCAGGTCTTTGTGCACGACGCCGTCGGTGATGGGCGATACACCGGCGTGCTCGGCGCCGAGTCGCTGGAGCGTCCCCAGAAGCTCGGCGGCCTGCGACGAATGGCGGCGCATCGCTTCGGGATGGCAGTAACCGTCGCCGCCCTCGGCGATCGCGCTCGCGATCTCCGCCGGCCAGGCCGCAGGAAGCACGGCAGCGCGGTACTGGAGGAGGTTCAGCTGGAGCACGCGCGCGGTCTGTGCGAGGCCGTGCTCGCGAAAGTCGGCGTGCTCGCCCGGGAGATGCGTCATGACGACGTAGCCGCCGTCGCCGAACGGCTCGACGTGCTCGTACCGCGGGACCGGGTAGCCCTTCGCCGCGAGGGCTCGAGTGACGCGCTGCGCCCTCCGCTGCGCGTCCAGCGACTCGGCGGTGCGGACCCACTTGAGGATCCGCTCGCCGTCGGCTCCCTCGACGAGAAGCGCGCCAGAGTTCACCGATCCGGGAAACTGTCGGCGGACAGTGAAGTCGGTCCCGTGGCGCAACTTGACCACGCGCAGGAGGCCGTCTACGTCATCCACGGCGGCGCTATCCGCGCTCGAGGACACGCCATCCCTTCGCGCAGCGGGCCGTCGACGTGGAACGTGCCCATCTGCGGCGCGTCCACTCGCGAGCATGCTCGAGATCGGTAAGGCGCGCGAACACCGTCCGCATGGGCTGGTTGATGACGACCGAGGTCTTCCCCATCTCTCCTCCGGGACGCGCAGCGAATGGGCGAACTCTAGGCCCGTCGGTGCTTTCCGGTCCGCGGGAATGGGCGGGGACCATGGCGGCGTTCGATAGAGTGGGCAGGTGGCCAAGGACGAGTTCGAAGCGGAGGCGCTCCGCCACCTGGACGCGCTCTACCGCACCGCGCTACGTATGACGCGGTCGGAGGCCGATGCGGAGGACCTCGTGCAGGAGACATTTATCCGGGCGTTCCGGTTCCGCGACCAGTTCACGCTCGGCACGAACATGAAGGCCTGGCTCTTCCGCATCCTCACCAACACGTTCATCAATACCTACAGACGTAAGGCGGCACAGCCGGAGGTCACCGACCTCGAGGGCGTCGACGAATTCTCGCTCTATCGCCGCATGGCCGACGACCGTGCCGCGTCTTCCTCGCCCGATCCCGAGGCCGAGCTCCTCAACAGCGTTGTCGATACCGAAGTGACCGACGCGCTGGAAGCGCTGCCGGAGAAGTTCCGGACCACCGTTCTTCTCGACGTCGAGGGCTTCTCCTATAAGGAGATCGCGGAGATGCTCAGCATCCCGATCGGTACGGTCATGTCGCGACTGCACCGGGGCCGGAAGTTCCTCCAGAAGCGCCTCTACGACCTCGCTCGCGAGCGCGGCATCGCTGCGGTGCGGACGCCGCAGAAGGGTTAGGCGATGGACTGCAACGACTGCGTGGAGCGGCTCTACGCGTTCCTCGACCTCGAGCTCGATGAGAAGGAGCTCGCTCAGGTGCGCGCTCACGTCTCCGGATGTGACGACTGCGGCGATCAGCTGGGCCTCGAGGCGCGCTTCCTCGACCGTCTTCGCGACTGCTGCACCTCCGATGTCGCCCCGACGCAGCTCCGCGAGCGCGTCATACAGAAGCTCAGAGGCGCGAGTCCGCCGACGACCTAGCGAGACGACGCCACGACCTGAGACCGCTCATGTGTTGACATTTGCGACGTGGTTGTGTCTATATACGGACAATGCGTGGCCAAGAGGAGGTGATTCACTGATGCCAGCGAAGAAGAAGGCTGCAAAGAAGTCCTCAAAGAAGAAGAAGAAGTAAGTGTTGAGCGCGACGAGCGATCGTCGCACTTGTTAATTCCGATCTGGCACCTTTCGCGAACCCACCGATCCGCGTAGGCCTCGCGGATCGGTTTTTTTTATGAGCAGTCACGTCGTAGAGTCGCGTCATCGACTCGAAGCGCGCGATGCCTCAGCTTCGTTGGCCCGCGATCCTCGCGGGCGTCGCGCTCGCCGTCGCGGTCAGCCTCCTGGCTGCTGCTGCTCTGCCCCCGATCCCGGCAGCGGTCGCGTCCTTTTTCGGTCTCTTCATTTCGGGCCTTTTGGCCGGAAAGATGGCCATCGGAGCCCGCGCGTACCACGGCGCGCTGGTAGGGGCGGGCTTCGTGATCTGCGAGGCGCTGGGCATCGTGCCGAGCGGCGGCGGCTTGGCCGATCCGCTCTCCGACACGGTCGCGCTCATCGCGTCCGACGCGCTGGCGATCGCCGCAGCGGCGCTCGGCGGGTGGAGCGCCCGGGGGTTGGCGGGGGCGGAGCCCCCGCCTGGCGCGTCTTCTTCGGATAGGGGCAAAGCTCGATGACCGGACAGATCGGACACTTCGGTGTCGGGGTGCAGATGCGGCGCCCGTGCAGCACGAAGTTCCACGTCGCCTTCACCCAGTCCTTCTTCGGATAGAGCGAGCGCAGCTCCTGCTCGATGCCGTCGGTTCCCTTCCGGGTGAAGCCGAGCCGGGTGGCGACGCGCTCGACGTGGCGGTCGACAGCGACCGCCGGCACCCCGAAAGCGTTCCCGAGCACGATCGATGCGGTCTTGCGACCGACGCCGCGGAGCGCCACGAGCGAATCCATGTCGCCCGGGACCTCGCCACCGAACTCGCTGAGGAGTTGCTCGGAGGCGCCGCGGATCGCCTTCGTCTTCATCCGGAAGAAGCCGGTGGCGTGGATGTCGCGCTCGAGCTCTTCGACCGGGACCTTCAGGTAGTCGGCGGGGCCCCGGTACTTCGCGAAGAGCGCGCGCGTGACCTGGTTGATGTGCTCGTCCTGCGCCTGCGCCGCGAGGATCGTCGCGATCAGGAGCTCGAATGGGGTCGTGAACGCGAGTGTGGGTCCCCAGTCCGGATTGGCTTTCGCCAGGCGCGTCAGGATCGCACGCGCTCGGCGGCGTCGCGCCGCGGGATCCTCGCGCCCCCGTGGCGCGGTCCGAGCCTTCGGCGCCTTAGGTGCGCGGGGCACAGCGGCACCACTCGGGTCGCCAACCACCGGGCGCGACGCGGCCGATCGGACCCGAGCGATCGGGTCGGAAGTACAGCCACTCATCGCCGTCATCGACTTGAACGAGCAGGACCGAGCCGTCCGGTGACCAGCTGAAGTCGAGGAAGTGCTTCGCCGAGTCGTAGAGCTCGCGGCGCTGGCCGCCGCCGGGATCGATGACGGCGAGCCAGTGGTGGTGTGGCTGCGCGTTGATGATCGAGTACGCGAGCACCGGCGCGGTCGGCGACCAGCGCAGGTCGGCGACGTGGTGGATCGCACCGGTCTTTCCGATCACCCAGAGCTTCGGCGGCGCCCCCGCCACCGGCTCCTGGGTGTAGACGATCTGCTCGGCATCGAGGATCGGACCCTTCTCGATCGCGGCGTAGGCCATGAGCTTTCCGTCCGCCGAGAACTGCGGGCCGCCTATGAGCCCCATGCCCTTCGGCGCGATCGCACTCGAGTAGCGCGTCAGATCGGCGAGCGTCACGAGCATCTGCGTCGGGAACTCCTTCGATGTCCCCGATGCGAGCACGCGCAGGTCGGCGAGCGCGATGGCGCCGGAGACGTGCGCGTACCCGAGGCGCGTGCCGTCAGGCGTGAAGGCCGGATGCGTCCCCGGCCCGACGACCATGTCGGTCGCCGTCGTCACGTCATAGAGGTGTACGTCGCCCACGGCACCCGCGAGCGACCCCCCCGCCGCGGCCGTGCCGCCCGAGATCACTTCGCCGTACGTGAGGTAGCGACCATCCGGCGACCACGCATACCCGTCGAGGAAGGTATCGGGTCTCGAGAGGCGGACCGGCGCGCTTCCTGGTCGGACCAGGAACAGCGAGCTCCCGCCGTCCCCGGGTACCGCGCGCTCCGCCGCGACGACCATGCCGTCGGGCGACCAGCGTGCGCCGAGGTAACCGCCACTTGCCGCGCCGTCGCTCGTCATCGCGACCCGTCCAGTGCCGTCGGGAGCGGCGGTCCAGAGGTCGACGCCGCCCTTACTGAAGAGGACCTTCCCCGAGGGAAGGCCGGCCGGCGCGCGATCCGGCGGCGTCGTCGACACCCCCGTCGGGCGCGTGACCTGCGGGGGCTGCGCCGAGCAGGCGGCGGTGATGAACAGGAGCGTAGCGAGCGCGGTAGCACGGCGAAGCGGCATCCGCCGAGCCTAACAAGGGCGGTGGGTGGTCTTCGTTGACGCACGGGGTCGAGGACCCCAGACTTGCCCGATCACGCGGCTATCGGCGCAGGGAGGCGGCCCGCCAGGGTCGAGCCATTATCCGATCAGACCGCTAGGGAGGGTATTCATGCAGAGACGATGGACAGCGGCCGCCGCGACCATCACCGCTCTCGCGCTCGTCATGGGCGCGTGTGGCGGTGGGGGTGGGGGCGGCACGACGGGTGCGTCGACGGCCAAGACGGTCAAGATCATCTCGAGCCTGCCCATGACCGGGGCGTCGCGCACACAGACCGTCGAGATCGTGAACTCGATCAAGATGGCGATCGACGAGACCAAGATCACGAACGTGACCGTGCAGTACGACGCCCTTGACGACGCCACGGCGGCGAAGGGGTCGTGGGATGCGGCACAGGAAGCGGAGAACGCCCGCAAGGCCATCAACGACAAGTCGGTCGTGGCCTACATCGGGACGTACAACTCCGGCGCGGCGAAGGTCTCGATCCCGCTCCTCAACCAGGCGGGTCTGGTCATGGTCTCGCCGGCCAACACGTACCCGGGTCTGACGAAGGGTCCCGAGCGGGGCGCTGAGCCGGACGAGCCGGGCAAGTACTACCCAAATGGCAAGCGCAACTACGCGCGCGTCGTTCCCGCCGACGACATCCAGGGCGCCGTGGGCGCGACCTGGGCGCAGGAGCTCGGCGCGAAGAAGGTCTACATCGTCCACGACACCGAGCTGTACGGAAAGGGCATCGCCGACGTCTTCCGCGCGAAGGCGAAGGCGCTCGGCCTGACCGAGGCGGGGTACGAGGGTGCACAGAAGGCCGACAACTACCGCGCGCTCGCGAACAAGATCAAGGACAGCGGTGCCGACCTCGTCTACTACGGCGGCATCGTCGACAACAACCCGGCGGTCCTGGTGAAGGACCTCAAGGCGGTCGCGCCGACCGTCAAGTTCATGGGACCGGACGGCATCAACTGCTCCGAGTTCCTCAAGCAGGCCGGCCCCTCGGGTGAGGGCGTGTACTCCACGTTCGGTGGCGTTCCGCCGGAGAAGTACACCGGCAAGGCCTCCGAGTGGCTGAAGAACTACGACGCGAAGTTCGCGAACAAGAACCCGAACCCGTACGCGATCTACGGCTACGAGGCTGCGAAGGTCGTCCTCGCGGCGATCGCGAAGGCGGGCGACAAGGCCGACGACCGCGCGGCGGTCCAGGCCAACGTCATGGGCACCAAGGATTACGACGGCGTCCTCGGCAAGTGGTCGTTCGACGCGAACGGCGACACCACGCTGACGCAGTTCTCGGGCTCGATCGGCAAAGCCGGCTCCTGGTCTTTTGTGAAGGAGCTCGCGGCCAAGTAGCGCAGCGCATGCCGTAGTGCAGAATCGGGGCGGGAAGCCGGAGGGATCCGGTCTCCCGCCCCGTTTTCGCTCTGGGAGGGTGGCGAGATAGACCTCTTCTTGGCGGCGGTGATGATCGGCATCACCAATGGCGCGTTCATCGCGCTCATCGCCCTGGGCTACACCCTGGTCTACGGGATCATCGAGCTGATCAACTTCGCGCACGGCGACCTCTTCATGCTGGGAACGTTCGTCTGCCTCAGCACGCTCACACTCCTCGGCTTCAGCACCGAGGTCGGGACCACCGGGACGCCCTGGCTGGCCCTGCTCCTCGCGATGATCGCAGCGATGATCTTCTGCGGCGTGCTGAACGTGCTCGCCGAGCGGATCGCGTATCGCCCGCTGCGTCGCGCACCGCGCCTCGCGCCGCTCATCTCGGCCATCGGCGTTTCGTTCATCTTCGTGAACATCGGTCTCTTCTGGCAGGGCCCGACCCCGCGCCGCTTTCCTGACCTGCTCCCCCAGTACGACGTCATCAGTCAGTACTTCGGATTCACGTCGCTGATCCGCTTCACGTTCAAGGACTTCTTCGTTCTGGCGCTCGCGATCCCGCTCATGCTCGGGCTCGCGTGGGTGATCCGCAGCACGCGCATGGGCAAGGCGATGCGCGCCGTTGCGCAGGACAGCGAGATGGCGCAGCAGATGGGCATCGACGTGAACCGCGTCATCGCGTTCACCTTCCTCCTCGGCGGTGTGCTCGCGGGCGCGGCCTCACTCATGTACGGCCTCTACAACAACAACACCGTGTTCACGCTCGGCTTCACCGCGGGACTGAAGGCATTCACCGCGGCGGTCCTCGGCGGCATCGGGAACGTGAACGGGGCGGCGCTCGGCGGGTTCGTCCTCGGTCTGCTTTCCGCGCTCACCGTCACGTACGCGGGCGGCCAATGGGAGAACGTCGGCGTGTTCTCGCTGCTCGTGATCATCCTGGTGTTCAAGCCGACCGGGCTCCTCGGTCAGGAGACCGGGGAGAAGGCGTGAAGCCGGGCCCGCCGCCCCTCAAGGCGCCGTCGCGCGCCCGCTCGACGCTCGGCTGGTGGTACACCGCGACCGGCAAAGCGCGGGAACGCAAGCTGTGGGGAACGATCATCGGTATCGGCGCCGCGCTGCTGTTCCCCATCGTCAATAACGTCCTCGGCCTGGGATGGGAGGCGAAGTCCATCCCGATCACGCTGTTCATCGTCCTCGCGCTCGGCCTCAACGTCGTCGTCGGCTTCGCGGGTCTGCTCGACCTCGGCTACGCGGCGTTCTTCGCGATCGGCGCGTACACCATGGCCTTCCTCACCTCGACGGTGAGCCCGATCGGCTTCGTGCGCGAAGGCAACCACGTGAACTTCTTCCTGGCGATGTTCATCAGCGCGGCCGTGGCCGCCATCTTCGGCGTGCTCCTCGGCGCGCCAACGCTGCGCCTGCGCGGCGACTACCTCGCGATCGTGACGCTCGGCTTCGGCGAGATCGTGCCGCTCGTCATCAAGAACGTGCCCGAGGTCACCAAGGGGACCCAGGGCATGAATCCGATCGGTTACCCCGAGATCCCGGGTCTGCAGTTCGCCGTCGACCCGATCCCCTGGTACTACCTCATCGTCGCGGTGCTGATGCTGTCGGTGCTCATCACCGCCCGGCTGCGGACCTCGCGGGTCGGTCGCGCGTGGGCCGCCATGCGCGAGGACGAGGTGGCCGCCGCGTCGATGGGAGTCAATCTCGTCACCACCAAGCTGTTCGCTTTCGCGCTCGGCGCGAGCTTCTCGGGCTTCGCGGGGTCGATCTGGGCCAGCTACCTGCAGGTCATCGCGCCGGAGCAGTTCGACTTCTCGGTCTCGATCTTCGTGCTCTGCATGATCATCCTCGGCGGCCTCGGGAACATCGGCGGGGTCATCGCGGGTGGCCTCATGCTCGGGTTCGTCGATCGGGTGCTCTTCGACTGGATCTCGGGTCTGGTGCACGGCATCGGCGACGCGATCGGCAGCGAAGACCTGCGCCTCATGGACGTGAGCCGTTCGCGTCAGCTCATCTTCGGCGTCGCGCTCGTCGTCATGATGCTCGTGCGGCCCGAGGGCCTGTTCCCGAGCGCTCGCGTCCGCGCCGAGCTCCACGCCGCGGAAGAAGACGAAGGCGCGGTCACACAGGAGCGCGCGCAGCTCGTGGACGTGGAGAGATGAGCACCAACGTCCTCGAGGCGCGCGCGGTCACCAAGCAGTTCGGCGGGCTCGTCGCCGTCGCGGGCGTCGACTTCGTCATCCCCGAGGGCGCGATCGTCAGCCTCATCGGACCGAACGGCGCGGGCAAGACCACGTTCTTCAACGTCATCGCCGGCCTGTACCGACCGACCAGCGGCACCATCAGCTTCGGCGGCACGAACATCTCGGGCCTGCCGCCGCACCGCATCACGCGTCTCGGTATCGCCCGGACGTTCCAGAACATCCGGCTCTTCCACAACATGAGCGCGCTCGAGAACGTCATGGTCGGGCACCACTCGCGCATGCAGGCCACGCCATTCGAAGCGATCCTGCGGCTCCCGCGGGAGCGGCGCGAGGAGCGCGAGACGCGCGAGCTCTGCCGCGATCTCCTGAAGTACGTCGGGCTCGAGGGCCGCGACGAGGTGACCGCGAAGAACCTGCCCTACGGCGACCAGCGCCGGCTCGAGATGGCGCGCGCGCTCGCGACGGAGCCCAAGCTGCTGCTGCTCGACGAGCCGACCGCCGGCATGGACCCGAACGAAACGGCGCGCATGACGCAGTTCATCCGCCGGCTGCGTGACGAGCGGAAGATCACGATCCTGCTCATCGAGCACGACATGAAGGTCGTCATGGGCATCTCCGAGCGCGTGACCGTGCTCGACCACGGCACGAAGATCGCCGAGGGCGCGCCCGAGGCGGTCCAGCGCGATCCGCGTGTCATCGAGGCCTATCTGGGTAAGGCGAAGGTCGCCTGATGCCGATCCTCGAGGTGCAGCAGGTCCACACCTATTACGGGAACATCCAGGCCCTCAAGGGGATCTCGCTCACCGTGGAGAAGGGCGAGATCGTCACGCTCATCGGCAGCAACGGCGCTGGGAAGACGACGACGCTGCGAACGATCGCCGGAGTCCTGCGTCCGCGGAGGGGCACGGTCCGGATGGGCGACCGCGACCTCACAAAGGTCCCCGCGAACGAGATCGTCCGGCTCGGACTCGCGCACTCGCCGGAGGGCCGGCGGATCTTCTCGCGCATGTCGGTCAAAGAGAACTTGGAGATGGGTGCCTATGCGCGGAGCGATCCGCCGGCGGAGCTCGCGAAGGACTTCGAGCGCGTGTACGAGCTGTTCCCGCGCCTCAAGGAGCGGCTGACTCAGCGCGCCGGGACGCTGTCCGGGGGCGAGCAGCAGATGCTCGCGATCGGACGCGCGCTCATGGCGCGACCGATCCTGCTCCTGCTCGACGAGCCGTCGATGGGACTTGCGCCGGTGCTCGTGGAGCTGGTCTTCAAGACGATCCAGGAGATCAACGCGCAGGGCATGACGGTGCTCCTGGTCGAGCAGAACGCGCACATGGCGCTCTCGATCGCGCATCGCGGCTACGTCCTGCAGACCGGCAAGATCGTCCTCTCGGACAGTGCGAAGAACCTCGCGGCGAACGAGATGGTGAGAAAGGCCTACCTCGGCGAGGAGTGATCGGGCGCTACGGACCCGCGGGCCGATCGCTCGGCGGGATGTTGTGGTTGAAGCGCAGCACATTGCCGGGGTCGTAGCGTGTCTTGATCCTGCGGAGGCGCGCGAAGTTCTTGGTCCCGAATGCCGCCTCCACCCGCGCGAGCGGCTCGTCCGCGCCGTAGTTCAGGTAGCCGCCGCCCGTGGCCGATAGCGGCTCCAGCGCGGAGGCGTAAGCGCGGGCCCAGGCGATGACCCGCGCGTCGTCCGCCACCTCGTCCCAGATGCCCAAAGCGCTGACGTTGTAGCGCGCCTTCCGCTGCCCGAACGCCGTCGCGTCATCCGGTACGCGGCTGGCCGCGCCGTGCAGGGGCTCGAAGAGGATCGATGATCTCGCGGCGTCCGGCCGACGCACGTGCTCGACCGCCAGGTCGATGACGTCATCCGAAAGATCGCGAACGAAATGGCCCTTCCAATAGTGTCGAAGTCCGAACGGCAGCTCTCCGGTGGCCCGCTGGAGCGTCAGGTACGGCATCGTTTCCGCGCCGTCCTGGACCGGCCGCACCTCGCCGAAGTAGCGCGACAGCAGCGAACGCGCGTCTCGCCCGTCTTGTGTCGAGCAGACGTAGACCTTCACGCCGCTCGCATCGAGGTCGACCATGCAGGTCATCTCGTCCGGAGCCGCCGCCATGAGGTCGCGGAAGCGCCGGAGCACCTGGCCCGCGTCGGTGAGCGCATACCGCTGGATGCCGCCGTAGATCGTGGCGACGCGATGGAGGCCGTATTCGAACGCCGTGACCACGCCGAAGTTGCCGCCACCACCGCGCAGCGCCCAGAACAGGTCTTGATGATCGTCTTCGGACACCTCGAGCACATCGCCGCTGGGCGTCACGACCTCGGCCGCGACGAGGTTGTCCAGCGTCAGACCGTACGCGCCCAACAGGTAGCCGAGGCCGCCGCCGAGCGTGAGGCCGCCGACACCCGTGGTGTCGAAGGTCCCTCCGGGAAGGGCGAGCCCGTGGAGCTGGCACGCGGGGTCCACGTCGCGCCAGGTCGCGCCGCCACCCGCTCGCACGCGGCGTCGCTGCGGGTCGACGCGGACGTCGGTGAGGGTGCGCAGGTCCAGTGCAAGCGCGCCCTGTCCGATGGCGTGGCCCGCGACGCTGTGCCCGCCACCGCGCACCGACACCGGAAGGTCGTGTGCGCGCGCGAAGGCCAGAGCGACGCGCACCTCCTCCGTGTCCAGCGGCCGAACGACCATCTTTGGGGATCGGTCACTCAGCGCGTTGAACGTCCGACGCGCCTCGTCATAGCCCGTGTCGCCGGGCAGCGTGACCGTCCCACGCAGCGTTCGCCGCAACTCTTCGATCCCACCGACCTGCAACACGGCGCGAATCGTACGCGCCGCGGCAGGCGCGTGACGCGTCGCACGGTGGCCGCATCAGACGGTTTCAGCCAGACTCAACGGATGAGCACCGCGTTGGATCTGAAAGTCCCGAAGGACGTGGAGCGCGTCGTGGAGAAGCTGACCGCGACCGGTCACGCCGCCTATGTCGTCGGCGGCTGCGTGCGCGACGCGATCCGCGGTATCGACCCGCAGGACTGGGACGTGGCCACCGACGCGACGCCCGACGAGATCCAGAAGCTCTTCGCGCGCTCGCTGTACACAAACCGGTTCGGGACGGTCGTTGTGCGCTCGGGCGACCACGAGGTCGAAGTCACGACGTATCGCACCGAGGCGGGCTACACCGACCACCGCCGTCCCGATCACGTCGCCTTCACCGACTCGCTGCACGAAGATCTCTCACGCCGCGACTTCACGATGAACGCCATGGCCTGGCGGCCGCCGCGCGACGGCACGCCGGGCGGTGAGCTGATCGATCCCTTTGGGGGACAGCGCGACCTCGCCGCGCGCGTGCTGCGCGCCGTCGGCGAGCCGGAGGAGCGCTTCCGCGAGGACGCGTTGCGGATGCTCCGCGCCGTCCGTTTCGCGACGCTCCTCGACATGCGCATCGACGAACAGACGGTGCTCGCGATCCGTCGGAACGCGCATCTCGCGGAGACGCTCTCCGGGGAGCGCATCAACCAGGAGATCACGAAGATCCTCAGCGCACCGCATCCGTCGGTCGCGTTCCGGATGCTTTCGGACGTCGGCCTGCTCGCCCTCATCTGCCCCGAGCTCGAGCTCTGCAAGAAGACGCCGCAG
This sequence comes from Candidatus Limnocylindria bacterium, assembly GCA_036001645.1. Classification (GTDB taxonomy): domain Bacteria; phylum Chloroflexota; class Limnocylindria; order P2-11E; family P2-11E; genus CF-39. The sequence continues at coordinate 29,490 of DASYUC010000123.1, forward strand.
GACAAGGTCGCCGCGCAGGACGTTTACGAGCATTCGCTGGCGACGCTCGACGCCACGCCTGCGAACGACCTCGTGCTGCGCCTTGCCGGCCTGTTCCACGACATCGGCAAGCCGGACACGTTCGCCGACGGCCACTTCCACCAGCACGAGTTCGTGGGCGAGTTCAAGGCGCGTCAGATCCTGCGGCGCTGGAAGTTCGACAAGGAGACGGTGGCCGAAGTCACGCACCTTATCCGTAACCACATGTTCTGGTACGAGACGCACTGGACCGACTCCGCGGTCCGCCGCTTCATCCGGACGGTCGGGCTCGACTACATCCCGGCGCTGTTCGCGCTGCGGCGGGCCGACAACATCGGCAGCGGCGCGCGCTCGCCGCGCATGTACGCGCTCGAGGCGCTTTGGCAGCGCGTGGAGAAAGAGATCGCCGCCGCGAACGCATTCTCCCTGCGCGATCTCACCGTCGACGGGAACGACATCATGCGCGAGCTCGAGATCCCGCCGGGCCCGAAGGTCGGTCAGATCCTGAGCGCCTTGTTCGAGCGCGTGCTGGACGAGCCCGCACTGAACACGCGCGAGAAGCTCATCGAGCTCGCGAAGGCGATGCGGCCCTAGGTCGCCGATGACCAACGAGGCGATCGCGGCGGAGATCCTGGCCATGGCGGAAGCCGACCAGACGATGCGACGTGAGGTCTCCGCGAGCGCGCGGCCATTGGACCAGTCGGTCGACGAGCGCAATGCGCGAAGAATGCGCGAGATCGTCAGCGAGATCGGTTGGCCGACCCGGTCCAAAGTTGGCGCAGAGGCGGAGCACATGGCGTGGCTGCTCGTGCAGCACGCCGAGATCGAGTTCCAGCGCGAGTGTTTGCCGCTGATGACGCGGGAGCCGGCAGGTGAGGTCTGCCCGCAACACCTCGCCTACCTCTCGGATCGGATCCGCGTACGCGAAGGCAAGCCGCAGCGCTACGGGACGCAGCTACAGCGGAGCGGAGACGGTTGGGCGCCGCTAGCGACCGAAGAACCGGAGACTCTGGACGCGCGCCGCCGCGCTGTCGGCCTCGAGCCGATCAGCGAGTACCTGGCAGGCGCGCGCCGGACTTTGCGCTAGCGCTCGTACGCGGTGGTCGGCGTCGTGTAGGCCGCGGTGCCGCCGTTGCCACTGTTCGCCGTGCGGATCTGCTCGATCTCGTCCTCGCCCTGACGCTTCATCTTGTCGACGTGCTGTCCGAGGCGCCGTCGTGTCTCTTCACCCGGATAGGGCGCCACGATGAGCGCGATCGCCACGCCCACGACCGCGCCGAGAACAAGACCCAGTCCGAGCCACACGATCCCCGGCGGCTCGTCGCGCCGACCGATCTCCGGCATCTTGGCATCATTCACGAAGTCAGATGCCCGCTTGCCCGCTTCCGTGCGGATGTCTTCGAACATGTCCCGCAGATCCTTCGCTCTGACCATGGAATCACCTCCACGCGGGTACGCCCCGCGGCGCCCATGACGGTACACCTCACTAGCGAGCAGTCGGTGTGCCACCGAGGGTGGGTTTGGACAGGGCGGCCTCGATGAATACGTCGATATCGCCGTCGAGCACGCGCGTCGGGTCCCCGACCTCGACTCCCGTCCGATGGTCCTTCACCAGTGTGTACGGGTGGAGGACATACGAGCGGATCTGGCTACCCCAGTCGGCGGAGCGCATCTCGCCACGCTCGCGTGCCTGCTCGGCTTCCTGTTCGAGCACGCGCTGTTCGAGGAGCCGCGCTTTGAGGATGCGCATCGCGGTCTCTCGGTTCTGCAGCTGCGAGCGCTCGTTCTGGCACGAGACGACGAGGCCGCTCGGGAGGTGCGTGATGCGCACGGCGGTCTCGGTCTTGTTCACGTTCTGGCCGCCGGCGCCGGTCGCGCGGTAGGTATCGATCTTGAGCTCCTCGGGACGGATCTCGATCTCCGCGTCGCTCTCCACCTGCGGTGTCGGATCGACGAGCGCGAACGAGGTCTGCCGCCGCCTCTGGAAGTCGAACGGCGAGATGCGCACGAGCCGGTGCGTGCCGCGCTCGGTCTTCAGATAGCCGTACGCGTACGGGCCCTCGACGGTGAGCGTGGCGCTGCGGACGCCCGCCTCTTCGCCGGGTGTCGACTCGACGATCTCGGCTTTGAAGCCGTGCCGCTCGGCCCACCGGAGATACATGCGCACGAGCATCTGCGCCCAGTCCGCGGCATCCGTTCCGCCGACGCCGGCGGAGATCGCTACGACTGCGTCGCGCTCGTCGTACGGACCGCCAAGCTGCGCCTCGAGGCTCGCCTTGTCGACCTCGGCGATGAGCTCCGCCGTCTCGCGCTCGAGGTCCGCGCTGAGCGCGGGGTCCTCGGCCATCGAGGCGAGCTCGGCGAGGTCCGCCGCGCGCTGGCGGAAGGAGTCCCACCGCTCGACGCGCGCACGGATGAGGCCGAGTCGCTTCATGACCTGCTGCGCGCGCTGACGGTCGTTCCAGAGGTCGGGCGCGGAGGACTCGGCCTCTAGACGGGCGAGCTCCCGGCGCAAAGAGGGAAGGTCAAAGGAACACCGCCATGCGGTCGATACGCTCGCGCAGAGCGGCGAGCGCCGCCGGATCGAGGGTCACGACGTCTCAGCGCTTGCGCGGTCGTTCGAAGCTGGTCGTGACGGGTTGAGCGACGGGGGCCAGTTTGCCGGCGGCGAAACTGACGAAGGTCACGCAGGGGCAGTAGGTGTTACGCGGGCAGCGAGGGCAATCGCCGTCGCAGTCGAGGGTGGCGCCGTAGGAACACTTGAGGCAGTTGTCCTCGCAGACGATCCACTCTTTCATAAATAACCGCTCCCCAACGCGGCACCTGTGCCGCTTTCCGTACGCGAGTTTACCGGCCTGACACCTGCTTGAGAAGGGGTTTTTCCCCATTTTGTGCTCGCGATCCGCTCGCCAGCCGGCTCGCTCGGCGCGCCAGCACAGGCAGAGTGACCGCTCCTGCGCCCAAATACAGCAGTCCCAGCACCTGGGCTTGCTGGAGGCCGTCCAGGAACAGGGGGTCGGTCCGAAGGTAGGAAAGGAGGAACCGGCCACCCCCGAGGGCGAGCAGGTAGGCAAGCCAAACTCGCCCTTCCGGCGGTTGCCCGCGGATCCGGCGCCAGTAGAGGTAGAGGACGACGAAGATCCCGAGCATCAGCAGGCCGTCGTAGACACCGATCGGATGGACCGACGTGGCCTGCCCCAGCGTGTTCGGGTGCGTGTAGCGAACGCACCACGGAAGGTCAAGGCATGGCACGGAGTGGTGCTCGCCGTTGATGATGTCGCCGATGCGCCCGATCGCCTCCCCGAGCGCGATCCCGATGACGCTGACGTCGAACATGAAGCCGAGCGGCAGGCGCAGCCAGCGCGCGGCGATATAACCGGAGATCGTCGACCCGATCGGCGCGCCCATCGTGCCGATGCCGCCGCTCCAGAACTGGAGCGCGCGGAGGGGGTCGTTCGCGTAGAGCACCCAGTTGTCCGTGACGTGCGCGATGCGCGCGCCGATGAGGCCGCCGATCACGACCGCGATCGCGAAGGGGTAGACCCGCTCGTCGCGCACGAGGTAGCGCGCGCAGCGGATCGACACGAACGCGCCCGCGAGCATGCCGACGAACGCGAAGACCGAGTGCCACGCGATGCGGAATGACCCGATGACCAGATCCGGGTCGAATGGGAGCTCGATCAGGTCGCTACCGGCTCCGGCGCGCGGCGACCGAACAGCGTCAGCCGGAGGATCATCGGGATCGCCGCGGCCAGCACGAAGATGGCGATGACCTGGTCCTCGCGGAGGCCGAACGCGTACGTCGGGTCGGCGATGCGCAGGAACCCGAGCAGGAGGCGGCCGACCGCGTACCACGCCGCGAAGAGCCAGAAGATGAGGCCATCGGGGAGGCCCCGACCGCGAAGCGCGAGCGCACCCGCGACGGCGATGAGATTCCATACGAGGTCGTAGCCCACGACGAGATGCACCGGCCCGGGCTGGCCCAGTCCGCCGAGATCCCGTGGGAACGAGTAGCCGACGCAGAGGCCGTTGGGCGCCTCGCACGGCACCGCGTGATGTTCGCCGTTGATGACGTCGCCGATCCGCCCGATGGCGAAGCCGAGCGCGATGCCGGGAGCCGCGGCATCTGCACCGAAGCCGATCGGAAGACCTCGCCGGATGCCGACGAAGAGTCCGGCGAGCACACCGCCGATCGCCCCGCCCCAGATCGCGATGCCGCCCGTCCAGATCAGAAGGATCTGGAGCGGGTTCGCGAGGTAGTACTGCCACTGATCGATCACGTGCACCAGGCGCGCGCCGACGATGCCGCCGACGACGCCCCACGTCGCGACGGCGGTGGCGTTCTCTTCAGAGATGCGCGGTCGGATCAGACGCAGCGGAAGCCAGACGCCGAACAAGATGCCGACGGCGGTGAAGATGCCGTGCCACGCGAGCGCGAGTGGACCGATATGGAGGTTCGGATCGAATGGGATGTCGATCATTGGCCGCTAGTCCTGCGGCGCCGTGGTTTGCCGCCGCGTCAGGTGCGCCAGTCTCGGCGTCATCCCCGGCCCCGCGTCACTAGCGGCCGTGACACTTTTTGAACTTCTTCCCAGATCCACACCAACACGGGTCATTCCGCCCGAGCTTCGCCCTGCCCGTACTCGTCGTCGGCATGACTTCGCCGCGGTTCGTTCGCAGATCGGCCCGACCTGCGGCGGTCGTTCCGTTTCCAGAGGTCGACGTCTGCTGCGGTGCGGCGCCCTGCTGCTGCTCTGTTTGCTCGGCCTCTTCCGCCGTCCGTACGGATACGCGCAGCACCGTCTGGGCAACGCCGGCGGCCACGCGGGTCTGCATCTGCGCAAAGTAGTCGTGCGCCTCGCGCTTGTAGGCGACGAGCGGATCCTGCTGACCGTAGCCGCGCAGGTAGATCCCCTCGCGGAGCTCCTCCATGGCGGTGAGGTGCTCGACCCAGTGCGTGTCGATCGTCCGCAGCATCACCCAGCGCTCCACGGCGCGCATCACCTCGGGATCGCCGAGCTCGGCCTCTTTCGCCTCGTACGCGTCGTCGACGATCTTCGCGACGTTCTCGCGCAGCTCCTCGAGCCCGCCCGGCTCGCCGAACGAACCGGCGGCGAGCTCGCGGCCGACGAGCGCTCCGAGCACCGCGGCGAGCTTCTCCAGGTCCCAGTCCTCGGGGTCCGGCGAGCTGGCTTCCGCATCGACGAGGGCCGAGGCCTCGTCGTGAAGGAAATCGAGGACCGTCTCCCGCACGTCGCCCTTCTCCAGGATCTTGCGGCGGTCCTTGTAGATCTCGTTGCGCTGGTTGTTGAGGACGTCGTCGAACTCGAGCGCGCGCTTGCGCATGTCGAAGTTACGCGTCTCGACCTTGATCTGCGCCTGCGTGATCGCGCCGGTGACCATTCGAGACTCGATGGGCGCCTCGTCGTTCATGCCCATGCTTCCGAGCAGTCCGGCGACGCGCTCCGATGCGAAGATGCGGATCAGGTCGTCCTCGAGGGAGTTGAAGAAACGCGTCGATCCGGGGTCGCCCTGGCGACCGGCGCGGCCGCGGAGCTGGTTGTCGATGCGGCGCGCCTCGTGCCGCTCCGTTCCGATCACATGGAGACCGCCAAGATCGACGACGCCCTGGCCGAGAAGGATGTCGACGCCGCGGCCGGCCATGTTCGTCGAGAGTGTCACCGCGCCCCGCTGTCCGGCCTCGGCGATGATGAGGGCCTCGCGCTCGTGGTTCTTCGCGTTCAGGACCTCGTGCTTGATGCCATGCCGGCGCAGCTCGTCGGACAGCTGCTGGCTCTTCTCCACCGAGGTGGTGCCGATGAGCACCGGCTGCCCGCGCGTGTTGCGCTCCTTGACGTCCTCGATGACCGCGTCCCACTTGCCCTGCTCGCTGGCGTAGACGAGATCGGGGTCGTCCCTCCGGACCATCGGGCGGTGGGTGGGGATCTGCGTCACCTCGAGCTTGTAGACCTTGAACAGCTCCTCGGCCTCGGTCGCGGCGGTACCGGTCATACCGGCGAGCTTCTCGTACATCCGGAAGTAGTTCTGGATCGTGATCGTCGCGAAGGTGCGCGTCTCGCGCTGGATCTTGACCTGTTCCTTGGCTTCGACCGCCTGGTGAAGCCCGTCGCTCCAGCGGCGGCCGGGCATGAGGCGGCCGGTGAACTCGTCGACGATGATGACCTCGCCGTCTTTGACGACGTATTCCTTGTCCCGGCGGTACATCGCGTGCGCCTTCAGCGCGTTGTCCATGAAGTGCACCGCCGTGACGTCGCCCTCGTACATGTTGCGCACGCCGAGCATCTTCTCGGCCTTGGCGATGCCCTCCTCGGTGAGCGACACCGCGTGATGCTTCTCCTCGAGGAGGTAGTCGATCTCGGGTTGCAGCTTCTTGGCGACCGACGCGAACCGGTAGTACTGCTCGGAGACGTCCTCCGCGGGCGAGCTGATGATCAGCGGAGTCCGCGCCTCGTCGATGAGGATCGAGTCGGCCTCGTCGACGATCGCGTAGTAGAGGTCGCGCTGCACCATGCGCGCGAGGTCGTCGACCATGTTGTCGCGCAGGTAATCGAAGCCGAACTCGCTGTTCTGGCCGTAGGTGATGTCGGCGAGGTATGCCTCGCGCCGCGTGACGTCGCGCCAGTGGCGGTGGCGCTCGTCCACCGCCTCCAGGACGACACTCGTGTCGTAGATCGCGGACTTCTCGTGCGCGATGTACGCGACGCTCATCCCCAGGAGGTCGTAGATCGGCGCCATCCAGCCGGCACCGGTCTTCGCGAGGTAGTCGTTGGTCGTCACGAGATGTGCGCCCTTGCCGGCCAGCGCGTTCAGGTAGAGCGAAGCGGAGGCGACGAGCGTCTTGCCTTCGCCGGTCTTCATCTCAGCGATGTGGCCCTTGTGGAGCGCCATCGCGCCCATGAGCTGGACGTCGAAGTGGCGCTGTCCGAGCGTTCGGCGGGCGGCCTCGCGAACGACGGCGAACGCCTCGGGCAGGATGTTGTCGAGCGTCTCACCCTTCGCGAGGCGTTCGCGGAACTCCGTCGTGCGCGCGCGAAGGGCGTCGTCGGACAGGGCCTTCGTGCCGGCTTCGAGCGCGTTGATCTTCAGGGCGACCTTCCTCAGTCGTCGGAGCTCGCCCTCATTGGAGTCGAAGAGACGCCCCAGGACGCTCAAGCGTCGACCGCTAGGTGACCGGCAGGGGCATCTGCGATCCGGGTGGATTGAAGAGCGCGCCGACCGATTCGCCCTCGTGGATGCGGCGGATCGCCTCCGCGAAGAGCGGAGCGACCGTGAGGACGCGCACCTTCTCGTTGTTGCGCACAGTTGGCCCCATCGGGCAGGTATCAGTGGTGATGAGTTCCACGATACCGCTCGCGGTGAGCCGCTCGGCGGCGTTGTCGCTGAACAGGCCGTGGGTGCACGCCGCCCAGATCTCGTCGACGCCGCGCTCCTGCAGGACGCGGACGGCGTTCAGCATCGTCGTCCCGCGATCGATCTCGTCGTCGATGACGATCGCCCGCTTGCGGTCGATGTCGCCGATGACGCCGACGATCTCACTGCGGCCGCTGTTATCGCGGTGCGTCTTCTGCATGAAGACGAGCGGGATGTTCAGCAGCTCGCCGATGCGCCGCGCCTGGTTCGCGTAGCCCAGATCGGGCACGACGAGCGCGCACTGGTCGGCCGCCGGCTCGACGATCGTGCGCAGGTACTCCACGAGGAGGTTGCGCGCCGACAGCTCGTCACCCGGGATGCTGAAGAAACCCTGGATCTGCATCTGGTGCATGTCCATCGTGAGGAAGCGGTTCGCGCCCGAAACGGCGATCAGGTCGGCGAGAAGGCGCGCGGTGATCGGGACGCGCGGCTGGTCCTTCTTGTCGCTGCGACCGTAGGCGTAGTACGGCATGACCGCGGTGATGCGGCCCGCCGAGGCGCGCTTGAACGCGTCGATCATGATCAGGAGCTCCATGATTGAGTCGCTCACGGACGGTGCGGTGAGCGACTGCACCACGTAGACGTCGTGCTCGCGCACGTTCTCGTTGACCTTCACGAAGATGTTGTCGTTCGCGAACTTGAAGACCTCAGCGGCGCCGAGCGGGATCTCGAGGGCGCGGCAGATGTCGCGCGCGAACGCTGGATGAGTGTTGCCGGTGTAGACGGACAGGCCCCCGTACACGGCTCCCCTCCCCGCTGGTGAGTCGCAGGAGTGCCCCCTGCAACGAAAGTATACGGACGATACCCTCCCCAGGTGAGCGCCGCGACGGGCCACCGCATCCGCTGGATCTTGGTCTGGCTGCTCATCGCGGCATGGTTCGTCGCCCTGGCGCTGAACATCGCCGGCAACTTCGTGCACCTATTGCTGCTGGGCGCGATCGCGGTCCTCGTCTACGAGCTGCTGGTGGAGGACGCCACCGCTTAGCGGCGACGCACCGTTCAGCGCGCCGCGCGCACCCGTTCGCCCGCCAGGAATCGCTCGTGCGGCAGCGAAGCGGCCTCGATCATCGCCGCGGTCCTGTCGAGCGGCGCGAGCGGCCCGTGCGTATCCGACCCGACCGAGAATCGCGCGCCCATCCGCTGCGCCCGTTCGAGGAACTGTCGGTGCGGGACGCCGTAGGCCTCGTTCACCTCGATCGCGACGTCGGCGTCGAGGCAGAGCTGGATGAGCTCCTCCTGCCAGTCCACCGGATATGCGCGCTCGGGATCGCCGAGGGCCGCCAGCGGCGACATCGTGCCATGGCCGAGGATGTCGATCCCGTCGCGCTCGAAGCTCTCGCGCACGAGGGCGAGCATGCGCTCGCGGATGCGGCGCGCGAGCGCACCCTCCCCGAATCGCTCGCGCTCCGAGAACGAAGCGAGCTTCCCCTTGAGGAACGCGCCCGCCTCATCGAACGGGATGCGCACGCCGTCGACCTCGAGCTGGTGCAGCGCGCCGATCATGTAGTGGAGCGAGGCGCGCGTCGTCGCCCGGAGGGGCGGCGCGACGCCGATGTCGTACTCCAGACCGACGCGGAGTCCGAGCCGCGCGGCGTCGTCGAGATAGCGCAGGACGTCGTCGTCGTCGCGCATCTTCCCCGGCCAGGGGAAGTGATCCGAGACCCCGTGCGGCCGCACCGCCACGGTGCTCGCCCGCTCCGCGAGCGACACCGTGCCGTCGGACCGCTCGCTATGGATGTGGTGATCAAAGAGCTTGAGCGTCAAGGCTCGGGATGTCCGGCCCACGCCGCTTCGACGAGCGTCCACAGGACGCCCGACACGAGGGTCTGTCCGCCAAGCAGGAGTGGGAAGGGCGCGGCACGTGCGGCCGCGGTGAAGGCGCGCAGCTCGCCGTTCGCGACCGAGTCCGCGCGGAAGAGATCCGATGCGAAGCGGTCTTGCGCGGACAGCTGCCAGCCGAGATGCGCGAACAGGACGCGCGTGTCGAACAGCATCCCGTCGCCGAGCTCCCCGAGGCGCACGAAGAACTGCTCCGGGCCGATCTCGCGGTACAGAAAGCCGAGCGCGGTGCGCGCCTCGCCCGCACTGTCGCGTCCGGCGGCCTGCATCCCGCGCTCCTCGGCGAGCATGCGCACACGACACGCCGTCTGCGACTCGAGATATGACCACACCGGCGCGCCAACGCGACCGGCGACGATGAGCTCGCGCTCCGGGGTCGTCACGAGACGCATGAGCGCGTCGATACGGTCGCCGAGCTCCCCGTCCCAGGTGTCGAGCGTCCGCAGCTCCGGTGGACACGCGGGATGTCGCTTGAGGACCGCTGCATCGGCCGGCGTGTCGACGTCGAGAAGCGTCGCGGCCGAGCGGTCCAGCTGGCGCGATGAGAGGCCGCCCTGCTGGTGCAGCCGGCGCGGCAGCGGATTGTCGGTGGCCGGCAGGTCGATGACGGTGAGAGCCGATGCCGGCGTGAAGGCGACGAGATCGGCGGAGTAGTAATTGTTCGAGAGCACGAGCGCCTCGCCGGCGTCGATCTCCTCGCGCAGCTTTGAGAGCTCCGCCGTGCTCATGAGCGCGCCGGCGCCCGCGCCGATCGTCGCCATCCGCTCGAGCCCACGCGCGCGAGACAGCCCGAGGAGCTCCTCGCCGAAGTGGAATGGTTCGGTGCGCGGCGCAACGACGTCCGCGCCGCCGCGTGCGAATGCCGCTCGCGCCTGGGTGTCGGCGGTGACCGCGAGAAGGGGCGCGAAGCCGGCTCCGCCCGCGCGCGCCAGGACCAGGGCGCCGATCGCGATCTTGATCGAATCGAGGCGCCGCTCGATCTCGGATGGACCACCGCGGCCGAAGAAGAGGATGAATGCCGTCGTCACCGACGGGACGGTAACACCGACTCCACCCGCAGCAGGAAGAGCAGCGCGAGAGCGCTGAGGCCGACCGCAGCGATCACGCGGACGCCGCCCTCGGGCACGCTGCGCAGAACGAAGAACCACTGCGGATCGCTCCAGTCCAAGAGGCGCGAGGGATCGACGTTGATGTTCGTCGGATGCAGGTCCCAGGTGTTCTGGTCGTAGACGAACGCGGCCGCCTGGAAGATGAGCAGCGACCACGCGGCGGAGACCCAGAACAGCGCGCGCGCGGCGCCGCGCGCGAGCAGACCGTGCCCGATCCCCCATGCCAGGAGGACGAACAGGGCCGGCGCGAGATCGTCGAGGAAGCGTGGCCCGAACACGCGGCCGCCCCACCATTCCGCGTAGGACGCGTAGAGGATCGCCGTCGCCGCCCACGCGAACGGCAGCGCGGAGAGCCGCCGCTGCACCCCATCGCGCGGGGCGTTCAGCGTCATGAGCGCGGCGAACGCGAAGACGATGTACGGCTCATACACGAACAGCCCGCGGCTGGGTGAGAGCAACAGACCGTACAGACCGGTGACCGGCGACGTGTCGAACGGCTTCGTACCGTAGCCCTGCTCGAGTGGGTTCCCGAACGCGAGCAGGTTGTACGCGAGCAGGGGGATGACGCCGATCGCGGCGCCGACGATCGCGTAGAGCGTCGCGCGCAGGCGGCCACCGGCGAGGAACGGCACGAGGATCGCGGTCGTCTGGCGCACGACGGAGCCGAGACCGAGCGCGAGTCCGGCGACGAGCTCGCGGCGCAGCGAGACCGGTCGCGCGTCGAGCACGAGGGCGAGCGCGAGCGCGATCGCGAGGTGCACGCCGGCGTGTTGCCAGAGGGCCTGCGAGGCGATCGTGCGCACGCTCGTGGCGAGGAAATAGAGGAGCACGAGCAGCAGTGACCAGCGTTCGCTCGCGAAGCGCCGCATCACCGACCAGAGGAACAGGGTCGCGATCACCTCGATCGTCGCGGCCGCCACGTGGCCCATGCGCACCAGCAGGCCGAGATCCAGCGGATCCGCTCCCGCGAGCACGAAGGGCAGGAAGAACGGGAACGCGAGGAATGCGACGCCCGGCGGGAAGATGGAGCACACGTGGTCGTTCGGGCCCGGGGCGGGTGGGCCACCGGGGCTGCGCGTCGCCGTTGGCGGCTCGGTCGCGGTCGACTCGCCGCAGGCGCGGAAGAAGTACGCCTGGCGGTCGAGCTTGTCGGGCGCGCCGGCGACTCCGCGGAGCGTGTCCGTCGGACTCTTGGACTCGGTGAACTCGTCGTAGTCCACGTCGCCCTCGCGCACGACGGTCCACGCGAACAGCGCGTTCGGGAGGACGTCGGGCGACCAGATGTCGTTCAGGTTCGCGAACGCGAGGACGAAGAGGAGCAGTCCGCGCATGACCCACCGTCCGGCGGCGTTGGGGGTGCTCGGGGGGCGAAGCCCCCCGGTGGTCGTCATGCGTCCAGCGCGACGACGTACGCGCGCACCGCACGCGCGCCGGCGGCGCGCAGCGCGCCGGTCGCCGCCGCGAGCGTCGCGCCGGTCGTCACGACATCGTCCACCAGCGCCACGCGCGCGCCACGCAGGGCGCCGGCCTCGGCGACGTACGCGCCGCGCAGGTTCTCGGCGCGCGCGGCGCGGTCGAGCGCGACCTGGGGAGCCGCGGCGCGGATGCGGCGGAGCGGGATCCGCAGCGGCAAGGCGGTGCGCTCAGCGACGACGGCCGCGAGCAGATGGGCCTGGTCGTAGCCACGCGAGCGCGCGCGCTCGCGGTGCAGCACGGCGGGCACGACGACGTCGAGCGCGACGCCGGCCGCGAGATCGCTCGCGACGCATGACGCGACGAGCGCGCCGAGCTCGTTCGCGAGCGCGCGCTCGCCGCCGTACTTGAAACGGTGGATGGCCTCGCGGAGCGCGCCACCGTACGTCCCGGCGGCGGTGACCCGGCCCTGACGAACGGGCTCGCAGAGGTCGCGGCACGCGAGGCACAGCCAGCTGCCCGCGGCGCCGCACCCGGCGCACCGCGGCGCGAGGAGCAGGTCGAGCGCGGCGTCCGCGACCGCTCTGGAGATCACACGGGCTCGAAGACGAGTTCGTCGCCGGCTTGCGTGCGCGTCTCGGCCGCGGTACCGGCCGGCAGCTCGACGACCTCGGCGGCGCCGCGCGCGAAGACGGCGGTGCGCCAGGGAGGGAGACGCTCCGCGACGCGCACGACCACGCCGGCCTTGTCCACGAACACCGCATCGATGGCGAAGCGCATCAGCCACATCGTGATGGAAGACGTCTTCGTGATGCGGAGGCCCTCGCCGGGGCGAAGGCCCGAGCGCGGGAGCAGACCCAGACCACGGGAGAGGAATGAATCCGCGACGCGGCAGTCAGACGCGAGGACGGTCCCTTTGCTGATGTTCCGGACGCGAAGCCGCGAGGGTCGGACTTAGAAAGACCCGCAGGAGGACAGCGCGGACAGGGCGGCGGGCGCCAGGATGACGATGAACAGCGACGGGAAGATGCAGCCGACGGTCGGAAGCATGATGAGGATCGGGGCACGTGCCGCTTTCTCTTCCGCGCGCTGGCGGCGGTCCTGGCGAAGCTGTTCGGACTGGATCCGCAGCACCTTCGACATCGACACGCCGAGCTGGTCCGCCTGGATGATCGCGGAGATGAAGTTCTTCAGCTCCTTCACCTCGACGCGCTCGGAGATACCGCGCAGCGATTCCTGACGTGACTTGCCTACGCGCTGCTCGCCGGAGGCGCGCTTGAACTCCTCCGTGAGCGGGCCCTTCATCTTCTCGGTGACCTTGACGAGCGCAGCGTCGAAGCCGAGCCCTGCCTCCACCGAGATCGTGAGAAGGTCGAGCGCATCGGGCAGCTGCTCGATGATGGCGTTCGCGCGACCGCCAGCCTTGCTCGACAGGTAGAAGTCGGGCGCCATGAAACCGAGGACGATGCCGCCGACGAGCCCGATGAGCGTCTGGATCGGATCGCCGGTGATCGCGTTGACCAGACCGGAGATGAGCACGCCGCCGACGATCGCGGCAAAGCCCTTCACGCCGAGGAAGAACTCCGTGCTGGTCGTTTCCATACCCGCGCGCTTGAGGCGGAGCGAGAGGCCCCTGACCGTGTTCTGCGGATAGAAGCGACCGACCAGACCCGAGAACCCTGTGATGATCGGCTTCAGCATCCGCTCTGAGAGCGGGCGCTGCAGCTCGAGCTCTTCGAGCGTCCTCGGGCGGACCGCGATCTGCTGGAGACGTGCCTGCACCGGGTCGAGCTGCGAGCCGATGATCATCGACACGAAGACCACCAGGACGCCGAAGAACATGAGGCCGGCGAAAACGAGCGGTTCCACAGCTACACCTTGATATTCGTGATCTTCTGGATCGCGATGAAGCCGATGACCATCATCACGGCGCCAACGCCGAGCAGGATCTGCCCGAGCACCTGCGTGAAGAGCGGCTGCATGAACTCGGGGTTGATGAAGTTCAGCGTGACCATGATGCCGATCGGCAGGAACGCGACCAGGTAACCCGAGTAGCGGCCCTGGGCGGTCAGCGTGTTGATCTCGCCCTTGATGCGGACGCGCTCGCGGATGGTGAAGGCGATCGTGTCGAGGATCTCGGCGAGGTTGCCACCGACCTGCTGCTGCACGCCGATGGCCGTGACCATCAGGTCCAGGTCATCGCTCCGGATGCGGCGAACGAGGTTGGACAGCGCCTCTTCCATGCCAAGACCGAGGTTGACTTCGCGGACGACGCGACCCATCTCCTCGCCCATCGGGTCGGGCGTCTCGCGCGACACGAGCTCGATCGACTGCAGGAAGCTCGACCCCGCGCGCAGCGAGTTCGAAAGGAGCGTGATGGTGTCGGCGAGCTGCTTGTTGAAGGCCGAGAGACGTCCGCCGATCCGCCGTCCTACCCAGAACCGCGGCACGAAGTAGCCGAGGATCGCGCCGACGACGCCGGAGAGCGGATCGCGGAGCACGCCCAGCAGCAGACCGAGCCCGACCGCGAGGCCGATGCGGATCGAGTAGTACTCAGCGACACGCAGCTTGAGGTTCGCGCGCGCCAGGTCGCGCTGCACGCGCGTCTGGAAGCGCTTGTCCTGGACGTCGCTGGAAAGCGTCGCGAACGGGTCGACGAGATTGCGGGCGCGTGCCTCGCGCCTGCTCTCGCCAGTCTTGACGTCGGTCTTGCCGCCGGCGTAGCGCGCCATGCGCTCTTCGACCGAGCCGGCACCGCCGCCGGAGAGCATCGTCGAGATACCCCAGAAGAAGAACAGGACGCCGGCGAACATCCCGGCGGGAAGGGCGTACTCCACTTACCTGATGCCAGCGGACATGTCGCCGAAGACGCCCTGCGGCAGCTTGATGCCGGCAGCCTCGAACTTCTCGCTGAACTTCGGGCGGATGCCGGTCGGACGCAGGCGACCCTGCACCTTGCCCTCGACGTAGCCGGTCTGCTCGAAGACGAACACGTCCTGGAGCACGATCGCCTCGCCCTCCATGCCCTGCACCTCGGTGATGTTCGTGACTTTGCGCGAGCCGTCCTTGAGACGCGAGATCTGCACGATGACATCGAGCGCGCTCGCGATCTGCTCCTTGATGGCGCGAGCCGGCAGGTCGACGCCGGCCATGAGGCACATCGTCTCGAGCCGGGCGAGCATGTCACGGGGTGAGTTGGCGTGACCGGTCGACAGCGACCCATCGTGACCGGTGTTCATCGCCTGGAGCATCGACAGCGCCTCACCGCCACGGATCTCACCGACGACGATGCGCTCGGGGCGCATACGGAGGGAGTTCTTCACGAGGTCCATGATCGAGACCTGGCCTTTGCCTTCGATGTTCGCGGCGCGCGACTCGAGGCGGACCACGTGATCCTGGACCAGCCGGAGCTCGGCCGCGTCCTCGATGGTGATGATCCGCTCGTCTTCGGGGATGAAGCCGGACATGATGTTCAGGAGCGTCGTCTTACCGGAGCCCGTGCCACCGGAGATGAACATGTTGAGGCGGGCTTCGACACACGCCCGGAGGAACTCCATCATCTCCGCGGTCGCGGTGCCGAACTTGATGTAGTCCTCGACGGTGATCCGGTACTTGGGGAACTTTCGGATCGTCACCACCGGGCCGTTCAGCGCGAGCGGCGGGATGATGATGTTCACGCGCGAGCCGTCCGGAAGACGCGCGTCCTCATAGGGCTTCGACTCGTCGACGCGCCGGCCGATGGGGGCGATGATGCGCTCGACGATCCGCATGACGTGCTCGTCGCTCTGGAACGTGATGTCGGAGAGCTGGAGCTTGCCCTTGCGCTCGACGTAGCAGCGGAAGGGGCCGTTGACCATGACCTCGGTGATCGTGTCGTCCTTGAGCAGCGGCTCGATCGGACCGAACCCGAGGATCTCGTCGAGGATCGACTCGAGCATCTTCTGACGCTCGACACGCGTGACGACCACGCCTTCCTCGTCGATGAACTTGTTGAACATCTCCTCGATGCTCGAGCGGACCGCCTTGGCGTCCGCGAGATCGAGGCGCGGGTCGAGGTTGTTGATGATCCGCGTCTGGAGCTTGATGCGCACATCGCGGTTGGCGTCACGCGCCGGGGAGGCGCTTTGGGTGAGGGGTCCCTCGGAGGGTGGCTTGGGCGGTCCGCCGCCTGGAGGCGGGGGCGTGCCGGGTGCCGGCGCGGCGGGCTGCTGCCCAGCGGGACGCTGACCTTCGATGCGCCTCAGAAGTGACATCTGTCCTAAGAAACCCTCATCTCCGGCTCCCGTTATGGCGGAAGCCTGCTCCCTCGGCGATTGAGTCTACGTCCAGCCGCTGGCATGTAGAGGGCTCTATTGGGGGATCAGACCGGTGACTAATGGACGCGTCGCCGCCCTAACGGGCTCCGAACAGCTTGAGTCCGCCCCGCGCCGGCGCCTGCTTGCCCGCCGCGGCCGGAGCTGTCTCGGCCGAGGCGACCTTCTGGGCCAGCGCAAAGATGTCTTTTGCGACCTGACTGTCCCGGTGGCTGATGACGAAGGGGACGCCGCGGTTGACGGCGAGCACGAGTGTCCGACCGTCGGAGACGATCGTGTGCGGGATCTTGCGCCCCAGGCTCGCCTCGACGTCCGACGCCTTGATGCCGCCTGAGCTGTCGTTACGGTTGGCCACCAGCTGCACTTTCGCCTCGTCGTAACCAAGCTTCTCGACGACCTCCATGAAGACGCGGACGTTCTTGAGGCTGGTGATCTCGAGCGTCATGAGCGTGAGGATCACGTCGGCCACGTCCAGCATCGTGATCACCTGCTCCTGGAAGGACGGCCAGGTGTCCACGACGATGTAGGCATACCGCTCGCGCAAGAGCTCGAGGACGTGCTTCATGTGCGCGCCCGTGATGAGCTCGGTCGACTCGGGCGTCGGCGGCGCGAGCATCACTTTGATGCCGGTCGAGTGCTGGACCAGGATCGACTCGACGACGTCGGAGTCGGCGCTCTCGAACGACCCGATGAGGTCCGCGATCGTCTTCGCCTTCGGGCTCATGTTCAGGATGACGGCGATGTCGCCGAACGGCAGGCTCCCGTCGACGAGGACCACGGGCTTGCCCGTCAACTGGTGCAGCGCCACCGCGAGGTTCGTGGAGATCGTCGTGCGGCCGACACCGCCCTTGGGCGAGAAGAACGTGATGATCTTGCCGGTCTCGCGGCCCGCCGCGGCCGCCGCGGCGGCGGCGCCGACAGGGGCCGCGGGCGCGACCGGCGCATAGCGCGCCCGGCGCACCTTCTCGAGCTCGTGAACGTGGCGGATCGAGTTGATGAGCTCGTCGGCGGAGAAGGGTTTCACCAGGAACTCGCGCGCGCCGGCGAGCATCGAGCGGCGCAGGTAGTCCTGCTCGCCCTGGACGCTCATCATGATGATCGGAGACTCCGGGACGGTGTTCGAGATGATCTCGGTGGCCGTGATCCCGTCCATGTCCGGCATGTTTATGTCCATGAGGATCACGTGAGGCCGGTGCTGTTTGGCGAGATTCACGGCCTCCTGCCCGCCGCCCGCGGTGGCAGCGACCTCCATATCGGGCTCGAACCCGATCAGCTTGGCGAGGTTCTCTCGCGTGTCGGCGATGTCGTCGACGATGAGGATGCGGATCTTTTCGCCGTCAGCCAAGCGTCATCGCTCCCCTTTGCGGTGTTGGCGCGAGTCTAAACGCTCATCCGTGGGTAGCCCGCCGCCTCCAGGAACAGCGCGAGCAGCCCGCCTATACCAAGGGCCACGCCGTATGGGATCGAGGTCTTCATGATCGCGGCAAGTGTGGCCGGCGCGGCGCCCGCCGCTGGGCGGGCGAGCTTTCGGAAGAGGATGAATCCGACGGCAAGGACCCCGCCGATGAGAGCGCCGTAGACCGCCGCGACGAGGAGGAAGTTGATGCCGCGCAGCGCGCCGATCGCCATGAGGAGCTTGGCGTCGCCGGCCTTGAGGCCCCGCGCGGCGTAAAAGGGATAGGAGATCGCGAAGGCCAGGATGAGCGCCGCGCCGTGGTCGATGAGTCCGCGGACGAAGAGGTCACCCGGCACGCCTTCGAGCGCGCCGAGAACGAGGCCGACGAGCATCGCCGGATAGGTGAACGCATTGGGGATACGGAGGAAGCGCCAGTCCGTGTACATGACGGCGACAAGGAGCGCGACCAGAAGGACGTTCTCGACGAGCCGCAGAACCTCGAGACTCAACTAAAAGACGCTCCCTCTCTAAAAGATGATGAGCGGCGCCCGGTGAGGGCGCCGCTCATCGCATCGACAGTTTTTCGCGAGCTAGGTGAGGTTGTTGCCGATGTTGCTGAAGATGTTCTGGATCTGGCCCCGCAGGAAGACCATCGCGACGATGACGGCGATGGCGATGACTGCGATGATGAGCGCGTACTCAACGAGGCCTTGTCCTTCGTCTTCGCGGATGAATGCGAGCATTTACGTTCCCCCCTTTCTCCGTGGCTTAGGTGAGCGTCAGTCTGCCTGCCCAGACGGCCAACGAGCCAGTAGGAAGGTCGTACTAGGAGCAGTTTGCCAACGAATCTAGACTCCGGGCGAGGAAGGGGGTCCATGTTTATGGCGGCTAACGCTACGGCAGTCGCAGCAACAACAAATAAGGCGGGCTTCTGGATCCGGACGTTCGCGTACATCATTGACGCGATCGGTGTCGGAATCGTGTCCGGAATCGTCGCCTCGATCCTCGGCGGTGGCGCTGGGAGCAACACGGCGAACGGCCTGAGCTTTCTCTTTGGTCTCGCGTACTTCTGTTACTTCTGGTCGGCGCAGGGCGGCGGTCAGACGCTCGGCATGCGCGTCCTGAATCTGAAGGTCGTGCGCACCGACGGATCCGCGCTCACGCTCACGCAGGCCTTGATCCGCTACCTCGGACTCTTCGTGTCATTCATCTGCCTCGCCATCGGCGTCATCTGGGTCGCGTTCGACGCTGACAAGCAAGGCTGGCACGACAAGATCGCGAGCACCTACGTCATCCGGACCTAACCGCACATAGAGCCGCTCGCACGCGGCCGTGACGCGGACGTGTACGCGCTCGATGCGCGTACCGTCCGCGTCTAGCGCTCCTCGCAGTCCGAGTCGGTCAGATCTCCTGCGAGCGAAGGAGATTGAGTTCGCCGTCGTATTCGAACTTCGCGGTGAAGGTCGCGCCGTCCTGGAGAAGGCGCGGGAAGAAGATCGCGTCGGCGGGTGGGATCGGAAGCTTCGTCACCTCGTCGATCGGCACCCAGCGGAACTCGCCGATGCCCGGCGCGGGGTTGAACGTGCCGTTGAAGTCCCACGCCACGAAGATGAACGTGAGCCACTGGTAATCGCGGCGCGGTGAGGTCTCGGTCATCACCGCGCGAAGCACCGGGCGTTCGATCACCAGGCCCGTCTCCTCACGCATCTCGCGCACTGCGCACTCGGCCGGCGACTCGCCGTGATCGAGCTTCCCGCCCGGCGCGACCCACAGCCCACGGTTCGGCTCAGTCGTCCGACGCACCAGGAGCACCTGTTCGTCACGCAGGACGTACACGAGCGTCGCGAGCTTCAGCGGTGGATGTATGGGGAGGATGCGCGGCCGGCTCGGGATCCAACGCGGGACGTTCTCGAGGTACGTCTCATATGCGGGACCGAAGCGCCGTTGCAGCGTCGGCTCTTCATACAAGACCACGAAGAAGTTCATGAGGATCCACGCGACGACGGCCCAGATGAGAAGAGCGACGGATCCGTAGAACATCGCCTCGCCGAGGAGGATCGTCACCACCGCGAGATACATCGGGTTGCGCACCCAGCCATACAAGCGTCCGGTGACGAGGCGGTGCGGCGGATCGTATGGCGCGGGCGTCCCCTCGCCTTCGACGATGAAGCCGGCGAAGCACCAAGCGAGGATCGCGATGCCGACCACGAGCGGCACGAGCCCGACGAGGCGAAGGACTCCACCTTCGCCTTCGGTGCCCGTCAGGGTGAGGATGCGCGCCGGTATGAGCACGAGCACCGTCGCGGGCACGAGTGCGCCAAAGAGCAGCGTGCGCATGAATCGGCCACCCACTCACGGGGAGAGTAGCGATAGCAACGGCGGACCAAGAAACACCAAGAGCAGCGCCGGCAGGATGGTGAGGGACAGTGGGAACAGCATCAGCACCGGCAATCGTCGCGCGTTCGCCTCGGCGCGCCTCCGTTCGGTGGTGCGGAGCGCGTCAGCCTGTATGACCAGCAGCTCAGCGAGCGGAGCACCGAAACGTGTTGCGGCGACCACGAGGGCGGCGATACGCGCATCGTCGCCGCCACGCCCGAAGCCGCGCAGGGCATCGGGCAGCGAACGACCGAGCGCGAGGTCGGCGAGAAGCCTCCGCGCGTCGGAGAGGCGCCCGAAGCGCGGCGCACGCTCGACGAGCGCGGCGAGAGCTCGTTCGAACGTGAGGCCCGCCTCGAGACCCACGACCACGGCATCGAGGAATGTGGCGAGATCGGGCGGCGGTACCGTCGCACGGACGATGCGCCAGAGCCACAGCGCACCGGCGACCTCGAGCGCGACCGCGATCCCGAGAAGACCGATGCCCTCTCCGAGGAAGATCGCCGCGTAGTCCGGCGTCGCGAGCGCGAAGAACAGCGCGCCAATAGGCGCGAGGGCGACGAGCACGACCGCGGACACGCGTCCCTGTGCCGTGAGTGCCGCGCGCTCATCTTCGAGCGCGAGTCTTCCGCGCATGAGCGCGGCGACGCGAGCGAGGCTGCGGCCGACGCGTCCGCCGCTACGGGCGAAGGCCGCGAGCACCACGGCGAGCGGGGCGACGTCCTCGTCGGGCACGGTGCCCGCATACGCGTCGAGCGCATCGCCGACCGGTGCGCCGAGCGCGAGCGCCGAAGCCGCGCGACGCGTCGGCGCGGCCAGTCCCGGCGGCAGGGTGGGCGCGACCTCCGCGAGCGCGACGGTCAGCGACAGGCCGCTCGCGAGCGCCGCGGCGACCGCGTCGACGAGCGCGGGCAGCGCGGCTCGCGTCTCGCGCGCGCTCCGGCGACGCGCGCGCACGATGCGCCGGGCCAGCTCCACGAGACGGCGATCGAGCACGGCGGCCGCGAGCGCCGTCGCGGCTGCGAGCGCGAGGAGCGCGCTCAGGCCATCACGCTTCGCAGCTCGTAACCGTCGCCGCCGGTCGGTGTGAGCTCTGCGATCTCGACGATGCGGCGCCGACCATCGTCGCCGCGCTCCTGGTGCACGACGAGCTCGACGCCGCGCCTGATCTGCTCGCGGATCGCGGCCAGTGGCAGATCCACGCCACCCATGAGCGCCATCGTCTCGACGCGAAGTAGCGCGTGGTACGCGCCGTTCGCGTGTGCGGTCGTCAGCGAGCCGCGGTGGCCGGTGTTCATCGCTTGGAGCATGTCGAGCGCCTCGCCGCCACGGACCTCTCCGACGACGATGCGGTCGGGTCGCATGCGCAGCGCGGCCCGCAGGAGCGCGCGGACGTCGACGGTCCCGGTCCCCTCGACGCTCGGCGCACGGGTCTCGAGGGCGACGACGTTCGGCTGCGGCAGCCGGAGCTCCGCCGCGTCTTCGATCGTCACGACCCGCTCGCGCTCGCCGATCGCGTATCCGAGAGCGTTGAGCGTCGTGGTCTTCCCGCTCGACGTGCCGCCCGAGACGAGGATCGTGCGCCGCTGACGCACCGCGGCGACGAGGAGATCCATCGCCTCGCGCGAACACGTGCCGAGGCGCACGAGATCGTCCGGCGTGAGGGGACGGTTCGCGAAGCGGCGGATCGTGAGCACCGGGCCATGGAGCGAGATCGGCGGGATCACCGCATGCACGCGTGAGCCGTCGGGCAGCCTCGCGTCGACCAGTGGCGTCGCGAGATCGATCCGCCGTCCGAGCGGCGCGACGAGCCGCTCGATAAGGACCAGGATCTCGTCGGGGTCCCCGAAGCGGATGCCGGTCTCCTCGAGACGTCCGTCGCGCTCGATCCACACGCCGCGCGTGCCGTTCACCATCACCTCGCTCACGCGCTCGTCACGCAGCAGCGGCGCGAGCGCGGCAAGCCCGAACAGCCGATCCTCGAACCAGCGCTCGAGCTCGCGCAGCTCGCCGGATGGCACGACGACGCGTTCCGATGTCAGCGCCTCTCGTAGTGCCGCCGGTAGCTGATCGCGACGCGGCCGCCCGTCCTCCGCCTCGCGCAGTCGCGCGACGATCGCGCGCTCGAGCCGCGCACGAACGCCTTCCGAGGTCACGACGCGTCGAGGGCCAGGAGCTCCGCGAGCTCGTCGTACGCACGGCCGAGCGCACCGCCCGTGGCGCGCCGCCCGGAAAGCGCCGCGCCGACGGCATCCTCATCGCGCGGTAATGCGCGGAACGCGACGCGCTCGCCGATGCGCGCCGCGCGCGACTGCGAGGCGATCAACCACGCGTCGCTGAGGTCATCGCTCGCGTCGAGCATCGCGAGCGACAGCGGATCGTCGTACGAGAGGACGAGTACGCGTTCGGCGAGGGCGGCCAGCGCGCGTCCGCGCTCATCCGCAAGCACGGGTGCATCGACGAGGATCAGCTCGGCGAGCGAGGCGGCCGCTCGCACGGTCGACTCCGCGAGGGCGCGTGTCGGCGCGACAGGCGCGCCGCCGATGACACGGAGGCCCGCGCTCTCCTCGGCGATGACGGCCAGATGCTCGGCGGTCAGCTCGTCGGTCAGGCCCTCGAGCTCGGCCCACGTCCGTGGGGCGCACTGGAGCCACCATCCGAGCGCACCCGTGCCGGTCACATCGACGACCGCGACCGGTAGCCTCGAAGCGAGACGGCGCGCCAGATTCGCGACGAGCAGCGTGCGTCCGACCCCGCCACGCATTCCGGTCACGACGACGATGCGTGTCGCGCGCCGCGCCGTCCGTGGCAGGGCGGCGACGACCAGGGGCCCGAGAGCGGCGGGCTCGCACGTCGCCGCGATCGAAGCTGCATCGAAGCCGAGGGCCGCCGCGAGCGCGCGCTCCGTCTCACCCGCGACCGCGACGCGCGGGACGGAGGACTCGAGTGTCGCGGCGACGGCGCACGCTGAGGCGTCGCGGAGATCCACGAGGACGAGATCCGGCCGGCCGGCCTCGCACGGCTCGAGTCCCAACGTCGCCGCCGCGGCGCGCAGGTCGTCACCGCCACAGATCGCGGCGCGGGGGCTCACGCGCCCACCCGCGTCAGCGCGTGGAGCGCAGGAGGGGCACGAGGAGCAGTCCGCCGCCGCGCGCGATCGCGATCGCGCTCGCACCCTCTTCATCGAGCTCCAACACGATGCCGTGCTCGTCCATCGCCATGACGCGCGCGGCGTACGCGACCGGCACGGCGTACGCGCGATCGCCCTGGCGCACGGCCAGGACGTCGATGAGGTCGCCGGTGCGCACGCGCGGGACGGGGGCGGCGAGCCACGCGGCGGGAAGGCTCATCGCCCACGTGGATGGCGCAAGCGACTGCGCGAGCGATGCCGGCGCCGGTGACGCGGCCGCTCCGCCGATCTGCGCGCCGAGCGCGCCCAGGGTGAGCAGCGCGGAGGCCGCACCGAGAGCGATGCGGCGCGCGGGCATGCGGCGGCGCGATGTGGTCAGCGCGGGGAGCACGCGTCCGCCTCCAGCGCGGCGCGGTGCACGCGGCCGGAGCGGCGAAGCTCGATCTCGATCGTCTTGCCGACGCAGCGCGCCTCGACGGCACCGTCGAACACCTCGCCGTTGCGCGCCGCGGTCTCGGCCGCGGCGGCCCGCGCCGCCTCGCGCGTCGCGGGGTCCGCAAGCAGAGCGGCGACGTTCGTCGTGGGGCGCGGTACGTCGAAGACGTGACCGCGGAGCCCGCCGACGTGCGCGACGTACGCGTCCGCGATGGCGGCGGCCGCCGCCTCGACCGCGGCTTCGCCGGCGTCCTGCGAGCGCGCGCTCGCGAGCACGCGCTCCTGGACCACGCGCAGGCCCACGATCGCGAGCGCACCGATGCCGATGAGCAACGCGGCGATCACGAGCGCCTGACCGCGCTCTCCGCTCACGGCGTCCACTCGATGCGGCGTGATGCGCTGGCCGTCACGACGAAGCGCGGAAGCCCCACGAATCCGAGCGGGACCGGCAGGGTGTAGCTCGCGCGGACCGTGAGTAAAGAGCCGCGTGGGTCACCGCTACGCGGTTGCTCGCTCTGCGCCGGTGCGATCTCGCTCGTCACGCGGTCTGGCGCGAGCGGCGCGACGGTGGCCGCGAGCGTCCCGCGGATCTGCTCGTCGTCGTTCGTGAGCGCGCCCGCGCGCGCTGCCTCCGCGGTCGCATGCTGGAGCGCGAGTCGCGCGACGCCCAGCTCCGCGACGAGCACGATCGCGAGAGCGACGACGAGCAGGATCGGGAGCACGAGCGCGAACTCGACGATGGCCTGACCACGGTCGCCGCTCATTCGCTGATCGGCGGCCACGGGAGGACACGTCGCAGCGTGCGTCGGAAGAGAGCGCCGACCCCTCCGATCAGGCAGATGCCGCAGACCCCGGCGAGGACCATCAACGCGTGGCCGTCGACGGTCTGCGCCATGACCTCGGACGCGGCACTGAGCGCGAAGCCGCGTTCGTCGGGCGGCACCGCGCGCGATCTGATCGTCGTCATCGTGAGGTCGAAGGCCTCGTCACTCTTCAGGATGCCGCCGTGCCCTTCCAGATCACCGAACGACCGCGGCAGCAGAACGCGCGAGGCGACGCCGGGATCGCGCGCATCCGCGGAGCTGACCAGGCCATCCGTGGCCAGACGCAGGTCGAGACGGACGACGCCGGGCGGCGGTCCGGATGCGTGAGCACGCGCCAGATCGCGCACGGCGGCGCTATCGGGATCGCGGAAGTAGGTCGTGGTGAACGCGCGCGTGTCGTCGCGCGCGGGCCCGCTGACCGCGAGCGTGGTCTGTAGCGCCCCAGCGGCGTGGGCACCGTCGTGGGGCGCGGCCCATGCGACGTAGGTCGTGACGCCGTCGCTGGCGGAGAGTCCGAGCGCGAAGGCGCGATCCGCGACGACGCCCCCCATCGAGTGCGTCACGATGTGCACGCCGCCGTAGTCCGTGGAGACCGATCGGATGCTGTCGCGCAGGCGCACCGCGTTCGCGTCGACCGCGCCGAATGTGTCATACGCGCCGAGGTCCTGGCCGAACAGCACGACGTCGTATCCGCCGGCCTGGGCGGCGCGTGCGCGGAACGCGTCGAAGACATGTCTGTCATCTCCGGAGCCGTAGCCGCCGACGAGGACGATGAGCTCCTTCTTCGGCGCATTGGCGGCGATCTCGGAGGCCGCGGGCGCCCGCTCGACGGCGCGCAGCACCGTGGGCGGCGGACGGAGGGGAGGACCCGCGTCCACCGGTGGGAGGGGCGGGTCCTCGTCCGCCGATGCAACGAGCGCAAAGGCCGGAAGGGCGGCCCACGCCAGAAGCGTCGCGCCGATCAGCGCTCGCATTCGCATCGCGCGCCATCTCAGCAGCGGAGGCGGCGATGGCGAAGAGGAGCGGTGGCCGGTACGGTGGTACTAATGCGTGCTGTAACCTGCAGAATGCCAGTGAACCAGTTACTGAAAACGCCGCGGGCTGCGCGAATACTGCGGCGTGGGCTCGTGATCATCGTGCTGCTCGTTGCCGCGTGCGCGCCGACACCGACCTCCAAGCTGCCCGTCGCGTGCGAGACGACCACGGGTGGCCACGCCGGCGCCGAGACGCAGCTGCGCTTCGTCGATGCGAGCGACAGCCAGATCGTCCTCACCTTCGGGGCAAGCTCCGCTTCGAACGACTTCGACGTACCGGCATTCGAGCTCACGCCGCTCGAGGGCGCGGGCGCGCCGCGCGCGTATAGCCTGCGCGTGAGCGGCACATCGACGGTCAATCCCGACGCGACGCCGAGCTACCGCGGGCTGAAGGGGCTGGAGCCCGGCGGGCGCACGGTGCGCGCCGTGAATCTCATCGACGAATCCGCGCGCGTCGTGACGTTCACCGTCCTCCTCGAACGGGACGTCTGCCCGTTCGTCGCCGCGAAGGTCTATCAATACGGCAAGAGCCCTCGCGTCCAGATCGCGCTCACCTTCGGCGGCGCGAGCGCGCTGACGCTGGAAACGATCTCGGACGCCGTCGGTGGCGCGCCGATCGGCACGCCGGTGCAAGCAAGCGGTGCGGGCTACGAGCCGTCGTCGAAGATCAGCATCACCGTCGGCGGCCGTCTCGTCTGGGACACCACAGCGAACGCGGATGGCACCTTCGACTCCGGCTTCTGGATCCCCGACCGGGAGCCGGGCCTGTACACCGTCACCGCGACGGATGGCCACGGGCATGTCGGGACGACGACGCTGCGCGTGATGGCGCAGCGCACGAAGAAGTGACCGCGCTCGGCGTCGGCGCGCTCATCGTCGTCGCGAGCAGCGCCCATGGCCCGGAGGGTCATTTCGGGCTGCCGCGGAGCGGCGTGACTTCGAACGCCGGGCACGACCATCTCAGCGACGCGAGGTCCGCGCGCGAGTTCCTGGGGATGCGTGACGAATTCGCGGCGCCGCCGGGCGCGCCGCCTGCCGCGGAGCTGCGACGGCTACGTCTGGTGCGCGACGCGGTGCGTGCGCTCGCGCGCGGCGACACCCGGGCGTATGCGCGCCGTCGCGACGCGCTTCTCGGCAGCGCGCGCTACCGGCTCGCGGCGGACGGGACGCTCGAGAGCCTGAACGGGGGCTGGTCCGAGTTCTGCGATCTCCTCGTGCCGCCGCTCGTCGCGCTCGGGAACGAGAAGTGGCGCGTGCGCGCGTGCGGCAACCGCCGCTGCGGCTGGCTCTTCATCGATCGATCCGCGAATGGGCGGCGGCGGTGGTGCGATCCAAAGGCCTGCGGCAACCGGATGAAGGTGCGCCGCTACCGAGCGCGCCACTAGGCGCGGACCTTCGCGACCTCCACGGCCTGCGCGCTCGCGGCCTTCTCCTCGCGGTCGTCGAGCGCGGCGAGCTGTTGCGGCCCGTGACGGCGTTCCAGCGCCCACGCGAGCAGGCGATCCGCGAGCCAGGGATTCTTCGGCAGGCATGAGCCGTGGCTGTAAGTACCGATCACCTTTCCCTGCACCGCGCCCTCGGTCTTGTCCTCGCCGTTGTTCCCGTTGCCGACAACGACCGTTCCGAGCGGCTTCGCGTTCGGTCCGAGGAACGTGCGGCCGCTGTGGTTCTCGAATCCGACGAGGATGCCGTCCGGCGTCTCGGCGACGAGATTGCCGACGAAACGCAGGGTCCCGGCGTGCGTGCGGACATCGAGCACACCGAGGCCCGGGATGGCCGGCGCGTTCTCCGGGACGTACTCGTGTCCGAGCAGCTGGTAGCCGCCGCAGATCGCCAGCGCCGCGGCGCCGTTCGCGAGCGACGCTTTGAGCGCCGCCCCGTTCGCGCCGGCGAGATCCGCGCCGACGATGTCCTGACCCTGGTCCTGGCCGCCGCCGAAGAACCACAGGTCCGGCCAGTCGGCATCGAACGTCGTGCCGACCGTGAACGCGCGCACCTCGACGGGGATGTCGCGCCAACGCGCGCGCTGCGCGAGCGCGAGGACGTTGCCACGGTCGCCGTAGATGCTCATGAGGTCGGGATAGAGGTGCGCGATCCGCAGATCCACCCGTCAATCTTCCCAGAAGTTCGCGACGTGGCCGCGCCGCGCCAGCTCGTTCCGCAGCGCGAGCATCGCCGTGTACGTCGCGAGCACGACGACCTCGCCACCCTGCGGCGCCGCGCCGAGGGCGCGGTCGATCGCACTGCCCCACGCATCCACCACTTCGATCCGTTCGCGCGCGACGCCGGCGTACTTGAGGCGGTTCGCGAGGTCTCGCGAACGAATGCCGGTGACGACGGCGTGCTCGACCGTGGGCGCGAGTGTCTCGAAGTCGGCGTCCCAGATCCACGAGACGTCGCGACCGTCGGCGTCGCGATCGTTGAGCGCCGCGAGAAGCCGTGGCTGGCGGCCCGTCTCGAGCAGGGCGCCGATCGCCGCGTTGAAGCCCGCGGGGTTCTTCACCAGGATGAGGCGCAGCTCGCGGCCGTCGACGGCGACCTGCTCCAGGCGACCGAAGGCCGGCTTGAAATTCGCGATCGCGAGCGCCGCCGTCGGAAGCGCGATGTCGAGTGCGCGCGCCACCGCGAGCGCGGCCAGCGCGTTGTAGGCGTTGTACAGGCCGGCGATCGGCACGCGCACCGGATCGAAGGCACTGGCGACCGCCGTCCGCATCTGCAGCTCGCTCGAGACCGCCGTGAGCGCCACGCGTGTGGCGGACACATCGCGTTCGGGCCGCGTGAGTCCGCACGACGGACACGACCAGTCGCCCTCATGCGCGAGCACGACGCGTTCGTACTGCAGCGGCTCCCGGCACCGCGGGCAGCGCGTCGCGTCGCTGATCGCCTGCGGCACGCGACCACCGACCGTCGGGTCGTCAACGCCGAAGTAGAGCACCGGGCCGCGGTGCCGCTGGCCGAGCCACGCCACGATGGGATCGTCCGCGTTCAGCACGAGCGTGGCGCGCGGATCGAGCTTCTCGATCGCGTCGCCGATGCGGCGTGCGAGCTGATCGATCTCGAAGTAGCGGTCGAGCTGGTCGCGGAACAGGTTGGTCACCAGCACGACGCGTGGGCTGATCCGCCCGAGGACGCGCGGTAGTGACGCCTCATCGACCTCGAACATCCCGATGTCGCCTCTCGGCTCGCCGCGCCAGGTGGTGTCGGTGAGGAGCGCCCCGGCGATCCCGCGCTCGAGATTCGATCCGGCGCGGTTGTGCATCGGCGCCCAGCCGGTCGCGCGCACGATGTCCGAGAGCATCCGCGCGGTCGTCGTCTTCCCGTTCGTCCCCGAGACGAGCACCACGCCGTGCGAGAGCTCGCTCGCGAGCGCGGCGATGAAGTCCGGATCGATGGTCAGCGCGACGAGTCCCGGTAGCGCGGTACCGCCGCGACCGCTCAGCTGAAGTCCGATGCGCGTCAGTTTTCCTGCTGCGTTCGCCAGAAGCGCGAGGGGGTCGGGCACGGTGTAAGCGTATGGGGCTGCGGTCCCGTCAGGGCGACGCGACTACGCGGGCGGTTGGACCTCACGTATCAGGATCTCGATCTCGTCGACCGCGCGGCCGAGACGCATCACGAGCGACTTCGCTCCTTCACCGTTCGCGGTCTCGCGCAGCTCGCCCATCGTTTCGAGCCGCGCGAGCTCGGCGACGGCCCGCCGCAGCCGCGCCACGGACAACGATGTCGGCAGGTTGCGGCGGAGCACGACGATCCGCTCCTCGAGACGCTCGAGCCTGCGGCGAAGCTCCCCTTCGAGGTCCTCGGGCGCGAGGTCATCGAGACGCTTCGCGTCGTTCTGCAGCGAAGTCAGGTCGCGCTGCACCAGCTGCGAGGCCTTCTCGAGCGAATACCCCTTTGCGAGCGCCTGCCGGATCCGGATGACCTTCTCCATCGCGTACACGTCGTAGTCGTGATCGCCATCGGCTGACGGCTTCACCAAGCCCTTCTTGGTCCAGTAGATGAGCTGGCGGGGAGTCACGTTGCAGACGCGCGCCGCCTCGGCCGCGGAAAGACGCAGCCGCGACAGGACCTCACCGTCGTTGGCGATGAGCACGCGGGCAAGGACGTCACGGACCTCGGTGTCTGCCACGGAAGGCAGATTCTTCGACGCTGGGCGCGGCATGTCAAGAACCGCGACAGATGGCACGCTGCGCCCCACGGGCGCCGGCCTCAGGCTTTCGCTCGAGTCGGCGCCTTGAGGGCCTGCCGGTAGGCGACCTTCACGGTCGCGTGAAAGCGGCTCAGCTTGCCGCGCTCCCAGTCCGCCCAGAGGCGTGAGACCTCGACACCGACCGGCGCCTTCACGTCGCTCGCCTTCACCGCCGCCGCGACGGCATCTTCCCAGCTGCGCGACGACGAGCCCGTCGCCTCGCTGAGTCGGATGACGCCGGGCGCGGGCTTAGGTCGTGGTGCGGGCACCCGGTCCTTCGGTGGCACGGCTGCGCTTTGGTGCCGGTCGCTCGCCCTGACCATTCGTGGCGGCTTGCGACGGCTGGATCGGCGGCAGCGCGGCGATCTCGAGCAGCTGGTTGATCATCGCGGAGATGCGCTCGTTCAACATGCGGCGCGTCTCGGCTCCGGGGCGCGGCGCGAAGAGCATCCCAATGACCACACCGACGACGAACGCGCGAAGAGCGGCGTTGATGACTCCGAACACGATGGCCTCCTCGCTAGCGGCTCTTGGGCGGGAAGCCCTCGAGTCCGTACTCCTTGATCTTCGCGTAGAGCAGGCGTCGATAGATCCCTAGCATTTCCGCTGCCTTCGAACGATTGCCGCCGGCATCCTTGAGCGCCTTCATGATCAGGTCCTTCTCGAACTGCGACACGGACTTCTTGAAGAAGGACCGCTCCGCGGAGACGTCCTCACTCTCGTCCTCGTGCTCACCCGCGTCGTGCTCGCCGAACGGGAGCTCGCGGCTGGTGATGATCTGCCCTCGCGAGAGGACGACCGCGCGCTCGACGACGTTCTCGAGCTCGCGCACGTTGCCGGGCCAGTCGTATTCGGTGAGACGCTTCAGCGCCTCTTCGCTTATCGCCGCCGGCTGCGCTGTCGCGCTGTAGCGGTGCTTCGCGAGGAAATGCTCGACGAGCGCTGGGATGTCTTCCTTGCGCTCGCGGAGCGGCGGCATGTGGATGTTGATGACGTTGAGGCGGTAGAAGAGGTCGTCGCGGAATTTGTTCTGCTCGACCTGCTTCTGGAGATCCTTGTTCGTCGCGCAGATCACGCGGATGTCCACCTTGATCGGCAGCGACGAGCCGACCCGCTCGATCTTCCGGTCCTGCAGCACGCGCAGCAGCTTGGTCTGCGTCGCGAGGCTCATCTCGGCGATCTCATCGAGGAAGACCGTGCCCTTGTCGGCGAGCTCGAAGCGGCCCTTGCGCATGGTCATCGCGCCGGTGAACGACCCCTTCTCGTGTCCGAACAGCTCGGCCTCGAGCAGGGTCTCGGGCAGCGCGGCGCACGACACCTTCACCATCGGACCGCTGCGTCGATTCGAGTTGTAATGGAGCGCCTCCGCGACGAGCTCCTTGCCGGTGCCGCTCTCGCCGGTGATGAGGACGGTCGCATCAGCCTTCGCGACCTTGCCGACCGTCTTGTAGACCTCCTGCATGGGTGGCGAGTTGCCGACGATACGCTCGGTCTGCACCAGCGAGCTGATCTCGTCGCGCAGCACTTCGACTTCTTGCGCGAGGTCCTGGTAATCGAAGGCACGCTTGACCGTGTGCGAGATCTTGTCGAGCTCGAACGGTTTGGTGATGTAGTCGAAGGCACCGAGCTCCATCGCTTTGATCGCGGCGTTCGAGGATCCGAAGGCGGTCATGATGAGGACGGAGGTCTTGGGCGATGCGCTCTTGACCTTCGGAAGGGCTTCGATGCCGTCGAGCTCCGGCATGCGGACGTCCATGATCACGAGGTCCGGCGAGCTCTCGCCCACTTGCGCGACGACCTCGGTGCCTGTGGCCGCCTCGCTGATCGAGTAGCCCTCGTCGGTGAGAAGTTGCCTCAAAAGCGAACGGATGGAAGCGTCGTCGTCGGCCACCAAGATGGACTTCTGGGCCATGTTCTGTACGGTTCCTTCCCAACCGGAGCCAGCCTACGGCTCTCGGACCACGCTCCCCGGTGTGAGTGGACAGTTTGTGTCCCGCCAAGCGTACATGTCAAATCGCCTACGCT
The DNA here is from genome assembly GCA_036001645.1 of Candidatus Limnocylindria bacterium. Taxonomy (GTDB): domain Bacteria; phylum Chloroflexota; class Limnocylindria; order P2-11E; family P2-11E; genus CF-39. The sequence continues at coordinate 61,019 of DASYUC010000123.1, forward strand.
CAGATGAGCGTTCGGGAACCGCCCGTCACGGCACGTCGCGGATGACGGGCAAGAACGCGCCAACGAGAGCTGTAGCGAGCGTCAGGCTGCCCGCGAGGATCAGGAGCACGTCGACGCCGATCGAGTCGCTGAGCACCCCGCCCAGAAAGATCGCCGGCACCCAGCTCAGATTCGTGAGTGCGATCCGCGCGCCGAAGACTCTTGCGGTCATCTCGGTCGGGGTGCCTTCCTGCAGGATCGTGACGGTCGGAACGTAGAAGAGCACGTTCGTGATCCCAAGCAGCCCGAACAAGATCGCCGCCACGGCGAACGTGGGCGCAAGTGCGATCAGCACGATGACGAGACCCGTGGCGCCAAATCCAGCGATCAGCAGCCGTCCCTTTCGGAAGCCGCTCACATACCGCGGGAGGAGCGTGCTACCGAGGACCGCGCCGAACGCGATCGCCGCCTCCGCCGCACCATAGAGGACGGCGCCCCTGGCCGGATCGTCCTGCGCAAAGCGGCGGATCAGGAGGACCGGTGTGAGACTGTTGATGATCGGATTCGCGACCTGCGCTGACAAAGAGAAGAGCGTGTTCGCCCACAGGACCGTGGACTTGCGCAGGAACCTGAGTCCATCGAACGCGTTGGCGATGACACCGGACCACCTCATCTTCCCGGTGGGCTCCTGGACCACGACACGCGACAGCAGAAGCGCGGAGAGGCCGAACGTCAGCGCATCGACGTAGAAGGCGTTCTCCCCGATGGTCGCCACGAGCACGCCGCCAGCGAGCGCTCCGCCGATCTCCACCGCACGATCCGACGCGAACACGAGCGAGTTACCGGCCGCGAGCCGATCCCGCGTGAGGAGTGCGGGCACGAGAGCACCGCGTGCGGGGCCAAAGACGGCGCCGCTGATGCCGGCGAGGAAGACCGCGAAGAATATGACCGCCAGAGGCATGTTCATCGCGAGCAGCACCGGCACGGCCGCGATCAATGGCACGCGCACGATGTCGCACCAGAGCATGGCGCGCCGCGGCCCGAGCGCATCCGCGATCGCTCCACCGAAGAGGCTGAAGAGAGCGTTGGGCACGATGGTGATGGCGACGGCAACGGCGGTCAGCAACGCCGACTGCGTGGCGCGGTAGGTCACGAACACGAGCGCGACCAGGGTTATCGGGTCGCCGAAACGGCTGATGACCTGCGCGAGCCAGAAGAACGCGAAGTTGGCGGATCGGATCTCGCGCCGCGCGGCGTCGACAGCGGGAGCCTCCTGCAGCCACATGAACGGAATGAGGAAGCCACCGAAGGCGAGCAGAAAGTCACCGACGCTATACACGGCGCGAGTGAAGGCCAGCGGACCGATGGCGAACGGAATGATGTCCGCGAGGAGTGGAAGCCTCGTGGCCGGGTCGAGCACGACGTGGAGCGCGTCATCGGGGATGCGGACGCCGACGCTGACCGCTGTCGGCACGTCGTACGGCATGCCTGAGTTCAGAAGGATCACGAGCACGTTCATGAACGTTCCAAGCGCGATGAGCGAGGAGCCAGGAAGGCGCCAGTTCGCGAGAGCGACTGTCCCGATCCCGATGAACCCGACGACGTACACGAGCAGCTCGGCGTTCGAATAGAAGAGGGTCGCAAGTCGCAGGGCGGACGCCGCTACCAAGAGAGGCCAGAGGTGGAGGGTGAAGGTGCTGAGGCGGCGCCAGTCGCCGCCAAACGCAACGCCGGCCGCGATCCCTAGGATTACACCGCTAGCCAGCATGGGCGTCGCGAACCATCGGTTCGCGCGCTAGACGGATGCGTACCTCGGCGAGCGTCTCGTACGTGATGGGGGGTAGCTCGCTGATCTCGAAGGCCGCCGCGCCCTTCTTTTCGACCAAACGCTCGAGTACCCGAACGATCCCCGGATCGAACTGCACGCCCTTGAAGCGATTGAGCTGGTCCATCGCCCGCTCGTGTCCGATCGCCTTCCGATAGATGCGGTCGGAGGTCATCGCCTCATACGCGTCGGCGACGATGATGATCCGCGACCCAAGCGGGATATCTTCGCCTCTTAGACCGTCTGGATAGCCTGAGCCGTCGTAGTTCTCGTGGTGATGCAGCACGATCGGGACGAGCACTCGTAGCGCGGCCGAAGGCTCGAGGATCGACGCGCCATATATGGGGTGCCG
>DASYUC010000124.1:0-75411 GCA_036001645.1 Candidatus Limnocylindria bacterium
GTCACCAGCCGATGGCGTAGCTCTCGCGACGCGGGTCGGCACCGCCTTCGAGCGTGCCCGGCTCGAGCCGGCGGATCGCGCACATCCCCGCCGCCGCGGGCGTGAAGTCCGGGAGATCGCGGATAACGTGACCGAGCGACGCGAGACGGTCGCGCACCTCGCGCGCGATGCGGCCTTCGACGGTGAGGACGCCGGGCTCGTACGCGTGCGGATGGAACGTCCACGGGAACGACCGCGAGATGACGCGCGGCGCTTCGATCGCGGCCTGCAGGTTCATCTCGAAGTCGACGACGTTGCAGACGGTCTGCACCATCGCCTGGCACTGCGCGTCCTCACCAGGGCAGCCGAACGGCATGAGCGCGCGTCCATCTTTCATGAGGAGCGCCGGATTCGGCGTGAGGCGCGGCCGCTTGCCTGGGGCGATCGCGGAGGGATGGCCGGGGGTCGTCCACAGCTGGGCGCCCCGCGTGCTGACGATGATGCTGAGGCCGTCCACCAAGGGCGCTCCGAGGCCGGGATCCGACGGCGTCGCCGAGAACGCGTTTCCGTCGGCATCCATCGCGCAGCAGTACGACGTGTCCGGAGCGCCGACGCCGCTCGCAGCGCGCGGGACGTAACCGCGCGGCCCGGCGCGGCCTTCGTACGGCCACGGGTCGCCGGGCGGCGGAAGCTCGGGCCACGCGCGATCGTCACGGATGAGTTCGCGTCGCTCCTGGGAGTACCCCTTGTCGAGCAGTCCGCGGATCGGGACGTCGACCAGATCCGGGTCGCCGAAGAACCCTTCACGATCGGCGGCCGCGAGCTTGAACGCCTCGGTGTATTTGTGCAGGAATTCGAGCGAGCCGGGGCCCATCGACGCGACGTCGTACGCCTCGAGCAGGTTCAGGGTCATCGGCACGAGCGGTCCCTGCGACCACGGACCGCAGGCGTAGACGTCGATCCCGCGATACGTCGTGTGCACCGGCGGAGCCACGCTGACGTGGTAGTCCGCCAGGTCGCGCGACGTGACCATTCCCCCGAGGCGTTTCTGGGACCGAGCGATCTGCTCGGCGATGTCACCGTGGTAGATCAGGTCACGCGCGGCCATGATCGCGCCGGCGCGACCGAGCGCGGACTTCGACCGCTCGACGGCGACGAGCCGGCGGAAGAGCGCGGCCAGGTCTTTCTGCACCAGGATCTCCCCGGCGCGCGGTGCGCGTCCGTTCGGCAGGAAGACCGCGGCGCTGGTCGGCCACTGACGGAGGCGCTCCTCGAGCATCGCGAAGGCGCGCGCGAGCCGCGGATACACCGGAAAACCCTCGGCCAGCTCGATGTTGGGCGCGAGGACCTCCTCGAGCGTGAGCGTGCCGTGGCGCGCGAGCGCCGTGAGCCACGCATCCGCTGCGGCGGGCGTCACCGAGCGCGGGATGCCGACCGGCATATCGTCGCCGTATCGCTGCCGGTAGTCCTCGAGGCTGAACTGCGCGGGCCAGCGCCCCAGACCGTCGATCGTCTCCGGTCCGTCCATGCCCGGGCGGAAAAGGATGATCGGCGCGACGCCGCCGAAGTCCGTGAGGTGCCGCTCGACGACGTTCAGCGCGATACCCGCGGCCACCCCGGCGTCGATCGCGTTGCCACCACGCTCGAACATCCTCGCGCCGGCCTGCGACGCGAGGTAGTGGCTCGAGCTCACCATCCAGCGCTTGCCGAGGACCGCGGGGCGGCCCTGCGTCACGCCAACGGCCGGAGCGGTGTTCTCCACGGGAGTGGCCGGCATCGGGCGAACGATAATCTTTTACGCGTGGTCCGGATCATCGCCTGGCGCGTGCCGCCATACGACAACGGCTGTTACCTCATCGCTGACCCGCGGAACGAGGCCGTCGTCATCGATCCCTCGATGGGCGAGCGCCAGGTGATCGACACCGTCCGCGAGAAAGGGTTGCGCCTCGTCGAGATCCTCAACACCCATGGGCACCCTGACCACATCTTCGGGAACGCCGCGGTGAAAGAGGCGACGCGCGCTCGCCTCGCGATCCACCGCCTCGATGAGTACCGGCTCGGCCCGAAACGGCCGCCGACGCAGCTCGAAGCTCCACCGTCCTCCGCGGACGACCTCTTCGACGACGGCCAGCTCAGCTTCCTCGACGACGTCGAGCTCAGCGCGCTCCACACGCCGGGCCACACCGAGGGATCGACCTGCTTCTACCTGCGACGCGAGGGCGCGCTGTTCTCGGGTGACCTCCTCTTCAAAGGGAATATCGGACGCACCGATCTGCCCGGCAGCGACCCGGTCGCCATGGCCGAGAGCCTGTCCCGCATCACATCGTCGCTACCCGCGAAGACTCGCGTCTATCCCGGCCACGGCGATGAGACAACGCTCGGCGCCGAGATCGCCACGCTGCGCGGCCTGCGCGACCTAGGCATGCTGCCCGGGCTGCAGCTGGCCTGAGTTTCGGCCCGCTCTAGTCCGCGACGCCGACGATGTTGAATCCGTTGTCCGCGAAGATCGTCGCGCCGGTCACCGCCCGCGACCAGTCCGACGCCAGGAAGACCGCGACGTTGCCGACCTCTTCCTGCGTGATGTTCCGGCGCAGCGGCGCCTTCGATTCCATGATGTCGCGCGCGGTCGAGATCCCTCGCACCGCGCTGGCCGAGAGCGTCTTCAGCGGGCCGGCCGAGATCGCGTTGACGCGCACGTTCGACGGGCCGAGATCCACCGCCAGATAGCGCACGCACGTCTCGAGCGCCGCCTTCGCGACCGCCATCGAGTTGTAGCTCGGCACCACCCGCTCCACCGCGTTGAAGGTCAGGGCCATGACGGCGCCGCCGCCCGCCTTCGTGAACAGCGGCAGCGCCGCGCGGCACAGCGACACCAGCGTGTACGCGCTTATCTCGACCGCGGTCAGCACGCCATCTCGCGAGATCTCGTGGAAGCGGCCGCGCAGATCCTCGACCGGCGCGAACGCGATGGAGTGCACGAGGATGTCGAGCCCATCCCAGCGACGGTCGACCTCCGAGATGAGAGATGCAACGTCATCCGGCTTGGCGGCGTCGCACAGCAGCACCGGCATGTCCTCGTGATCCGGCAGCGTCTCGACGAGCTTGGTGACGTTGTCCTTGAAGCGGTCGTTCAGATAGGTGAAGGCGAGACGGGCACCCTCGCGTTGGAAGGCGGTGGCGATCCCCCAGGCGATGCTTCGCTGATTCCCCACCCCGACGATGAGCGCGCGCTTTCCCTCGAGCAGACCCATCCGGTCACCTCCGCGTCAGGCGCATCATCCCAGAACCGGCGCTGCGACGCATCGCGATTTCGCTACATCTCACCTGCATCGAACCGCGTGCGCGTCAGCTCCATGAGGTAGTGCTCCGGCTCGCGCGAATCCGGCTCCAGGTAGATCTTCAAGAAACGGAAGCCGGCCTTCTCGTAGGCGCGGATCGCGGCGGCGTTGCTGCGCGTGGGGCCGATGACGCAGAGGTCGACGCCGTACCGCGGGAACGCGACATCGCGCAGGAACGCGCGGATGAGCGCCGGGCCGTGACCACGGCCGATGAGCTCGGGCTCTCCGATGAAGAGATCGATGCCGATGGCGGCGCGGCCGAGCGCGACCTGCGCCGCGTAGTCGGGATCGTCGTCGACCACGTAGCTCTGGATCATCCCGATCGGACGGCCACCCTGCGCGATGATGAAGTGGTCCGTCGGGTCCTCGCCACGGATCGCGCGCCGGTAGTCCGCGATCGTGTCGTCCGGATACGTCTCCGTGGCGATGTCGTCGTACCACCGTCGGACGTGCGGACGCAGGAGCCATTCGCGGATAAGACCGAGGTCCTCTTCGGCTAGAGGCGCGAAGGTGAAGTCAGGCGCGGCTAATTCCAGCGCCCGCGCGGCTCGTCGTCGTCGATCCGTCGCCCGCGCCAGTATTTGAGGTCGCCGCCAGGCGAGCGCGGGCGTCCGAGATCCTCCGTGACCACGAGGACGCCGATCGCGAGCGCGGCGGGGATGACGACCCCGATCGGTCCGATGGCAAGCCCCCACGTCAGCGTTTGTCCGACCGCCCACGCGGCACAGATGAGAACGAAGCGCAGGATCGCCGCCTGTCCGCGCGTCATGCGACCGCGGCCCGCTGCACGAACGAGGCCTGTTGCGCCCACTCGCCGCATTGCGAGAGCTCTGCCTTCGTGACCCACTCGCTGCGGATGGCGAAGCGAAGCTCATCACGCAGCGTGGTCTGGAGCATCTCCGGACCGTCCGTGTTGAAGCTGAAGCGCACCTTGTGCTTCTTGAACGTCGCGATGTAACGACCGAGCTCGTCGGCGTCCTTCACCACCTGAGTGTGCAGGTTCGAGCTGGGACAGATCTCGAGCAGCACGCCGCGCTCCGCAAGTCGTTTACACAAGGCCGCGTTCTCCGCCGCATGGATACCGTGTCCGATGCGCTCCGGTTCGAGGTGCTGAAGCACCTCGTCGACCGAGTGCCAATCCTCGTCCTCGCCCGCATGCACGGTGAGGCCAAGGCCGGCGCGGCGCGCTTTCTTGAAGAGTGCGGCGTAGTCGCGGTACTGGAACTCGGAATGCGATGGTCCCGCGATATCGATGCCGACCACGCCGCGGTGACGGTAGGCGATCGCCTTATCGACGATGATCTCGTTCAGTGCGTACGTGAAGGTGCGGTCGAGACAGAAGATCAGTCCGGCGCGCACCGGATATTCGAGGCGCGCGCGGTCGAGACCGCGGATCGACGCCATGATGATGTGGTCGAGGTCCTGTTCGCCTCCGCGGTTCCGCTTCATCGGGTTGTATCGGAGCTCGAGCGTGGTGATGTTCGCCTTCCGATACGCGCCCCCGACGACCTCGTAGACGGACTCCTCCACCGCGAGCGGGCTCGACTGGATCAGCTCCGTCCAGCGGTACAGCGCGAGGAAGTCCTCGAACGACTTCCGCTCCTTCTTGCCGACGGTGATGAGGTCGACGAACTCCCAGTAGTCCTTCGTCGGAAGACGGATCCCCTGCTTCGCCGCGATGCCCCACATCGCCGCGGGATCGACCGAGCCGCCGAGATGGACATGTAGCTCCGTGAGCTCGTCGCCGAGTGGATGGGGCAGCTAGCTTCCCTGTTCGCGGGTCGGCGGCCGGCGCACCCTCCGTCGGCGCCGCGGCGCTGACGGCTTGCCCTCGGGATGCTCGCGCCAGACGACGTGCCCGTCATCGTCCGGCGACGCGATGCGCACGAGCCGGTCCCACACCTCGGCACGCCGGAGCTCCTCCTCGGCCGTCTGGCGAGAGATCTCACGCTCGAGCATGACGTCGCAGTCATACGGCGACCCGATGACGCGCCAGCCGTTCTCCGTCAGAAGATCGACCAGGCGGGCGATCTCGGTCAGGCGCTGGGGCTGTTCGGAGACGTACTCACGGAGCCACGCCGAGTACGTGCGCTTACCGCGGTCCTCGCGATCCAGCTCGTCGCGGACGGTCCCGAAGACGTGAATGAGGATGTAGGTCGGACCGGCCACGGGCGAAGTCTAGGCTAGCCCCGCTCCTCGACGAAGCGGTAGCCACCATCGGAATCCTTCGCGATGACGACCAGCGCGCCGCTCTTGAAGCCTGCCTGTCCCTTGAGCGCGGGGCAGATCAGGTGGTAGTGCTCGTGCTCCGGCGGAACACAGACGCAGTTCTCCGACTTGATCTCCGCATCGAAGCGCCGCGCGCCGATGCGCAGAGCGACCCGCTCGCCCGGATTGGGGAAGAGCTTCCACGCGTCCTTGGTGATCAGGATCCTGGCCTTGCGGACATCTTCTGAACTGAGGCGGTGACGGTAGGTCGATCGAGAAACACTCATTGGTACGTCTATTTTCGCACGAAAATGACCCGCGCGCGGACCGACCGTGCGGCCCCCCGTTCGGCCCATTTTGGCCGATTGTGCTAGGCGAATCCCCCCGGATCGTCCAAGAACCGCATGACGTGCACCACCGGCACATGCGAGCCCGCCGCCCGCAGGCCCGACGCGATCTGCAGGATGCACCCCGGATTCGCGCTGACGACGACATCCGGGCGCGCGGCCAGGATCGCGGCGACCTTTTGCCGCTGCAGCTCCTGAGAGATATCGGGCTGTGTGAGGTTGTAGATCCCGGCGCTACCGCAGCAGCGCTCCGCATCGGCGATCTCGGCGACCGTGACCCCCTCGATGGCGCGGAGCAGCGCACGCGGCTGCGTGCGTATGCGCTGGCCATGGGCGAGATGGCAGGCGTCCTGGTAGACGACGCGCACGGGACGCGGGACCCGGTCCGGCCGCGGCCGAACGATCTCGGTCGCGTCGCGCACGCGTGCCGCGAAGGCGCGGCCGCGCTGCTCCCACGCGGGGTCCTCGTGGAGCACGTCCCCGTAGGCCTTGAGGTGAGCACCGCAACCGGCCGCATTCACCACAACGGGAAGGTCGCCGCCCGCGAAAGCATCGATGTTGAATCGCGCCAGCTCCCGCGCCTGCTCGCCGTCACCGGCGTGGGCATGGAGCGCACCGCAGCAGAGCTGCTCGGTCGGCGCGGTGACGCGGTGCCCGTCGCGTTCGAGGACCCGCACGGTCGAGCGCTCGGTCTCGCCGAACGCCTCACGCATCACGCAGCCGGCGAACAGACACACGTCCGCGTCCGCGCGCTCGGTGAGCACGAACGGCGCGCCCTCGGCGCGCGGTGCGAGCGCGCTGAGCCACGCGAGGCGGCGCGGTCCGACCCGCCCCGCCAGCGACGCGAGTCCGCTGCGCACGATGAGATCGGCGAGCTTCGTCGCCATCGCGAGTCGCCGCCGGCGCGCGATGGTGTCGAGGCCGATCCGCCGAAGCGATCGCGCGAGCCAGCTCTCGGCGCGGCGTTCGGCCAGGACTTCGCGCGCGCCCTCCATGATCCGGCCGAACGGAACGCCCGACGGGCAGGCGGTCTCGCACGCGCGGCAGACGAGGCACGCATCGAGATGTCCGGTCAGCGTCGGCGTGGGCGCGGCCGGAGAAGACACGAGCTCGCGGATGAGCTGGATGCGCCCGCGTGGTGAGTCCGCCTCCTCGCCGAGGACGCGGTACGTGGGGCAATCGTTGAGGCACAGCCCGCACGAGATGCACGTGGCGAGATCCTCGGAGCGGACGTGCGTGGAGAGCGAAGTGATACACCCTAGGATACGGTCGCGATGGCGACGAGTGCGACCGCGCTCGCGGATCGTCTCCGCGAGATCATTCCCGCCGACCGCGTCATCGACGATCCCGCGACGCTGCTGCCCTACGCGTACGACGCCTCGTTCTGGTCACTGCGGCAGCAGCGCCTGCCCGACGTCGTCGTCGTGCCACGAACGACCGCGGAGGTGGCCAGCGTCGTCCGTTTCGCCGACGCGACGGGCACGCCGGTCGTGCCGCGCGGCGCGGGCACCGGCCAGACCGGGGGCGCGATCGCGGCGCGTGGCGGGATCGTCATCTCGTTCGCGCGGATGCGCGAGATCCTGGAGATCGATCGACGCAACCTGCAGGCGGTGGTCGAGCCGGGGATCGTATTCGCCGATCTTCAGGACGCGCTCCGGCCACAGGGCCTCTTCTTCCCGCCAGATCCGGGAAGCGGACGTGCCTGCACGCTCGGTGGCATGGCCGCGAACAACGCGAGCGGTCCTCACGCGGTCCGCTGGGGAACGACATCGGCCTATGTGCTCGGCGCCGAGGTCGTGCTCGCGGATGGGTCCGTCATCACCACCGGCGGCGTGCGCTCGAAGGCGCTGAAGTCGTCGAGCGGGATCGACCTCACGAAGCTCTTCGTCGGATCCGAGGGAACGCTCGGCATCATCACGCGTCTTCGCCTGCGCGTGCAGCCGCGGCCACCGGCGCGCGGTGTCGTGCTCGCCGGATATGCCGCGCTCGAGGACACCGTCGCCTCGCTCGACGATCTCTTCGAGGCCGGCGTCTTGCCCTCCACGGCCGAGCTGCTCGATCGGAGCGCGGTGGCGGCCCTCCAGCGCTGGAAGCCGGAGCTCGGGCTCCCGGACGGAGAGGCGGTGCTCTTCATCGAGGTCGAGGGGACGCCCGACCACGTCGCCTCCTCGGTGCGCTATGTCGACGGCATCGTGCGCCGCCGCGCGACGGTGACGAAGTTCGCCGAAGCCGAGGCCGACATCGCGCGGCTGTGGGCGGCGCGCAGCGGCCTGGCCGCGGCGGCGGCGCTCGCGCATCCCGACAAGCACCGCATCTTCGCCGGCGAGGATCTCGCCGTGCCGCTTTCGGAGATCCCGCGCACCATCCGCCGCGCGCGCGAGATCAGCGAGGAGCTGCACATCGCCGTCATCTTCTACGGCCACTTCGGCGACGGGAACGTCCATTCCGCGATCCTCATCGACCCGTCGGACAGCGACGAGGTCCGTCGCGCGGACGAGCTCGCCGACCGGCTCCATCGCCTCGCGATCGGGGTCGGTGGCACCGTGACCGGCGAGCACGGCACCGGCGCGGTGCGTCAGCCGTACATGCGCGCGGAGCACGGCGATGCGCTCGATCTCATGCGTCGCGTGAAAGCCGCGCTCGACCCGAAGGGCATCTTGAATCCGGGCAAGATCTACGGGAGCGATGGCTCCTCGGGATGACGCGGTACGGGCGGTAGCCCCGCGCGCTTCATCATCGCGGTCGGCAGCGGCAAGGGCGGCGTCGGCAAGTCCACCGTCGCGCTCAACCTCGCGCTTGCGCTGCGCGAGCGCGGAGCGGTCGGCCTGCTCGACGCCGACGTATACGGACCGAACGTGCCGCAGATGCTCGGGCTGCGACGCGAGACGTGGACCCAGGGATGGACGCTTGCTCGGGCGGGCGGACCGGAGGCGCAGCGGCGCATACCCGCGGTAGAGCGTCACGGACTCCGGATCGCCTCCGCCGGCTTCTTCCTCGGTGAGGACCAAGCGATGGGTATGTCTGCGATGAGCATCGACCTGCTTCTGAAGCAGCTCGTGCGGTCCGTGACCTGGGGCGAGCTCGAGTTCCTCGTGGTCGACTTGCCACCTGGTACGGCAGACATCGCTCACACCGTGATGCGAGAGCTCCGGATCACGGGCGCGATCGTCGTCGTCACGCCCCAGGAGGTCGCCCATCTGGACGCACGAAAGGCCGTGACGATGTTCCGACACGCTGGAGTCCGTGTCCTCGGTGCCGTGGAGAACATGAGCGGCCTCATCTGCCCCGCCTGCGGGGAGCGCATCACGCTCTTCCCCACCGTCTCACCGGCCCGCGCGATCTGGCAGATGGAGGTCGACAAGCTGGGCGAAATTCCATTCAGCGGCGCCCTTGGAGACGCCGCTGAGAGCGGAGTGCCGCTCGCCATCAGCGCGCCGGACTCCGGGGCGACGCACGCCTTCACGGAGATCGCGGCGGAGGTCGTCACTAGACTCGCCTAGGGGAGTGTGCGTATCGGAAGTGGCCGCTCGCCGGAGGCGTCGACGTGGAACGCCCGCCCCTCGGCGCGCGCGCTGACCACCTCGATGAGCCGCTCGTCGTCGTAGCGGGCCGCGACGCCATCCTCGAGCGCGATGCCCCCTGGCAATCCGGCCGCGAGCTCGCGGGCGTAGACCGGGCGGCGCGTCTCCTGTGAGTCGTAGTGCGGACAGGCGCTGCCGGCAAGGATGCCGAGGCCATCACGCAGAGCGGTGAGCCTCGGGGTGAAGGAGTCCGTGATGCCGCCTTCGAACCAGCACAGGCAGCCCGCGGACCAGCCGCTGAGCACGGTGCCGCCCGCGTAGGCGGAGCGCAGCGCGGCCTCGACGCCATGCAGCCGCCAGATCGCGAGCATGTTGGCGGTGTTGCCGCCGCCGACGATGACGACGTCCTGCGATCGCACGAAGGCGTCGACGTCGTCGACCACGCGATCGAACAGGGCGAGATGGCTTGGCTCAGCATCCACGCCAGCGAACGCCTCATAGAAGGTCAGGAGATACCCCGCACCGTCGCCGGACGCCGTGCCCAGGAAGAGCACCCGGGGCCGCGGCCGGCGAGCGAGTCCCAGCAGGTACGTCGTGAGCGCCGGGTAGAGGAGCTGCTGGCCACCGCACGCGACGATGCGCCTCACCACCGACCGATCGTCCTCATGCGGAGCGCGTCGCGCTGCGGGAGACGATGAACGCGACCGCGGCGAGGATGATCGCAGCGCCGACGAGCATCGACGGCGTCACGGCCTCGCTCAGGACGACGGCCCCGAGCAATACGGCGACGACCGGATTCACGTAGGCGTACGTGGAGACGACCGATACCGAGGCGTGCTGGAGCAGCCAGGTGTACGCGGAGAACGCGACGAGCGATCCGAACACGACGAGGTACGCCATCGCGAGGAGCGACGCGGTCGAGAAGGTGGACGGATCGGCTCGCGCCGGCTCGCCGGTCGCGACCGCGATGACGACGAGGAGCACGCCCCCGGCAAGCATCTGCACGGCGGTCGAGGCGAGCGGATCGCGCGGCGTGCGCAGCCGCGGCGATGCGAATGTGCCGAGCGCCCAGGAGAACGTCGCGCCGACGACCATTACCAGGCCCAGGGGGTCGACCTCGCCGCTGGCGCCGCGTGGCACGACGAGGAGCGCGACCCCGGCGAAGCCCACGATCACCCCGCCGATCAGCGAAGCCGCGACGCGGTCGCCGGCGATGAGCCGGAAGACGACGATCCACAGCGGCACCGACGCCACCACGAGCGCGGTCAGGCCCGACGGCACCGTGCGTTCCGCGAGCACGACGAGACCGTTGCCGCCGGCGAGAAGCAGCATGCCGACCAGCGCGGCACCGCCCAGCTGCGCGCGGTCGATGCGCAGCGCGGCGCGGCCGTACCGCAGGGCGAGCCACGCCCCGAGGATGACACCCGCGAGGAGGAAGCGCAGCCCGGCCGAGAGCAGCGGGGGGAGGGTCTGGACGGCGATGGCGATCGCCAGGTACGTGGATCCCCACACGAGGTAGACGACCCCGAGCGCGGACCACACGAGGGCGCGCGACGAGCTAGCGGATATACCCGTAGTCGGCGAAGAGCAGACGCAGGAAGAGCGCGACGCAGAGGATCACGAAGGCGACACGCTGCGAGAGGATGGCGCGGGGATTCTCTTTTCCGACGAGCGCGACCTGACCCCAGAAGAAGAGAACGAAGCTGAGCTCGCTCCACATGAACAGCGCGTGGTAGTAGCCGAGCGCGGTCCACTCGAACGGCTTCACCATCGTCCAGTTGAGGAGCGCGTTGAGGGCCTGATACAGATGCACCACCACCGTGATGACACCGGCGCCGAGGATGGCGCCGACGATCTCGGCGGCGCGGGGCCGTCGCCGCCACGCCACCAGCTGGCTGGTGATGAAGACGTTCGCGAGCGGGACGATGAAGCCGTCGCCGACGACCGCGGACGTGTAGCTGAGGGTCGCGCGGTACTCGCTCACCAGAGGATCGGAGCGCCAGTTCAGGTAGACGTTACCCGCCGCCTGGACCATGAACCCGAAAAAGACGGTCGCGCCGAAGACGCAGGCAAGCAGCAGCCAGGGACGTTGTTCGACGGCCGAGACGGTGCGCAGCATTTCCCTCCCTGGGCGGCTTCCTCGGACCGGAAACGCTAACAGATTCAATGCTTAGGAGCCCCTAAAACGCCCGCCTGGTAGGACCTCCGATCGACGACCGGCAGCCTTCTCGCCACCGCCCGGCCGATGAGCGGGGTGTGGCGTGCCCTGGCCAGCCACTCGACGACGGGCCAGAGGTCCTCCTCCGCCGTCATCCAGGCGATGCGGTCGAAGCGGGCGAGCGACAGCGGCCGAGAGTAGGCGCGCAAGCTCCGGTCGCCGTCCCAGTTGAAATAGTCCTCGAAGTAGCTCATGACGAGCTCTCGGATCGTGCGGTAGACGGGCGCGCGAAAGCGCAGGCCCGAGAACTTGGATATCGCGACCGATCCCCAGAGTCCGCGGTCGCGATATACCGCGAGAACGTGGTCGTCGTCGTTGTCGGCCTCGAGATCGACGAGCAGAGGTGGACGCCCGTTGACCCGGAACGCCGCTGCCGCGAAGAACGCCCCCTCGGCGCAGTGCGCGGTGCGGTCGCGGATGACGCGACGTGGCGAGCGGAGCGTATCGCCGTCAGGCTCGATGTTGTACGTCAGATCGTCGAGGTATCGCTGGACCTTGTCGGGCGTCGAGAGTCGACGCAGCAGTCCGACCTCCGCGCGCGTGAGCCCATTCACGCGCGCCAGTCTCTAGCATTCCGCCGATGCACGCGGCGCATGATGTCGTCATCCGCGGTGGCACCGTGTACGACGGCTCGGGTGGAACGCCTTTTGCCGCCGACATCGCGATCGACGGAGATCGCATCACCGCCATCGGGAAGGCGCTCGGCGCGCGCGGGCGCACGGAGATCGACGCAGGCGGGCTCGCGGTCGCGCCGGGCTTCATCAACATGCTGAGCTGGGCGACCACGTCGCTCCTCGCCGACGGCCGGTCGCAGAGCGATATCCGACAGGGAGTGACGCTCGAGGTCTTTGGCGAAGGCTGGTCGCTCGGCCCGGTCAACGACACGATGCGGCGCGAGCAGACCGAGCAGCAGGGCGACATCAAGTACGACATCACCTGGACGACACTCGCCGAGGCGCTCGACACGATCGCCGCTCGCGGGATCTCCACGAACATCGCCTCGTTCGTCGGCGCGGCCACCGTTCGCATCCACGAGCTCGCGCATGAGGACCGGCGGCCGACGCCCGAGGAGCTCGGTCGTATGCGCGCGCTCGTGGAAGCCGCGATGCGCGACGGCGCCCTCGGCCTGGGCTCGGCCCTGATCTACTCGCCGGCGACGTACGCCGATACCGACGAGCTCGTCGCGCTCGCGGAGGTCGCCGGTCGGCACGGTGGCATGTACATCTCGCATATGCGAAGCGAGGGCGATCGGCTCCTCGAAGCGGTCGACGAGGTCATCGAGATCGCGCGGCGCGGGAAGCTGCCCGCCGAGATCTACCACCTCAAACAGGCGGGCCGCGCGAACTGGACGAAGCTCCACGCGGTCATCGATCGCGTGACGGGGGCACGCGATGCGGGTCTGGCCATCACCGCCGACATGTATCCGTACGAGGCGGGCGCGACCGGCCTCAGCTCGTGCTTCCCGCCGTGGGCCCACGAGGGTGGACTGCGGGCGACGCTCGCGCGACTGCGCGACGTGGGGCAGCGCTCGCGTATCCGCGAGGAGATGTCGCGCCCGGGCACGGATTGGGAGAACCTCTACGAGGCCGCGGGCACCCCCGAGGGCATCCTGCTGGTCGCATTCAAGAACGAGCGACTCAAGCCCCTCACCGGACGCACGCTCGCCCAGGTCGCCGCCCAGCGCGGCGCCGATCCGCGGGACGTCGCGATGGATCTGGTGCTGGAGGACGAGAGTCGCGTCGGTATGGTCATTTTCATGGCTTCCGCGGAGAATCTCCGGCGCGAGGTCGCGCTCCCCTGGATGAGCTTCGGCTCCGACGCGGGATCGCAAGCGCCGGAGGGCGTCTTCCTGCTGTCGCAGCCGCACCCGCGCACGTACGGAACGTTCGCGCGGGTGCTCGGTCGATTCGTTCGCGATGAACGGGCGGCGCCGCTCGAGGACGCGCTCCGGCGCATGAGCGGCTTCCCCGCGGCGAACCTGAAGCTCGACCGTCGTGGGCTGCTGAGCACGGGCTACTTTGCCGACGTCGTCGCGTTCGACCCCGCCGCCGTCCAGGACCACGCGACGTACACCGAGCCCCATCGGTACGCGACCGGCGTCGCGCACGTCCTCGTCAACGGAGTGCCGGTCCTGCGGGACGGCGACCATACGAACGCTCGCCCGGGCAGGGTCCTGTTCGGCCCCGCCCGCCGCGACGGTTAATCTCTCGCACCAATGCCGGTAGATCCAGCGATCACCGCCCTCCTGGCCGAGGCCGAGAAGATCGACCCGCGTCCCCTTGAGACCCTGAGCATCGCGGAGGCGCGCGCCCGTGGCGGATCGGTGAATGTCCCACCGGCCCTGCCGCCGGAGCCCGTTGCCGACGTCCGCGACCTCGTGATCGATGCGCTGCCACCGATCGCGGCCCGCCTCTACCGGCCACGCCCGGGAACCCTTCCCCTGCTCGTGTACTTCCACGGCGGGGGTTGGGTGGTGGGCAGCGTCACGCTCTCCGATCCGTTCTGCCGCGCGCTCGCGAATGCCAGTGGCTGCGCCGTCATCTCGGTCGAATACCGCCTCGCGCCGGAGGATCGCTATCCCGCAGCCGCCGACGACGCCTACGCGGCGACGCGCTGGTCCGCCGAACATGCCGCCGATCTCGGCGTCGACAGCTCACGCATCGCAGTAGGAGGCTCGAGTGCCGGCGGCAACCTCGCGGCGGTCGTCGCCCTCATGGCGCGCGAACGCCGCACGCCGCAGCTCGCGTTCCAACTGCTGCACGTGCCCGTGACCGATCATGACTTCGATACGCCTTCGTATCGCGCGAACGCGACCGGCTTCGGCCTGACGCGCAGCGGAATGAGGTGGTTCTGGGATCACTACGTACCCGACACGAAGCTCAGGGACGAACCCTACGCGTCGCCGCTGCGCGCGAAGGATCTCTCGGGCCTTCCGCCCGCACACATCGTCACCGCCGAGTGCGATCCCCTTCGCGACGAGGGCAAGGCGTACGCCGCCCGCCTGCTTGAGGCCGGCGTCGCCACCACGTACGTCGAATATCCCGGCATGGTGCACGGCTTCACCAGTATGGCGACGATGATCCCTCTGGGACGGACCGCCATCGATGACATGGGCGCCGCTGTACGGAGAGCGCTGGCCTAAGAGGACTTCACCTAGGCGGTGCGCATCGACGTCAGGGCCGCCGCGGCCGGCGTCGCCGTCGAGCCACGCACCTCGAGCCGGGTCTCGAGCACGACCCGGCGGCGCTCGATGTGCCGACCCTCGAGCTGGTCGATGAGCAGCGCCGCGGCGAGGACGCCCATCTCCTCCTGCGGCACGTGCACCGTCGTGAGCGGCGGGTCGAAGAGCTCGGACTGCGGGATGTCGTTGAAGCCGACGACCGAGAGATCGCCGGGGACGACCAGCCCGATCTCCCGCGCGAGGCGGATCGCGCCGAGCGCGATGAGATCGTTCGCGCCGAAGATCGCCGTCGGCGGCTCCCCGTCGAGCAGCAGGCGGCGCGCGGCGCGATAGCCGGACGCCTCCGAGAACGAGTCCGCGACCGCGACGAGCGCGTCCTCTTGCGCGAGGTGGTGACGGCGCAGCGTCGCTCGCGCCGCGAGCAGTCGCTCCTGTCCCGTCAGCGTGGTTTGCGGTGCGGCGATGAGCCCGATGCGGCGATGGCCGAGCTCGATCAGGTGATCGATCGCGGCCGCAACGCCCAAGCGGTTGTCGGGCACCACGGCCAGGTCGTCACCGGAGCCCCGGGACGCGCTGTTCAGGAGGACGAACGGGACCTTCTCGCGGCGCAGCTCGGCGATCGTCGCGTCGGCAGTCGAGCTGGACGCGATGACGATGCCGTCGACGCGCCATTCGCGGAGGACGCGCAGGTAGCTGGCCTCGCGCTCATACGAGTCGTCCGTGTTGCAGAGGATGAGGTGATAGCCGCGGGCGTGGGCCGCCCCCTCGACGCCCTTGATGATCGACGGAAAGACAGGGTTCGTGATGTCGGGCACGAGCATCCCGAGGGTGAACGTTCGCCGGAGCCGCAGGCCTCGAGCCAGTGCCGAGGGTCGGTAGCCGAGGCGCGTCGCGGCCGCGATGACGCGCTCGCGCGTCTGGGGCAGCAGGCTGAGCTCCGCGCGTCCGTTGAGCACGCGCGAGACGGTCGAGGCGTGGACGTTCGCAGCCCGCGCGACGTCGGTGATCGTGACACGCTTTGATGCCGCCAACAGTCACCCCTGCGGAAATCGATTGTTTTCGACTATACGCCGGAGGAGCGCGGGCGGTTCACAGCTAGCCGTGGATCTCCTTGCGGAGTCGATCTGGCGCGAGAACGTCGACGTGGCGGCGGGCAACGCGGATCAGGCCGCGGTGCTCGAAATCGGCGAGGACCTTGTTCACCGTCACGCGCGTTGAACCCACCGCGGCGGCGAGCTCGTCCTGAGTGAGCGTGAGCGCATGCGGATCGGGCTGACCGCTGCCCGAATCGAGCAAGTATTTCGCCAGGCGGCTTGGAACATCGAGGAGCATGACGTCCTCGAGCGCCTGCGTGAGCTTCTCGACCCTCGCCTCGAACATCTCGAACGCGCGGTACAGGATCCGTGGATTCCGTTCGAGCATGCGAGCGCATGTTTCGCCGAGCAGTTGGATCGTGACCGCATCCGTCGTCGCGATCGCCGTCGTCGGGCGGCTTCGACCAAAGATCGCTTGCTGCCCGAGGACGCCGCCGCGTTCGAGGACCCACAGGAGGACCTCGCGGCCTTCGATGTCCTCTCGCACGAGCTTCACCGAGCCCTCGACCACGATGTGGAGATCGCGCGACGGATCGCCCCGGTGATAGATGACCTCATCCCGCTCGAAGCGCCGGACCTTGGCCTGCGCGAGCAGCTCCGACAGCTGGGCGTCCGAAAGCTCGTTCACCGGCAGGCAGTCGGCGAGGCTTCGCGCGACCGTAAATACGTCCATCGGCGAGGCTCAGGCTACCCGGCTAGGCAAGCGGGCTAGCGATGTGCTCGTTCGCGCGGTGGTCCCATGGCACCGCGATCAGCGCCGGACCGCCGAGGTCGAGGGCGCGGCGGAGGGTCGGCAGGAGGTCCCGGGCGTTCTCCACGGCGTATCCGGCGATCCCGAAGGCGCGCCCGAGCTGCACGAAATCGGGGTTACCGAACTCGGTCGCGAACGCGCGCCCGAACTCACGCTTCTCATTCACCTCGATCACCCCCAGGCGGTCGTCCACGAGCACGACGACGACGATGGCCGTGGCCAGACGCTTTGCGGTCTCGAGCTCCTGCACGTTCATCAGAAACCCGCCGTCGCCGCTGAACGCGACGACCTTGCGCTCGGGGTGCACGAGCTTCGCGGCGATCGCGCCGGGCAGTGCGATACCCATCGACGCGAGACCGTTGGAGATGACCACGGTGTTGGGGCGTTCCGTCGGGAACAGGCGCGCCAACCACACCTTGTGCGCGCCGACGTCGCTGACGACGATGTCGTCCGGCCCGAGCGCTTCACGCAGATCCGCTACGACCGCGCGCGGCTGAAGTGGACCCCCTTCGTCCCTCGTCGACGTGGTCCGCGCGCCGCCACCGGACGAGCGCTCGGCGCGAGGCCGCACGGCGTCCGCGAGCCCGGCGAGCGACTCATCGAGCTCGCCGATGACCTCGATCGATGGCTGGTAGTGGCCATCGAGCTCGGCCGCCGTGCTGTCGACGTGCACGACGGTCTTGTCGCGCCTCGGGTTCCAGAGGACCGGCGCCCACTCCACCAGGTCGTAGCCGACGGCGATCACAAGGTCCGCATCGGCGAGCACTTTCACGTTCGCGAGATCGGCGCCGGGCCGCTGCAGGCCGACCGGTCCGAGCGCGTGGCGACTCTTCGGATCGATGACCCCTTTGGCCATGTATGTCCACGTGGCGGGGACGCGGCTGCGCTGGACGAAGCGGCGGAGCGCATCGACCGTCGGATTACCGACGGCATGGCGACGGGTGACGCCGTTCCCGGCGAGGATCACCGGCGCCTTCGCCGCGTTGATGATCTCCACCGCCCGATCGATCGCGTCCTGCTGCGCCTTTGGATAAGAGGTGCGCCGCACTTCGAGCGGTGCGGAGCGGACATCCTCCTTCGCGACGTCCTCGGGCAGCTCGATGTGCGTCGCGCCGGGCTTCTCGATGCGCGCGAGCCGGAACGCCTTGCGCACGACCTCAGGAACGGATTCCGGCACCGATATGCGGGTGCTCCACTTCGTCACCGGGGTGAACATCTGGACGACGTCGATGTACTGATGGGACTCGAGGTGTACCCGCTCGAGCCCCGCCTGTCCGGTGATGGCGACGAGTGGCGCACGATCGAGCTGCGCGTCGGCCACACCGGTGAGCAGGTTGGTCGCGCCGGGGCCGAGGGTCGCGAGACACACGCCTGGGAATGACGAGAGGCGCCCATACACGTCGGCCATGAACGCGGCGGCCTGCTCGTGACGCGTGAGCACGAACCGGATCTTCTCGCTGTCCTCGAGTGCCGCGTTGAGGTCGAGGGTCTCCTCGCCGGGGATGCCGAAGACGTACCGCACGCCCTCGTTCTCGAGGCAGCGAACGAGCAGCTGCGCGGCGTTCATCGGGGGGACACCCTTATTGTGCGCCGCGCGCCGCGCGCCGGGAAGACTGTTCTTTGCATGCGTTCGGGCGCATCATGCGCGGCCCGTGGACGATGCGCGTGACCGGCTTTCGCACGTGCTCTGGCTCGGCGGTGCGCCGCGCGTCGGCAAGAGCACACTGGCCCGTCTCCTCGCGGGCAAGTACGACCTGAGGATCTATAACCTCGACTGGCATCACACGCGCGAGCATGTCGCGCGCGGCGGATCGGCGATGCGCTGGTGGCAGGAGCGCACGCCGGATGAGCGATGGCTCGTGCCGTCGCGACAGCAGGTGCTCGAGCGATCCATCCAAGCGTGGGAAGAGGGCTTCACCCTGATCGTTGACGATCTCCTTCGCGTTCCGGCCGCACGACCCGTCATCGCCGATGGGCCGGGCGCCTTCCCGTGGCTGGTAGCCCCGCTCCTCGGTGATCCGCGACAGGCGCTGTTTCTCGTGCCGACGCCGGAGCGCTGGGAGGCGGTGTTCGAGCGCCGCTTCCGCGCCGCCCCCGACCAGACCTTTGGCCGAGACACGAGCGACCCCGTCGCGGCGCGGCAGGCGCTGCGCGACCGCGACTTCGACCTTGCCGAGCGGCTTACGGCGTCATGCATGGAGCTTGGACTTCGCTGGGAGCGACTCGACGGCTCGCTCGACCTGGACGATTCGCTCGCCCTGCTTGAGGAGCACTTCAGGCCGCACCTGCCGGCTACCTACAACGTGTAGCTCACCCTTACTCCGATGCCGGTCCGGTCGGCTTCGCCGCGGGCGTGCCGATCCAGATCGTCTGGATGTTCGCGAACTCTTTGATCCCGTACGACGAGAGCTCGCGCCCGTAGCCGCTGCGCTTCACGCCACCGAACGGGAGCCGCGGATCGGAGGCGACCATGCCATTCACGAAGACCGAACCCGAATCGATCCTGCGCGCGAGCGCCTCGCCGAGCCTGACATCGCCCGTCCAGAGGCTCGCGCCCAGGCCATACGCGGAGTCGTTCGCGACACGCACGGCGTCGTCAGCGTCCCGGACGCGAAGCACCGCCGCGACGGGCCCGAACGTCTCCTCCTTGAAGACCGGCATGTCCTCGGTGACATCCGCGAGCACGGTCGGCTGGTAGTACCAGCCCTTTCCGGTGCCGCGTTCGCCACCGGTGAGCACGCGCGCGCCCATGCGTACGGACTCGCGCACCTGGCGCTCGAGCGTCTCGCGCAGATCCGCGCGGGCGAGCGGCCCGACCTGCGTCTTGGGATCGAGCGGGTCGCCCACGCGGAGCGCCTCGACCTCCGCGGCGAACCGTCGCTCGAAGTCGCGTGCGATGGGCTCCACCGCGATGAACCGCTTCGCGGCGATGCACGACTGCCCGTTGTTCTGGTTGCGGGCGCGTGCCCCGACCTTCGCCGCGGCCTCGATGTCCGCATCGCGGAGCACGATGAATGGGTCCGAGCCGCCGAGCTCGAGGACGGTCTTCTTGAGCGCGCGACCCGCAAGCTCGGCGAGACGCGAGCCGGTGTCGGAGCTTCCAGTGAGCGTCACCGCGCGGATGCGGGGATCGGCGATCACCGGCTCCACCGCGGAGCCCGGGACCAGCAGCGTGCGCAAGAGACCCTCGGGGAAGCCAGCGTCGCGGACGACCTCCTCGATCGCGAGCGCGCACTGCGGGACGTTCGACGCGTGCTTGAGCACCGCGGCGTTGCCAGCCATCAGCGCCGGGGCGGCGAACCGGATCACCTGCCAGAACGGGAAGTTCCAGGGCATGACGGCGAGCACGATCCCGAGCGGCTGGAAGGCCACGAGGCTGCGCTGCGCGTTCGTCTCGACGACCTCGTCGGCGAGGTAGCGCGCGGCATTCTCGGCGTAGTACTCGCAGCCCCAGGCGCACTTCTCGAGCTCGGCCTTCGCCTCGGCGATCGGCTTCCCCATCTCGATGGTGATGAGCCGGCCGTAGCGGTCGGCGCGCTCGCGCAGCAGCGTCGCGAGCCGCCGCATCGGTACGGCGCGGTCCGCGATGGAACGCTCGCGCCACGCGAGGAATGCGTCCTGGGCGTCGTCGAGCGCGCGGTCCACTTCCTCCGCGGTGAACGGATCGAATCGCCCGAGGACCTCTTCGGTCGCAGGGTTGACGCTCGTGATCGGCGACAGCGTCGTGCTCATCAGCGGACGTTGCTCTTCAGGAACGGAAGGATCTTGCCCCAGGCATCCTTCGCGTCGTCGGGCCGATAGACGTCTTTGCGCTGCTCGTTGAGGAACGCGTGGTCCGCTTCCGGGTAGGTGTGCTTCGTGAATGGCACCCCGTTCTCCTTCGCGGCCTTCTCGAGGGCCGCGAACTCGGCCGCGGAATGGTCCTTGCCGCCGAAGATGCCGAGGACCGGGATGCCCCGCAGCGGCTTCAGGTCGGGCATGCGCTGGCCGACGCCGTAGCAGTCGACCACGGCGGCGACCCTATCCGGCGCGACGCTCCCGACCAGCAGTGCGAGGAAGCCGCCCATGCAGAAGCCGATAACGCCGACCTTCTTGCTCGTCACCGCGGGATGCGTGGCGAGGTATTCGGCCGCGCCCTTCGCATCCTTGGCCGCGGTATTCGCCTGGAAGAACTCCATCATCAGCTTCTGCGCCTTGTCCGGCTCACCGATCTTGGCGCCCTTGCCGTGATAGAAGTCCGGCGCGAGCGCGACGAATCCCTCGCGCGCGAACATGTCGGCCACGCCCTTCACCTGGTCGGTCAGACCCCACCACTCCTGGATCACGATCACGCCCGGTCCCTTGCCCGACGCTGGCAGCGCGACGTAAGCGTCCGCGGTGCCGCCGTTCGCCGGGAACTTCACCATTTGACCAGGCATCTACGTCCTCCCTTGAACACGATTCCGCAGTACGCCTATTCCTTCGATCTCGACCTCCACGACGTCGCCGACCTTCAGGAATTCGGGCGGCTTGCGCGCAAAGCCGACCCCCTCAGGGGTTCCGGTGATCATCATGTCACCGGATTCGAGTCGGCAGCCTGCCGAGAACTCGCTGATCAGACGAGGGACCTTGAAGACCATGAAGCGCGTGTTCGAGTCCTGCTTTGTCACACCGTTCACGCGCGTCTGGATCCGGAGGGCGCTCGCATCGAGCTCGTCCGCGGTCACGATCCATGGCCCCATCGGGAGGTGCGTGTCGAAGTTCTTGCCTTTGAACCACTGTCCGCCGTGGCGTCGTTGCACGTCGCGCACGGAGACGTCGTTCGCGCAGGTGTAGCCGAAGACGTGCTCCAGGGAGTCCCGTTCGCTGATGTCGCGCCCCGGGCGCCCGACGATGACCGCGAGCTCGACTTCCCAATCGAGCTGCTCCGAGTGCGGCGCGGGGAACTGCACGCCGGCGTCGGGCCCGGTGACCGTCGCGGGATTCTTCGAGAAGAGCGCCGGGTACTCCGGGATCTCCTGCTGCCCCGGCGCGCCCTGCGCGGCGCGAAGGTTCGCCCCTTCCTGGAAATGCTCCGAATAGTTCCAACCGACGCAGAAGACATTGCGGCGCGGCTGCGGTATCGGTGCGAGCAGCTTCGCCTTCGCTGGGTCGACACCGCCGCGAGCGCGGGCGGCGGCGTCGTGGATGCCCTTACGGAACCCTTCGAATTGCTCGATCACTCGCAGCATGTCGATCGGCCCGCCGGGCACCAGATCGCGTATCGCGACGATCGTGCCGTCGGAGACGAACGTGCCCGCACGCGGTCCGTCGTCGGAGAGGAACGTGAGAAGCCTCATCGGCGCACCAGCCTAGGCATTACACGTTGCGTTCGTGCGCGCGCAGCACGCGCCGTGCGCGTTCGACGACCGGCGCGTCGAGCATCTGGCCGTCGCGCGCGACCGCGCCGTGGCCGCGACCCAGCGCTTCGTCGAACGCACGCACGACGCCACGCGCCTCCTGCACCTCCGCCGCGGTCGGGCTGAACACCTCGTTCACGACCGCGATCTGGTCGGGGTGGATGAGGGTCTTGCCGCTGAACCCGAGGCGGCGAGCCCGCAGGCTGTCGGCCCGTAGTCCATCTGCGTCTTTGATGTCCGGCCAGATGCCGTCGAGCGCGATCTTCCCGGCGGACACGGCAGCCACGACGGTCGCCGAGCGCGCATAGAGGAGCTCCGCCGCCTCGCCCTCGCGCTTCGTGGGGAGCCCGAGATCCAGCGCGAAGTCCTCCGAGCCGAACATCAGACCGATGAGGCGCGGCGACGCGGCGGCGACGCGCGGCGCGTCGATGAGCGCGGCGGCGCTCTCGATCGAGGCGATGATGCGCACCGTCCCCGGTGCGATCGTGGCACGTCGCTCGCGCGCGTCGAGCTCGTCGGCGAGCCAGGCGATCTCCTCGGCCCGTCGCACCTTCGGCGCGACGATGCCGTCCAGCCCCGGACGCACGAGCGCGTCGATATCGGCCTCGCCGGCGTCGCTCAGCGCACGCTGGATACGTACGAAGCGGAGCGGCCCAGTGCGCGGCGGGTGAGCCAGGACTTGCGCGACCAACCGCCGCGCCTCGTCCTTCGATCCCGGTGGCACTCCGTCCTCGAGATCGAGGATCGCGACGTCGAGCGCGCCCGGCTTGAACTCGCCGAGCCCGAGCGCCCGCTGGACCATCCGCTCGCGATGGGCGGGGACGAACATGAGCGAGCGCATCGGCGCCAGCGTGTCCGTCACTGAGCGCCGCCGACTCGCCGCTCCATCAGTAGGACCGCGGCATCCCGAGCACGTGCTGGCCGATGTACGCGAGCACGAGGTTGTTGCCGATCGGCGCAACGAGCAGCAGGCGCGTCTCGCGGAATTTCCGCTCGACGTCGAACTCGCGCGCGAACCCGTAGCCGCCGTACGTGTCGATGGCGGCATTCGCAGCGTCCCACGCCGCCTGCGACGCGAGGAGCTTCGCCATGTTCGCCTCGGCGCCGCACTTGCGGTCGTGGTCGTAGAGCCACGCGGCCTTGTCGCGCATGAGCATCGCGGCCTCCAGACGCGCGTGCGCCTGCGCCAGCGGGAACTGCACGCCCTGATTCGATCCAATGGGCCTGCCGAAGACGACGCGTTGCGAGGCGTACGCGGCGGCGCGCCCGACGAACCAGCGTCCGTCGCCCAGCGACTCGGAAGCGATGAGGATCCGCTCGGCATTCCAGCTGTCGATGATGTGACGGAAGCCCATGCCCTCCTCGCCGACGAGATCCGTCGCCGGTACCTCGAGGTCATCGATGAAGAGCTCGGTCGTGTGGTGATTGAACATCGTCTCGATCGGACGCACGACGATCCGTCCGGCCGCAACGGCCGCGCTCAGGTCGACGATGAAGACCGAGAGGCCACGCGTCTTGTCATCGAGGTCCTCGTACGGCGTGGTGCGGGCGAGCAAGAGGAGAAGGTCGGAATGCTGCGCGCGCGAGATGAAGATCTTCTTGCCGTTGATGACGTAGCGGTCACCGCGCCTCGTCGCCATCGTCTTGATGCGAGTCGTCTCCGATCCTGCCTCCGGCTCGGTGACGCCGAACGCCTGTAGGCGTAGGTCGCCCTTCGCCAAACGTGGCAGATACCGTCGCTTCTGTTCATCGCTGCCGTGTCGGAGCAGCGTGCCCATCGTGTACATCTGCGCGTGCGCGACCGCTGCGTTGCCGCCGGAGGCGTTGATCTCCTCGATGATGAGCGCCGCCTCCGCGATCCCGAGCCCGGCGCCGCCGTACTCCGTCGGGATGAGGGCGCCGAGCCAGCCGGCCTCGGTGAGCGCGCGCACGAACCGCTCGGGGTACTCGCTCGCGCGATCGAGCTCGCGCCAGTACTCGTCGGGGAACTGCGCGCAGAGCGAACGCACCGCCGAGCGGATCGACTCCTGCTCGTCGGTCCGGGCGAAGTCCATCGCTACTCGCGCGGCTCTGGGAAGTGCGGCTTCGGCGCGTTCGCGCGTGTCGGGACCATGAAGGTGCGCTTCGCGATGAGGACCACCGTCCCGTCCTGTTTGATCCCACGTTGCCGGACGGTGACGATGCCCCATCCCTGACGCGATCGCGACGCGCGCGCCTCGAGCACCTCGGTGTCGGCGTAGAGCGTGTCCCCTTCGAAGAGCGGATGCGGCAGCGTGACCTCACCCACTCCGAGAGCGAACCCCCAGCGGCTGGTCTGCGGGACCATCAGGCCGGCCACGGTCGCGAGCGTGAGGAAGCTGTTCACCAGTGGACGCTTGAACTCGGTCTGCGCCGCGTAGTGCGCGTTGAAATGGATCTCGTTCGTGTTGTTGGTGAGCAACGAGAACTGGATGTTGTCGGTCTGGGTGATCGTGCGACCGATCGATGAGCGGAACGTCGCGCCGAGCGTGAAGTCTTCGAAGAACGGACCGTCCACGCCGCGGATAGTGCCACGGCGAGTGTCGGGGCTATGCGCCGTACGGGAGAACGTCCTCCGCGAGGGCGAGAAGCGTCGGTCGTATCGTGCGGACGCCGGCGTGGACCTCACGATGGCAGTTCGCGCAGAGCATCACGCATTTCTCGAGCTCCGCGACGATCTTGTCCCAGCTTCGCGACGCGATCCCACTTTCGCTGATGCCGAAGTCCTTAGCACCTGCGTCCACATGGTGAAACTCGAACAATCTGTAGGGTCCGTCGCGTTCACACGCGAAACACACTCCGCCCATCAACGCGACCGCCCTCGATTTTCTGCCGCGCTCCACTCGACGCCGATCGACCAACGCATCGCCGTCGAGACCGGCATGACGAAGCCGGTGGCAACTCGCGCACAGGAGGTCGCATTTGCTGACCTCCGCGAGGAGGCGCTCAAGTGAGCCCCCGAAGTTGCCAACACCGAATTCCTTCATCGATGCATCGCGATGATGGAACTCGAGCGCCGCAAGACACACGGAGTATCCACAGTCGATGCAGCTGCCTCCTGCACGGGCAACGAGTTCAGTCTTGCGACGGTGACGACGGCGCTTCTGCGATCGATACGACTTGGCGTTTCGCTTGCGTCGCCGGTGCTCGCCGAGTTGTGCCACGTCCAGGATCGCGACTGGCGCCTTGGACGTGTTATGCACGCCGAATGGCGAGCAGGCTAGGCAGAACCTGCGCTGGTAGAGCGACCGCGTCCTGCCATCAATAACTGCCTTCGCCGGAAAGGCCTTGCCGCATAACTGGCAGATTTTGCTCTTTGAGGCTCGGGCAACTCTCTTCCGAGGCCTCTTGAGACGGCGCAGGGGCGCGCATCCAAGACAACGCTTTCGACCACGAAGATCCAGTCGCTCGCCCCCGATTTTTGGATAGATCTCGAATTCGGATCGGCACTCGACGCAGACCTGCACGATAGAACAATAGTTCTATCAAAACTTCGGCGCAAGGGCCGAGAGGGAAAGACTCGCGCTTTCAGATTCGGCCGCCAAGGACCTACGTAGTAAGACCGCGAGCTTCTATCGCGCGATCGAGTTCAGGACAAGCGACGGCGCGTCACCGAGTCGGTCTCGCTAGAATTGGTCTCTCCGGTCCGGCATAGCTCAGCTGGTAGAGCAGCGCCCTGTTAAGGCGATGGTCGGAGGTTCGAGTCCTCCTGCCGGAGCACGAGTCGTATGACGCAGACACGAGCGAAGAGTGTCTGTCGCGACTAGCGTCGAGAAGGTGACCGCGACAACACTCGCAGCCAGCGAGCCTGTTCGCGAAGAAGCCGGCCTCGCGACGGCATATCGACTTCTCTGGCTCGCCGTCGTCTTCGATCTCCTGGCGTTCGGCATCGGCTTCGAGTGGGACCGCCGCTGGCACGCCACGCATGCGTTCGACGACTTCTTTTCACCGCCGCATCTCTTCGTCTACTCGATGCACCTGTGCGCGACGATCACGCTCGCGTACATCGCGTTCACGCCGGATCTGCGCCGCTGGTTCGGACCGACGTTCCGCTTGCCGATCGTCCCGTTCGCGATCCCAGGCGCGATCGGCCTCGCGGGCGCGGGCTTCGCCGTCGTCGCGCTCGCGGGCATGTTCGACGCGATCTGGCACACGGCGTTCGGCCTCGACGAGACGAACTGGTCGTTCCCCCATTCGATGCTCGGCTGGGGTCTCTTCCTCGCGTTCCTCGGCATCACCTCGTGTCGTGTCGCGCTGCGCGAGTGGCGTCCCATCGGGTGGCCGAGCGCCATCGTCTTCGGATTCCTCATCGCCGCGACCTCGGCGGATCGCTTCGCCGGCCCGATCGCGACGAACCTGTCGCCAGAGGTGATCCAGTACTCATCCCGTATCCCCGTGCTCGCGAGCGAGCCGGCCTTTCAGCACACGACCCGCATCTACCTCATCGCCGGCATCGACCGATCGAACGGACTGTTCGTCCCGCTCATCTCGCTGTCAGCCGGGATGATGCTGAGCCTGCTGCATTCGTTCAGTACGCGGCGCTGGCTCCTGATCGGTCTTGCGGCGCTCCTGAGCTGGATGACCACGTTCATCCCCTTCGTGGTCTCCGCCGTCGTTCTGGCCATCGGAGGCAACCGTCAGGGAAGTCCGGCGGTCTGGTTCCTCGCCGGTGCGGGCTTCGCATTGACCACAACAGCGATCTGGCAGGGTAAGCCCGGCGGGGTGCTCATCGGCACCGCGTTGTTCATCCTCGGTTCTTTGGTCGCGAATGCGATTTGGCGAGTCGTCATCCTGCCGACGCGCACCGAGGTGATCCGTCTGACGGTCCTCGCCGGCGTCGTCGTGCCCGCGCTGACCGGGATCGTTGACCTCGCGCTGCGGGCGCGGATCCCCTGATGGAATCGCGCGAGTGCCTTAGGCGCGTCGAGACATTGCTACGCGAGCGCGTCTCTGGCGATCTGCGCGACTTCCACTGGGCGTACATGGCGTACATGGCCAAGGCCTGGTACGGCAACAAGGATCTCCATTACGAGATCACGTGGCGCGAGCGCCTGGGCGTGATCGAGATCGGCCTTCACTTCGAGTCCGATCCGCTCACGAACGCACGGCTGCTCGCGGCGTTCGCCGCGAATGCGAAAGCGGTCCGGCGCACGCTGGCCGATGCGCGCATCGAGGAATGGGACCGCGGTTGGGCACGCGTATGGGAAGCGTTGCCCCATCGCAGACCGGACTTGGAGCTCGCGACCGAGCTGGCCGACCGCATCGCCGGCTACGTGACCACGCTCGAGAGGATCCTGCGTCGGGAGTTGCCAAGCGACGTCGCGTGGTCGGAACCGGAAGCCCGTCCAGCACGCGCTAGGGCCGCGGCGAAGTCCCGAGAATCGCGATCAGCGCGATGATGAAGACTGTCACAAGGAAGACCGGTATCGCGAGCAGCGCGTAGACCTTGTGCTCTTCGACGCGCGGCTTCTCGTGGACCGGCCGGTGCTCCGACATGCGACCCCCCGTTGCGTTCGCTGTCCCGCCGCTGACACTAGCGAATGCCGCCCATGCGTGTGTATGCGCGCGTCGGGTGCGGGCCCGCGGCCCCATGTCAAGCACAGAAGGAATCTGGTCGTCCTGGTACCCGAGTACTTCGGCGTCCGCCCGAATGCGCGCGGACCGCCGCCGAACGTCCTGGGCCTGACGGGCGACGTGACGCATCGAAAAGGCCACACGTTACCGGTTTAGCGGTGGAAAACGGCTACCGCGCTGGGAGGACTCGCTCTTGTTCACCAAACGCATCGCGACTACCGCACTCATCTTCACTCTCGCGTTCCTGTGCCTTGCTGGGACGCAGGCGCTCGCGGCCGGCCACGGCGGCGGAGGCGGAAGGAAGCCAGCGCCGACCGCCAGTCTCGTTCTCGTCGCGCTCGACTCGACCGACGGCGTCGCACATTGGGGCCAACGAGTGACCTTCGATGTCGCGACGACCGCGACGACTCAGCCACACGTCAACGTGACGTGCTCTCAGGATGGCGTCGTCGTCTACGGCACCACGACCGGCTACTACGCGGACTACCCGTGGCCGTGGACGCAGATCATGACGCTCTCTTCGATCGACTGGGCCGGTGGAGCGGCGAGCTGCGTCGCAGTCCTGTGGTACGCGAGCGGTGCGAAGGCCATCACGCTGACCACGCAATCCTTCGACGTATATCAGTAGGGCTCGATCGCGCCGATCTGAACGAGAGGCCCCGGGTGATTCCCGGGGCCTCTCCTTAGGTCAACGAGCCGAGCGCTCCGAGGTCAGTTGTTGATCGAGAGACTCGTCGTCTCGCAGTTGCTTGTCGAGCCGGCGACGTTGCCGTTGTTGCTCGCGTAGGTCGCCTTCCATGACACGACCGCGGACGCCAGCACCTTGACCGTCGTGTTGTTGCTACTCAGCGTCTGAGGTGAGGCGCCGCTCACCGGCATGGCTCCGGTGGTGTAGAGGACGTTGCCGTTGCAGGTGCCGTTGTCGTAGAGCGTCAGGGTCAGCGTACCGCTCAGCGCAGTGCCGCCCGCCGACGCGATCGTCGCGGAATCGTTGGGCAGCCAGTTCTGCGCGGTCGTGATGCTCGTCGTGTCGGTGACGAGGACAGTCTCCGTCCCCGTCGTGTCGGGACACGCGGTCGCCGGCGCGGCGTTGGTGTTCGGAGCGTCGCCGCTGTAGGAGGCGACGAAGGTGTAGGTGCCGACCGCCGTCGGTGTGAAGTTACCCGAGCCGTAGCTGCCGTCGCCGCTGACCGATACCGTGGTCGGACCGAAGGCGACGGTCGTGCAGTTATTCGGGCCGTAGACCGTGAAGCTGATCGAGCCGCCCGCGGGGCCGCCCGCCGTCGTCGGATTGATGACGGGGCTCCCGGGCTTGTTCGCCGTTCCAGTGAGGGTCGCCGTGTCGCTGATCGAGCCCCCGAGCTGGATCGGGCCGCTCGCCTGGGTCGTCAGCGTCGGCGTCACTGGGTTCACGACGAAGCACTCGGGGTTGGGCGTCGTGGTCGAGCCATCGTCGGTGGCGTTCGGCACGCCAGGCGTCGTGGAGGTGAAGTCGGCGCGCCAGCAGTAGCGGCCCACCGACGTGACTGTCGCCGCGCTAGAGATGATCGGCTGTGGCGTGCTTTGGTTCACGCCCTGTGAGCTGATCGCCGTGCCGCCGGTGTTGCACGTGCCGGTCGGGATGGGACCGCACAGGCTGAAGGCTACGGTCCCGCTCCAGGTCGTGGCCCCACCGACCGTGAGCGTCGCGGAGTCGGTGACCGATACCGAGCCGGTCCCGATGGAGAAGGTGGTGCCGCTGGCCGTCGTCCGGATCGACGACGTGCAGCTGCCGAAGGTCGCCAGGACGAAGTCCTTCAGGGTCGCCGTCGTCGAGGTCGACGAGCGGCTCTCGGCCGACACGGTCGCGAAGCACTCGTTCCCCAGACCGAGGAGCGAAAGGTTGATGCCACCCTCGTAGAGCTCGCCGTTCAGATAGGTGGTGTTACCGCTCTTGTCGAGGAACGGCCATGGCGCCGCGGTCCCGTCGGTCGGGTTGACGATCCCGCAGAAGCCGTCGCCCGCTGCGGCGCTCGTGCACTTCGCGGCGTCGGACGTCGCGAGGAGCTCGAGGTTCCCGCTGACGGCGGAATTCCAACGGAAGACGCTGATCGTCGACGTTCCGCCGCCGTTGCTGAAGTCACTGATGACCAGAAGGTCACCGTTCCGGTGTACGCCGTTGAAGCCCTGGGCACCGCCGACCTTTTGCGTGCCAAGGCTGATCGCGTTCTGGAAGAACCAGAAGCCCTGTTGCGCGTCGCCGCTGTTGTCGAGTCGGTCGGAGCCGAAGAAGATCACCTCGCACGTCGCCGCTCCGCCCGACGGACATGACGGGCTGGGTGGCAGCGAGTAGCGAGCCGCGAAGGCGTGCTCGAGGTTGTCCTTGTCCGGCAGGCCGCCGGCCCCGTCCTTCCAGGCCCACTGGTCGATGTCGATCGGATCCTTCGAGCCGCCGCCAGTGAAGATCGTGGCGTTGCTGTCGCCATCGGCCGCCCACGCGACCGCTTTCGCGCCGCTGGTATTCGATGATGTGGAACAGTCGCTGCCCGTGACTTGGTGGCAGACCTTGTCCCAGTCGTCCGATGTCGACGACGTTGCGTTCCCGTCGAGCTCGAACGCGGCGGTGTCGTGGACCGCGACGGCGGTGCCCGGGAAGAGCAGCGCCGTCAGCAACGCCGCAAGAACAGGCCCGACGAGAAGGCGACGTGTGTGCCGGCGCGCGGTGTATCTGAAGGTCGATCGCATAGAGGTCTCCATCCATCAGTTGTCGTACGGTCCGTAGGCGATGCGGGCCTCGAGCCCACCCCCCGAGAGCGCGATCGCTGACCGCCGTGACATCTCCCCAAGGACCGCCGCGAAGCGCATGGGACCGCGAACAGACCGACCGGTAAATGCCAAAGAGCGGGGCTGCGTCTCCCCCGCCGCGTACCGACTTTTGCGTACTCAACGAAAGGTAAAGAGGCGGGAACTGGTCCAACTTGCTCGCGAGTTGATGCGCACTCGCCTGCTCGCTAGATTACGGAGCGCACGCGCGCGTGGGTGGGAGCGATTCCGGCATGGTCCTCAGGCGAACGCAGTCGATCCTCGTGTGGGATGAGCTCGGTGACGTCTTCAGATCGCTTCGGCGCATGAGGATCGCCGTGCCGCTGTGGCGCGTCACACAGATGCCCGCCAGTCGCGACCTCGACGAGGTCGATCTCGCGATCGTTGCCCTGAGCCGCTCCACGGATTGGATCACCATCGGGTCGCTCGTCCGCCGCGTGCCGACCGTGGTGGTCGGACAGTCGGATGACCGTCGCGACGCGGGGCGGGCGCTCGCATCGGGCGCTTTCGGGTACCTCCACCTCGAACTGCACGCACGGGCGCTTCGGCGCGCGGTGCTCGGCGCGCTTCGCGGCGAACCGGCGTACTCGCGCGCGGTGCTGGGCGAACGCGTACGAGCTGAGCTCAGCACGACGGCGGGACGCGCAACGAAGGCGTTCGCCTTGACGCCTCGGCAGCGCGAAGTGGTGGCGCTCATCGCGAAGGGCGCGTCGGACAAGGAGATCGCGCTGACCCTCGGCATCGCCACCGCTACGGCGCAGAAACACGTGACCCACGTCCTCAAGCGACTGGATGTGCCGAACCGCGCCGCGGCGGTTGCCGCGACACTCTGGGCCAGCTAGCGCCGACAGAAGCGCAGTAGGAGTCCGCGTCGCCCTCCACCGACGTCCAGTCGCTTGCCCCAGCTGGAGCGCGCCGCGTCCACGTCGGCGCGAGTGACGGCGCGCCACTCGACCAGCGCGAAGCCAGCAGCGCGATACGCGCCCTGCACCCGCGCGAGATCCGCGGCGGATGAGGCTGCGCGGTCATCGCGCGCGGTGACGGACAACAGCGTGACCAGTCCACCTGGACGCGGCAGACGACGGATCGCGGCGAACACCCGCTCGTCTTCGCCGAGCGCGCCGCGCAGCAGCGAGCCCCACGGGGAATGGATGGTCATCTCGTCAGCGAAAGAGTCGAGCGGAACGGTTTCGATGGGCTCGCGGAGGAGGACGAGGTTCGGCACAGCCTCGCGCACTGCGCGGCGCGCCGCGTAGGCAAGACCATCCGCGGAGGCGTCGATTCCGATCGCGAGGGTGTCCGCTCTCGTGCGTGCTACATGGAGTGGATAACGCCCGTCTCCCGTGCCGGCGTCGACCACCGTTCGCGGGAACGCGCGGGCTAGCTCGACGATCTAACCGACGTCGATGTCGAGGAGACGCTTACCGATGAGCTGACGCACGGCACTGATGTTAGCGAGCCAGGCGCGTCACACCCAGCCCCCGGCGGCTCTCTCGTGCCTAACCCTTGC
Organism: Candidatus Limnocylindria bacterium; assembly: GCA_036001645.1. Classification (GTDB taxonomy): domain Bacteria; phylum Chloroflexota; class Limnocylindria; order P2-11E; family P2-11E; genus CF-39. The sequence goes on from DASYUC010000124.1 coordinate 31,920, forward strand.
GGGCGGCGTCCACCGCTTCGTTCGCGTTCTGGACCAGACGCTGCGCTCCGCCGATCGCGCGCGGCACGTCGAAGCGACGATCGAAGTTCCCCAGATTCTCCGCGGCCTCGAGCGCCTCCTCAAGCGCGGACTCCGCCAGCCGGAGGGCGGAGCTGAGTCGCTCGAGCTCGCCCTGATCGACCTCGGGCTCTGTCATCAGCCGGCAAATGCTAGCGTCCATGTCCTTGATCGACCGAATCCGCACCGTCCGCCAGATCCGGCAATACGCGGCTGACGAAATTCCGGATGCCGTCACGAAACAGCTGCTGCAGGTCGCGCGATGGACGGGGAGCTCGCGGAATACGCAGCCGTGGCACTTCATCGTCGTCACCGACAAGGAGCAGCTGCGCAAGATCGGCCAGCTGCGCCCTCCGATCAACTGGCTCGCCGGCGCGCCCCTTGGCATCGCGATCGTCCTCGATGGCGCCGGAGTGAGCGAGGCGTACGACGAGGGTCGCGTCACCGAGCGCATCCTCATCGCGGCGCACAACCTCGGATATGGCGGCGGTGTCGCCTGGTACGGCGACGACGCGCAGCAGGCCGAGGCGAAACGGATCCTCGGCATCCCTGCGGAGCGGACCGCGCGGTCGATCGTGATGATCGGCCGCCCCGTCTCGACAAAGGATCCGCGCCCGAACCCACGACGCGGTGGGCGCAAGCCGCTGTCAGAGATCGTGAGCTACGACCGCTACTCGAGATAGTCCATGGCTTTGCGGCGTAGCTGATCGCGCTCGACCAGTGTCCCGAAGGGTCGGTATAGACTCCGGCAGCCCGCGACAGTTTTCTGTTGCGACAAGCACCAAATAGCGAGAGGGCAAAAGAAGGGTGTTCGAGCACCGTTCGTCGTCGCGATCGCGTTGGCGCTGCGGCCCTCCGGGCGTAACGGGGAGGGAAGTCATGCACAGTGAGGAGGAGGAAATCGAATGAACCGGAAGGGGACTGGGCTCAGCTTCGCGCTCGCGGTTCTCGCCGCACTCGTGGCGTCGGTCAATGCGTCACCGGCCGCCGCGAGCCCGCGGTGGTCAGATTGGTCGACACCAGTTCCGCTCTCGACGCTCAACACGGCGGCCGAGGAGCAGACAGCTGCGGTCTCGAAGGACGACCTCGTGCTGTACTTCTCGTCCGATCGCTCGGGCGGACAGGGCGGCACCGACATCTGGGTGTCATATCGCGCGTCAACGGCCGAGCCGTGGGGAGCGCCGATGAACCTCGGCACGGCTATGAACACCGCAGGAAACGAGGCTGGGCCGGCCCTTTCACGCGATGGGCACTGGCTGTTCCTAAGCAGCGACCGTGCCGACGGCATGGGTCTGAACGACATCTGGGTCGCGTACCGGCAACATACACATGAGGACTTCGGCGGGTTCGGGTGGCAGCAAGCCATGCCGGTGGCCGGAGTGAACACGGTGTTCGGTGAGGCCGGCCCAAGCTACTTCCAGGACGACGGCACCGGGCGCGCATTCCTCTTCTTCCAGAGCGGCGGCCGGCCGGGTGGGCTCGGCGCCACCGACATCTGGGTTGCCGAGCAGCTGGAGGACGGCTCGTTCGGCACAGCCTCGAATGTCACCGCGCTCAATACCACGCGAGGCGAGCAGCGCCCGACCATCAGGCATGACGGCCTCGAGATCGTCTTCATGTCGAATCGCGCCGGGGGCCTCAGCCACATCTGGTCCGCGACGCGGGAGAGCACCACAGCCGAGTGGTCGACGCCGACGGAGGTCGCCTCGGTGAAGTCCACGCAGAGCGATCAGTACCCGTACCTCTCAGCGGACGGTCAGACGCTCTACTTCGGGCGATCCGCCGCCGTCGGAGCCCCGGGTGACCTCTATGTGGCGACACGAACGAGGGAGGCCGGTAAGCCCTAAGGCGATCGGACTCGCGACTGGGGCGTGACGCGCGTCACGCCCCGCTCGCCCATTGGCAATTTGAGGAGGAAGGCAATGAACCGGAATGGGATTCGACTCAGCTTCGCCCTCGTGGTTATCGCCGTAGTCGTGGCGTCGGTCACTGCGTCACCGGCAGCGGCACGACCACGATGGTCCGACTGGTCCACTCCGGTCCCGGTCACGGAGCTCAACACGGCGGGGTTGCTGGGGGATGGCACGCCAGCAGAGAAGAAGGATGGCCTCACGCTCTACTTCGCCTCCTTTCGGATCGGCGGCTTAGGCGGCATCGACATCTGGGTCGCACACCGTGCGTCGACGGATGCTGCGTGGGGAACCCCATCGAACCTCGGCCCAGCGGTCAACAGTGCGGCGGACGAATTCGGCCCGGCTCTGTCACGTGACGGTCACTGGCTGTTCTGGAACTCCAACCGTCCTGGCGGAGCGGGACTCACCGACCTTTACGGCTCGTATCGGAGGCACACCGATGAGGACTTCGGAGAGAACGGGTGGCAGGCGGCAAGTCCCGTTGTCTCCGTGAACACCGCGTTCGGCGAGGCAAATCCGGGCTTCTTTCAGGACGACGAGACAGGTCGCTCGTATCTCTTCTTCAACAGCAATCGGCCCGGCGGACTAGGCCTCGGCGACATATGGATGGCCGAGCAGCTGCCCGATGGCTCGTTCGGCCCCGCTTCGAACGTCACCGCGCTCAACAGCACCTTCGGCGAGGGAAGGCCGACCTTGAGTCACGACGGTCTCGAGGTCATCTTCATGTCGACTCGGACCGGGGGAGGGGTCAATCACCTCTGGTCCGCGACACGCGAGAGCACCTCCGCCGAGTGGTCGGCGCCGGTGTTCCTCACGTCGGTCAACTCAACGATCCATGATGGCTACCCGCATCTCTCACCGGACGGTCAGAGGCTGTACATCGTGCGGTCACCCACCGCCGCAGGACCGTTTTCGATCTACGTTTCGACGCGCACAAAGGAGACCGGTAAGCCCTAGCGATCAAGAGGGGCGCCTCACGGCGCCCCTCTTTCGCTACTGCGGCGTGCGCGAAGCGCAAACGCCAAGCAGATGAGCGCGGCTAGGCCGCGCGATTACTCCAGGTAGTCCTTGAGCTTCCGGCTGCGGCTCGGGTGACGCAGCTTGCGCAGCGCCTTCGCCTCGATCTGGCGGATGCGTTCGCGCGTCACATTGAACTCGCGGCCCACCTCTTCGAGCGTGCGGGTGCGGCCGTCCTCGAGACCGAAGCGCAGCTGCAGCACGCGACGCTCGCGACCGGTCAGCCCCTCGAGCACGCTCTCGACCTGCTCCTTGAGCAGCTTGTGCGACGCCGCGTCTGATGGCGCGAGCGCCTGGTTGTCGGGGATGAAGTCACCGAGGTGGCTGTCCTCCTCTTCGCCGATGGGCGTCTCGAGCGAGACCGGCTCCTGCGAGACCTTCACGATCTCGCGCACCTTGTCCGGCGTGATGAGCATGCGCTCGGCGATCTCCTCCGCGGTCGGCTCGCGACCGAGCTCCTGGAGAAGTCCACGCGACACTCGGATGAGCTTGTTGATCGTCTCCACCATGTGGACCGGGATGCGGATCGTCCGCGCCTGGTCCGCGATGGCACGCGTGATGGCCTGACGGATCCACCACGTCGCGTAGGTGGAGAACTTGTAGCCCTTGCGATAGTCGAACTTCTCGACGGCCCGGATGAGGCCGATGTTGCCTTCCTGGATCAGGTCGAGGAACGACATGCCGCGGCCGATGTACTTCTTCGCGATCGACACGACGAGTCGGAGGTTGGCCTCGGTGAGGTTGTGACGCGCGTCGTCGCCCTTCTGGATAAGCTCGTCCGCGAGGCGGCGTAGCGCGCGCTGCTCGTCCGCGTCCGACTCGACCAGCATGTTGAGGTTCTTCACCAGCACGTCGCGGATCTCCTGGCCGAGCATGACGAGCTCGCCCAGACGCTCCGCACCTTCGGCCGGTCCGTGGATCTTCGCGTACTGCGGCAGGATGCGGAACGCGAGACGCTGCGGATCGCGCTTCGCGGCGTCGATCAGCGCGACGGTCTCGTCGATGAGCACCTTCGCCTCGGTCGAGATCTCCTTGCTGTTCGCCTCGGCCTTCAGCGGATCGCGCAGCTTCAGCAGACGGTTGGTGAGACGCCGCAGCTCCTTGCCGCCCTCCAGGTCGCCGAGCGTGCGCGTGAGCGCCTTCACCGTGAAGCGCGTCGCCTCGTCGACGAACTCGCGCGGGCGTCCGAGGGCCATTCGCTTCTTGACTTCGACGCCGAGCTCGTACAGGTGAACGACCGAGAGCGCGGGCGACACGAGTGCCTGCTCCCCCAGCTCGATCGACTTCGCGAGGTTGACCTCTTCCTCCGCGGTGAGCAGAGGGACCTTCCCGATCTCCTTGAGGTACATGCGGACGGGGTCGTCGACGCTGATGAGGTCGCTCGCGAGCACCGCCGAGATGGCGTCCTCGCGCTGGAGCTCCTCGGCCTCTTCCTCTTCCTCTTTGACCTGCGCCCAGTTCGGTCCGCGCTCGGCCTCGAGGATCTCGACGTTGTTGTCGTCGAGTGCGAGGAGCAGCTCCTCGATCTCACCGGGCTCGGCGTCCGGGATGGCTCGCACGATGTCCTCCTGCGTGACATAGCCCTGCTGGCGGCCACGCGCGAGCAGACGCTCGGCCTGCTCCTTGTGCTCCGGGTGGATCCCGGTGCGCTCAGGGGCGGCCTTTTCGGTCTCTTTTTCCTTCGTTGTCGCTTTCATCGATCCTCTTCTCGTTCCAGCTCGCCGCGCAGCACGGTCCGGCGCTCCTGCCGCTTCATGAGCCGCTGGAGCTCTTCACCCATCCGCGCGACCTCGCCATCCAATCCCCCGACGTCGCCTTCGGCCCGCGCGAGCTGGACTCGCGTGTCCTGCAGACCACGCCGCAAGTTCTCTACCCGCAGGTGCAGCGCGGCGATCTCGATCACCTGGCCTGGGTCCGTCTGATCGTCGAGCTCCGGCGCATTTGCGCCAAGTGCCGCAGCAAGGGCGGCTAGATGAGCCGGCAGGTCAGAGTCCGGACGCTTCCCCGCCTGGAGCTGTTCGTAGAGCGCACGCAGGTGGGGGTCTACCAGGTCAGTGGGGGCAAGGTCAGCGCGCGCGATCTCCTCCGGATATCGGGTTAATAGTGCCATTACGTAACGCTCGCGAGAAGGAGTTTGTTTCGGCGTGGCCGTTTCGCCGCGCGCGGCAGACGGCTGCTCGGTCGGCGTGCGCGCCGTCCGCTGCGTACTCTTTCCGGCCGCGGGGAGCTTTCCACGCAGGAACGCCGGATCGACCCCCGCGCTTCCCGCCACCTCCGACAGGTAGACCTCGCGCCGCACCGGATCGGGCTCCTCGGCGATGAGCGCCGCGGTCCGCTGCAGGAAGCGCAGCCGGCCCTCCGACTGGTCCAGCCGCGACGTCTCGCGGACGCGGTCGATGAGGAATTCGAGTAGGGGCTTGGCCTCGGCCAGGAGTTTCCGGAACAGCTCGGGCTCCTTGCGGGCGACGTCGTCGGGATCCAGACCCTCCGGGAGCACGGTCACGAACAGCGCCAGGCCGGTGCGGGTACCCAACCGCCCACCGCCGGCCCCCGATCCGAATCGGCTGAGAGCGGTCAGGAGCTCCCGCCCGCGGGACTCGGCGGAGCGCTGCCCGGCGGCATCTCCGTCGAAGGCAACGATCGCTCGCTCGATCTTCATCTCGTTCAGGACGCGGTACTGGTCCTCGGTGAGGGCCGTCCCCATGGACGCGACGACGTTGGTGAATCCGGCCTGGTGGCAGGCGATCGTGTCGAAATACCCCTCGACGATGACCGCAGTGCCCTCCTTCCGGATGGCCGCGCTCGCCTTGTCGAGCCCGTACAGGGTGGCGCTCTTGTTGAAGAGCGCGGTCTGGGTCGAATTGACGTATTTGCCCTGCTGGTCCGGCCGCATGGCGCGGCCGCCGAAGGCGATCGCTCGCCCACGCCGGTCGCGGATGGGGATCATCAGGCGGTCCCGGAACCGGTCCCACAGGCCCCGCTCGTTCTTGAAGATCAGCCCCGCCGCGACGGCCTCGTCCTCGCTGAATCCCTTCTTTTTCAGGTAGGCGAGGAGGCTGTCGCGCTCGTCGGGGGCGTAGCCGACGCCGAACGTATCGATCGACTCGGGCGTGATGCCGCGCTTGGCGAGGTATTCCGCCACGGCCTTGCCGCGAGGCGTGCCGCGGAGAGCCTGTCGGAAGTAGAAGGCGGCCGCGTCGTTCGCCTGGAGGAGCCGGTCCTCGAATTTGCGCTCCTCGGGCGCCCGCCGCGTCAGCTCGACGCCGGCGCGCTCGGCAAGAGTGTTCAAAGCCTCAGCGGGGGTGAGGCCTTCGCGCTTCTCGAGCCAGGTAAAGACATCACCGCCCTCACCGCAATTGCAAACGACCCCTGACATCGTGAGGTACGTGTGCGCCTTTTCAACGGTCAGGTTGTGGACAGGCCCGTCATAGACAACACGCTCCACTCTTCGAACACGAACCGGCAGTGGCTCCGACGGAAGGCGCTCGCCAGCTCCCCATTTCTGCTGGCCGCCGTCGCTGACCGCGACCTGCCAGCTCCTGCGCCCGTCGGGCTCAGTGCGATCCGACATTCCTGGCACGACACCCATTCGGAGCAATAGGTCGCGGACATCATCGATCAGGGTCACCGACGCCAGTCTCAGACTCCATGACGGCTTCGCGTGGTATCCGAAGCGCGCCACGTAGCCTCCTGCGTAGCGGCTACCGTCGCCGAGAACAAGCGCGTCAAGAAGGGCCTGTTGTTCCTCTCGGGTCCATCCCCATACGAAACCTGGAAGCCGTTTGTTTCGTGCGCCATCGCCACAGTTGTACTTCAGCCAGCGTGATAGCAAGGCATGACAGAACCAAATCTCGATCTTCGTGTCTCGGCGGTCGATTCGTGGCGTCTCACTAAAGAGAAGCTGACTGAGTTCGGAGACGCGGACTGCGACGCCACCCTCGTCTCCGGACAGACTGAAGCGGACGCTTCTGTCATTGCTGACGCTGCCCTCAGCCAGATACCAGCCCAGCCACTCGGCAAAAGGCAAGAGGTCCACAGTGCTCGGCAGCGCTTTTGGGCGTTTCCCCCTCTTTCCGAACCAGATCGGCAGCGCTGACCAGTCCAACGGTTCGACCCTTCGCTCAATCGGCGGATACAACAGGTAGTTCTGTGGCCTTATCAGACCGGCGGGAATCTCCTCGATCCGCTTGCTTCGCGGCCGAATCACCGGAACTTTGTGATCCGGCGTCAACAGCACGGGAATCTTAAAAGGCGCGCAAATCAGTTTGACAAGTTCCCCGACGAATGAGTGTTCGTGGGTCTCGAGAACAGGATGCAGCCGACCATCACGGGCATAGACCTCCTCGCCGGGTCGAATCGCTTCGATGGGACGCGGGCCATCCTTCGTTTTGATGAGCGAGCCCGGTGGCAGGCATCCGAAACACTTGTAGGTCCGCCGCTCGGGATCAACATGAAACGATGGTGTCTTCTCGAGGTGAAACGGGCAGATTCCCACGTAGCCTCGCCCGGCCTTCTTGAGAGGGACGCTCTCGCCGACGAGTTGGACGATGTCGATGCGCTCTTTGACGAGATCGAAATCACCAGGCATTGCGACAACGTTAGCGGTCGGACGTTGCGCGCACTCGCGGTGTCAGTCCGCGCGGAGGAGCGGCCCCCCTTCAGTTCGGCAGCGCGAGCAGACTCTCCAGCTTTTCGATGTCGACCGGCTTCGTCACGTGCTGATCGAATCCGGCATCGCGTGACAGCCGGCGGTGGCGCGCTTCGCCGTATCCCGTCAGCGCGACGAGCGTCGATTTCAGTCCGAGCTCCGTGCGCATCCGTCGCGCGACCTCGTAGCCGTCGAAGCCCGGCATGCCGATGTCGAGCAGCACGATGTCCGGGCGATGCAAACTCGCCTGCTCGATCGCGCTGGCGCCATCGTGGACGGCACTCACGTCGTGGCCGTAGTCACGCAGGAGCTCGGCGAGGGCGTCGGCTGCATCCACGTTGTCGTCGACGACGAGGATCCGTCGCTTCGGCAGCGCGGCGAGTCCGGTGTGGTTCCCGATGCCGTTGGGTCTGACATGCGACACCGGGAGGACCGGGAGTCGCATGATGAACTCGCTCCCCTGCCCCGGCCCATGACTGCGCGCTTCGATCGTGCCGCCATGCATCTCGACGATGCGGCGGACCAGCGTCAGGCCGATGCCAAGCCCGCCACGTGTGTAATCGCGCATCTCCGGGCCCTGGACGAAGAGATCGAAGACATGGTCGCGCATCTCCTGCGTGAGTCCCGCGCCGTTGTCTCTCACCGAGACGACCAGTTGCCCGGAGTCCTCGCGTCCCCGGAGCCAGATGCGTCCGCCCACGTCGGTGTACTTCGCGGCGTTGTTCAGGAGATTCGCGAGGACCTGCTCGAGGCGTGCCGGGTCCGCGCTGAGTGTGATCGGCGCGTCCGGCAGATCGAGCGTGAGTCGATGGCGGCGCTCGTCGATGACCGGCCGTGCTCCCTCGACCGCCCGCGCGACGAGTGTCGCGAGGACGACCGGCTCGTGCCGAAGCTCGATCTTGCCGCGCGTGATGCGTGAGACGTCGAGGAGATCGTCGATGAGGCGAGTCATGTGCTCGACCTGACGCTCGATCGTCTCGCGAGCGCGCGCCGTACGGAGGGGCTCGTCGCTGTGCAGGCGCATCAGCTGGAGCGCCGTGGTGACCGGAGCGAGCGGATTGCGAAGCTCGTGCCCGAGCATCGCGAGGAACTCGTCCTTACGACGATCCGCGTCCGCAAGCTGCTCCATCTTCTTTCGCAGCTCCGCCTCCGCGTGCCGGCGCTGGATCGTCTCGGCCTCGAGGGTCGCGGCCTGCTGCTGAAGCTGAGCGATGAGGCGCATCTGGCCATCACCGTCGAGCTGCGTGTAGCTCTCGGCGGGGACCACGTTCGTGTGGAGCGCGGTCATCTCCCCGAACGCTTTCACGTGCGCCGTGTCGCGGAACGCCTCGATCGGATAGGCGCACAGCAGGGAGAACGTGTGTCGCGTTCCGAGCTCATCCCACAGCTCCTCGAGACGGATCGCCGCTTCGCTGTTCCCTTCCGCCCAGAGCAGCGTGACCATCTCGCCAAAGGCGTGCACGCGCGGCGCTCGTCCGCGCATCTTCGCGATGAGGGTCCCGATCGTGTCGTCGAAGCGCGCCTGGTCCGGCCAGCCATCGACCATGAAGCTGTCGAGCGTCGCGCGCGCGTCGAGCGCGATGTAGCGTCCGTCGGCAGCGGCAACCCCGACGTCGAGCCCGCGGGCGGTCAGGCGCTCTGCCACACCATCGCGGTGCTGGGGAGTCGCGATGAGGATCCCCGCGCTGGCCACGCTCAGCGCGGACCCGATGTAGTTGCTCACGCTCTCGAGCAGATACGACTCGCGCTCGTAGAACTGGACGGCATGGCCGCTCGCGGCCACGTCGCCAGGCTGAAGCCCCCTCATCAGTTGCGGCGTCGGGCAAGTTGCATGCCTGTTACAAAACCTGTCGGCTAGCGCCGACAGGTTTTGCTGCACAGGCCGAGCGTAGCGAGGCACTGTGCAGACACCGACGTGACGGCATGTGGGCGCCCGTCCCTGCGCATCCCGAGCGAAGCGAGGGAGGTGCGCAGGCAGCGCCACGAAAGCGAGACGGGTCTCTAGAGATGACTCCACGCGGCCGGTATGAACAAGCTCGTGAACGTGTCCAGGGCATACCCGTCCGTCATGCCCGCGATGTAATCGGCCACCGCTCGTTTGACGTCCTCCTGAGCGGCGATCCGCTGATGCTCGGCCGGCATGCGGTCGGGATGGGCCTCGAAGTACTGGAGGAGCTCCCAGAGGACACCCTGAGCCTTCTCGTCCTCCGTCTTCGCCGGGCCCGAGAGGTACACGTTGTCGAACATGAACTTGCGTAAGGCGTTGGTGGCGTCGAGCACTTCGTCGCTCATGGTCACCTCGGGCTTGCCGTACGACGTGACGACAACGTCATAGATCATCGTGTCCAGGCGCTCGGCCCGGTCGCTCCCGAGCGCGGTGCGGAGGTCCGCGGGCAGGTCGGCCTCGGTGATGATCCCCGCGCGCATCGCGTCGTCGATGTCGTGATGCAGGTATGCGATCTTGTCCGCGTAGCGGACGACCCAGCCCTCTGGCGTTTCCGGCTCGCCCCAGGCCGCGGTCTCGAGGCCGCCTTCTGTCGGCGAGCTGTGCTTGAGGATCCCGTCGCGCGTCTGCGTGGTGAGGTTCAGACCCGCGCCGTTCTTCTCGAGCTTCTCGACGATCCGGACGCTCTGCTGGTTGTGGCGGAACCCTTCGGGTAGGAAGCGCGCGAGCAGCTCCTCGCCGATGTGGCCGAACGGCGTGTGCCCGATGTCGTGTCCGAGCGCCATCGCCTCGACGAGATCCTCGTTGAGCCGCAGCGAGCGCGCGATCGCGCGTCCGATCTGGTTCACCTCGAGGATGTGCGTGAGCCGCGTCCGGTAGTGATCGCCGACGGGAGCGAGGAAGACCTGCGTCTTGTGTTTTGTGCGCCGGAACGCCTTGCTGTGGATGATGCGGTCGCGGTCGACCGCGAACGCCATGCGCGTCGGCGACGGCTCGTCAGCCCTGTCGCGCCTGCCCTCGGCGCTCTTCGTCGCGTACGGCGCGAGCGTCGTGTTCTCGAGCTCCTCTGAGCCTTCGCGGATCCGCAGCGACGCGACGCTCCTATCGCGTGAGAGCTTCGCGGCGCGCTCGACCTTCGTCACCATATCGCGCGTAAGGCTAATCGATGCCCACGCGGAGTAACTACGAGGGCGGAGCCCCGCGCTTGCGCAGCACCGTCAGCGAGAAGAACCTCGATACCTCTATCGCATCCGCATGCCCGTGACCACGCCACGCTCTTGACAGTCGGCGCCTCGTCTGGGCATCGAGATCCCAGTTCTGGTTCGCGGCAAGGACCTGGCGAAGCTCTCCGAGATCTCCGTATCCAGCACGCCACCGTCCCCGGGTCCTGGAGACGACTCCGAGCCAGCCTTCTCGTACGGCGTCACGCACCGCGCGCTGCGCGGCGACCACATCTGGATCGGGCGTTCTTTGGAACGATCCGATCGAGAGTCGGCCGCGGCCCTGACGCAGGATCGCCAGACCCGGTCGGTACGCGACGGCCGGCCGAATATCGACGACAAGACCACGTGGCCGAAGGACCCGCCATGCACTCCGGAGGGCATCGACCATGCCCTCGCGCGCGATTCAGCAGAGGGACCAGGAGAACACGACGATGTCGAACGGACCACCGCGGATGCCCGCCTGCGCGGGCGCCGGGAGGAATCGGATGTTGCGCAAACCCCAGGCGCGTGCTCGCGCTCGCGCGCGTCGAAGCATCGCCTGGTTTGGCTCGAGCGCGACGACCGAACGCGCGCGGCCTGCGTATTCGACAGTGAGTCGTCCGTTCCCACAGCCGACCTCGAGGATGTCCCGACCAGCGAGCCGCGCGCGACGCGCGATCAGGTTCGCCTCGCGTGCCGCGTCCGGATAACCGCGGGGATCGTCGTTCTCTCCACGCTGGGTGATCCAGCCCAAGGAGTCGGCAGGCATCGGGCTAGCGGTCTTTCTCCCCCGCTCCGGCGATCGCCGCCTGCGCCGCCGCGAGGCGCGCCACCGGCACGCGGTACGTCGAGGGCGACACGTAGGTGAGGCCGACCTCGTGGCAGAACGCGATCGACGACGGATCGCCGCCGTGCTCGCCGCAGATGCCGATCTTGAGGCCCGGCCGCGTCTTGCGCCCGCGCTCGATGGCGATGCGCATCATCGCGCCGACGCCATCGCGGTCGAGCACCTGGAAGGGGTCCGCGGGGATGATCTTCTGCTCGACGTACTTCGTGAGGAAGCTCTTCTGCGCGTCGTCGCGCGAGATGCCGAGGATCGTCTGGGTGAGGTCGTTCGTCCCGAACGAGAAGAACTCGGCCTTCGTCGCGATCTCGTCGGCGATGAGACACGCGCGCGGGATCTCGATCATCGTCCCGAACTTGTAGGGCACCTTCTTGCCGCGCTCCTTGAAGACCGCCTCGGCGACCGCGACGACCTGCTCCTGGAGGCGGTCGAGCTCTCCCATGACACCGACGAGCGGCATCATGATCTCGGGCTTCGCCTTGATGCCCTTCTCCGCCGCATCGATCGCGGCGCCGAGGATCGCGCGGATCTGCATCTCGAGGATCTCGGGGTACACGAGCAGCAGGCGGCAGCCGCGCAGACCGAGCATCGGGTTGTCCTCGTGAAGCTGCTGCAGCCGCCGCTCGATCTTCTCCTTGCGCTCGAGCTCCGCCCCGTCCTTGCCGGTGGCGCGCATGACCGCGATGTCCACGTCCACGTCCGCGTACTCGCGGAGGAACTCGTGCAGCGGCGGGTCGATGAGTCGGATGACGACGGACAGGCCGTCCATGGCCTTGTACATCTCGAAGAAGTCGCCCTGCTGGAACGGAAGCAGCTTCGCGAGCGCCTTCTTCCGCCCCGGGACGTCGTCGGCCATGATCATGTCCTGCACGATCGGCAAGCGCTCCGCCTGCCGGAACATGTGCTCGGTCCGCGCGAGGCCGACGCCCTCCGCGCCGAGCTCCCGCGCGAGACGGCACTCCTCCGGCGTGTCCGCATTCACCCAGACGCCGAGCGTGCGGCGCTGGTCGGCCCAGGAGAGCAGCTCGATGAGCTCCTTCTCTTCGCGGAAGTTCGGCTGGATCGTGGGGAGCTCGCCGAGGAAGACCTCGCCGGTCGTGCCATCGATCGAGATCGCGTCGCCCTCGCGCACGATCTTGTCGCCCACGCGCATCTGCCGCTTCTGCAGATCGATGTCGAGAGCCGCGACGCCGGCGACGCACGGGAGACCGAGACCGCGCGCCACGACGGCTGCGTGGCTCGTTGACCCACCTCGAGCCGTCAGGATGCCGGTGGCCGCGATCATCCCGTGGAAGTCGTCTGGGCTCGTCTCCGGCCGGACCAGCACGACGAGCTGCTTCGAGCCCTTGAGCTCGACCGCGCGGTCGGCGTCGAACACGGCGCGTCCGGTGGCCGCGCCGGGCGATGCGTTCAGTCCCTTGGCGAGGAAACGACCGGCCTTGCGCGCCTTCTCGACCTCCGCCTCGTCGAACCGCGGCAGGAGGAGCTGCTCGACATGCATCGGATCGACGCGCTGCAGCGCCTCGTCCTTATTGATCACCTTCTCGCGCACCATGTCGGTCGCGATCTTCACCGCCGCGCGCGCGGTGCGCTTCGCGCTGCGGGTCTGGAGCATGTACAGCTTCCCGCGCTCGATCGTGAACTCGAGGTCCTGAACGTCGCGGTAGTGCTTCTCGAGGCGCTGCGCGATCTTCTCGAACTGCGTGTAGACCTTCGGCAGCTCGTCTTTCATCTGGGCGATCTTCGAGGGCGTGCGGATGCCGGCGACGACATCCTCGCCCTGCGCGTTCACGAGGTACTCGCCGTAGAGCTCCTTGGCTCCGGTGTTCGGATTGCGTGTGAACGCGACACCGGTGCCCGAGTCATCGCCCATGTTCCCGTAGGCCATGCTCTGCACATTCACCGCGGTGCCGAGGTCGTGGCGGATCTTGAACGCGTTGCGGTAGTCGACCGCGCGGCGCCCGAACCACGAGCCGAAGACCGCCTCGATCGCGAGCCGCAGCTGGTCGCGCGGTTCGGTCGGGAACGGCTTCCCGGTCTCGCGGCGGACGATCTCCTTGAACTCGGCCACGAGCTCCTGCAGCGCCTTCGGTGTGAGATCGGTGTCGCTCTTCGCCCCGGTCGCCTTCTTCTTCGCCTCGAGGGCGTGATCGAACTTCTCCGCCGGGATGTCCTGCACGATGCGCCCGAACATCGAGATGAAGCGCCGGTACGCGTCGTGCGCGAAGCGGGGATTCTTCGTCAGCTTCTCGAGCGCGGCGCGGCTCTCATCGTTGAGGCCGAGGTTGAGGACCGTATCCATCATCCCGGGCATCGACATGGCGGCACCCGAACGGACCGACACGAGCAGCGGATTCTTCGCGTCGCCGAGCTTCTTGCCGGTGGACTTCTCGACCTTCGCGAGCGCCTTCTCGACCTGATCCCAGAGAGCCGGTGGGAGCTTCTTGCCCGATGCGAAGTACGTGTTGCACGCCTCCGTGGTGATCGTGAAGCCAGGCGGCACGGGAAGGCCCGCGTTCGTCATCTCGGCGATGCCGGCGCCCTTGCCACCGAGGAGCGAGCGCATCTTGGCGCTGCCCTCGGCCTTGCTATCGACGAAGAGATAGACCCACTTCTTCGCCTTTGCGGCCGTCTTCTTCCTCGTCGCGCTGCGGCGTGCGGGCATCACGTACCTCCCCGGCGGATGTGCCGATTCTCGCAGAAAAGCGGTGGAACCCGCCCGTTCACGTGTTTGTATGGAGAGCGTGCGGTCCTTGATCGTGCTCGGCCTGCTGCTCGTCGCGTGCGTTGATCCGGCGGTGTCGCGCGCGACGCCGGCACCCGCCTCGACGCCCGCGATCACGCCCACGTCAATCCGGGAGGTCGCGCTGACCTGCGAGCCCACCCGGACGAAAGACGCCGTGGGCGTGATCACCAGCGACGGCCGCTTTGGCATCGTTGGCGATGCGTTCACGTTCGGCGAGGACATGAATGGAGCGTTCTGGCTGGTCCGCAGAGGCGCCGTGCTCGGCGACAGCGTCGCGCTCCACTTCGTGCAGACCGCGGGTAAGGCGCCCGCGACGTGGGTCGAATACAACGCCGCGGCGTCGCCGCGGACCACACCGTGGGGCGACGTGGCCTTCGAGGTCGGCTGGAAGCCGATCTCGTTCTCGGACAGCTGCTGGCGCGTTGTCGTGGACGGCATGGAGACCGGACTCGTCGTAGCGGTCGGGCACTAGCTGGCGCGCCTGGCAGACTTCGTGCTCGTCCCAACGGGGATGCGCGTGCCTGCGGTACAGTCGCCCTCCTTGTACGAACGACCCGGTTATCGCACGGTCCTCGGCCGCATCCGCGAGAACGTGCGGGCACTCATCCGAAAGCAGCTCGAGCTCCCACGCCAGGAGATCGCCGAGATCGTCCGGGCGAATCTCCGGGCGGCGATGTGGCTGGGCGTGGCCTTCGCGTTCGTGCTGTGCACGCTCATCGCCCTGACCGTCTTCGCCATCGCGCTCGTCGCCCTCGTGCTGCCGCTCTGGGCGGCCGCACTCGTCGTGCTCGTACTCTTCTTGGCGCTGGCGGCGCTGACCGGCTTCATCGGATACAAGAAACTGGAGCTCCGCGGTCCCACGCGCACAATCAATTCAGTGAAGGAGACGATGCGTTGGGCGAAAGCGCGTCTGCTCGGACGGAGCGCGAGCTAGCCGACCTCCGCGCGAGCCTCGATGTCGACCTGCAAGAGCTGCGCACGCGGGTCCGCGAGGACATCGATCCGCGCCGCCTGGTGCGCCGCCAGCCAGTCGCGGTCCTCGGGACGCTCGGATCGATCGTCGGCCTCGCCGCACTCGGCGCGGTGCGCGGCGTCCGCGAGCGGCGCCTACGCCGGGACGACAACGATCTCGACGCGGTCATCGCCCGACTCGGGGGTCGCGTCGACAAGCTGAAGGGCAGGGCGCGCAAGCGGCTGCGCGAGACGCTGCGCAAGGAGATCGGCGAGGTCGAGCAGGGACCGAAGGCTCAGCAGATGGCGTGGGAAGCCGTGAGCGGCGCGGTCACCGCAGCGCTCGCGCTCGTCGCGCGACGCTTCGCGTCGCGTCTCGTCGGTGACGAGGAGCTGCCCAAAGAGACCTGACCGACTCCGCTCGCGGCGCACCGCTTCTTTCAGTTCGTCGCGACGCATCCCAAAGGCGTCACTACTGCAACATTGATGTGACGAGCCCGCGACGGGCTCGATCACGGCGGCCTCTCAATGAGGCGCGGAAGGGTTCCTCAACAGCGCCGTCGTATCACACGTGTCGCGCGCTGAAAGAAGGAGGCTCCCATGCGGCGTATCGTCCTCACGTTCGCTGCGGTCGTACTGCTCACTTTCGCCACTGCGCTTCCGGTCGCGAGCTTCGGGCTGACCCAGGTCAGGTTGACCTGCGATGACGGCACCGACATCGCCGCGGAAGTCGACGCGGATACCCTCGAGGGCCTGGTCCAGGCCGTCGAGGCGATGGGCCTCTATCCGGCAGGTCTCACCTGCACGCTGACACAGTCCCCACTCTTGGGCGCACTCGGCGGCGTCGCCTCGGCCGGAGAGCTCCGGGGTGGCTTCCTCGTCGGCGGTGGGAGGCTCCTGTATCCGTGCCCGGACAACACCGGGCTCGAGTACTGGGTGAACTTCGCTGTGAGCGCACACACCGAGACGGCGGCCGCCGGCGACACCAAAGGCGGCACGCTGAACTTCACGATCCCGAGCGGCCAGTGCGTGAGCGGGCATCTCACGTCGAAGCCGGTGTGCCTTGGGATCTACGCGCCAGGATCTCCACCACCGCAGGGCGCGTGGTACGCGTATCTCAGGTCGTTCGTCACACAGACGACCGGGAGTCACTTCGCCCCATACGACGGCGGCCTGATCTCCACCGGCTGGAAGGACACGGGCAACCCCGGCAAGCAGACCGAGCCCGATCGCGTCAGCGCGTCGGGCGGCGGACGGTGCCCGACCGACCACTCGCCCGACCCGGATGGATCCAGCTCGGTCCCCATCCTGAACGGCGGCATCACCATCCACCTGAACTAGCGACCTGGGGCAGACCCTCATGTCACGGGAGAGCGGCCGGTAGCGGCCGCTCTCTTCCGTCGCCAGCCCATGCCGCAGCTCGAGGTCGCTCGGCTCGTCGAGCTACGGCGCGCCGGGATACGGTGCGGTGAAGACGCTCAGCTTCTGCGGGCCGCCGTGGAAGAGCGCGAGGTTCGCGACAAAGACCGAGCGCCCGCGGAACACCAGGCTGGCGGGCGAGTTGAAGGCGTCGGCTGCCGTGCCGCGGTACTCAGCGATCACATCTCCGTCCGGGGACAACACGGCGATCTCGTCCGACTGGTTCGAGCAGACGTAGAGGTTGCCGCGAACATCGAACGCGATCCCGTCCGCGCCATCGAGTGGTCCGCCGGCGACGCCCGTCGCGAACAGCTCGATCGCGCCGAGCGCGCCGTCCGCGTACGCGATCCGGTAGATCTCGTCGCGCGACGTTTCGGCGACGTAGAGGAACTGCTCGCTGCGGTCGAACGCCAGCCCGTTGGCGCCGAAGCCGGGTGTCTCGCCTTCGCGTGGCGCCAGCTCGGCCGGATAGGCGAACACGGTGGTCGCGCCGCCGGGAGCGATCTTCGTGATCGTTCCCGGGAAGGAATCGGAGACGAAGAGGTTGCCGCTGCTGTCGCGCGCGAACGCGTTCGGCGCGCCAAAGCCGGTCGCGATCGTGGTCGCGGCATGCGTGCTGACATCGATCCTGAGGACGCGACCGCCCCCGATGTCGCCGACGTAGAGACCCTCGCCTGGCACGAAGAGCATCCCGAGGAGGCGGGTCACGCCACCCGTCACGGGTGCGACGCTGATGACATCCACGATGCTGCCGCCGCTATCGAGCACGCAGATGTTCGCGGGCCCACTCGTCGCGCCGAAGTTCAGCGACGACGCGTACACGTTGCCCTGCGGATCGACGGCGACACCTTCGGGCAGATTGCAGGTCGCGGTCAGATCCGGACCGAAGTTGCGCACCACACCGACGTCGGTCGCGGCGATGCCCGGCTGCTGCAGTGAGAGAACGAGCGCGAGTGTGACGAGCGACACGAGTCTCCTCATGGCTCCCCCCTATGTGTGAGGAATTTGGCCGAGTTTAGTGCGGGCTAGACGAGCAGGAATCCAACGAACATCACCGAGATGCCGACGAGGTTCGTCAGCTCGAGGATCCCGGATGCGCCGGTGAACGCGACGGTGCCGCCCGCGGCGACGATGAAGACGCCGACCGCGATGATCGCGTTGGCGAGCGCGCGCCGTCCCTGATGACGCCAACGGAAGAAGACCCACGCGGACCAGAGCGCGCCACCGATGAGAACGAGGCTCCCGACGCCGCTGCCGATCGCGGCCAGGATGCGCGGCAGCGAGCCATCCGGATATCCCTTGCCGGTATCGACGGCGACCGCGATGTCGACCGGGTAGGCGAACACCGCATACACCGCGACGGCCGAGAGCGCGAGCACGACCGCGAGCGCCGCGCGGCCGAATCGCGGCGCGACGATGTAGACCGTGCCGAGCGCGAGCCACGCCACATTCGCGATCGCGCCGAAGAGATAGAAGAGCCGGTACTCGATCTCGGTCGCGCCGCCGCTGCGCGCGAGGAAGCCCATGAACGCGGCGACGGTGAAGAGCAGGAGGCCGATGGCCCAGGCGAGCTGCGCCGGTCGTCGCTTTCGCGCGTACTGCAGCGCCACGGTCACGGCGAACGCGCCGGACACGAGCGCCGTGACGAGCGGGAGCACATCCGCAGGCTAGCGCCGGCGAATGATGAGCGCCCCCGCGGCGATACCCAGGATTGCGGCACTTACGAGCGGCACCGCTGTCGCGTCGGCTCCGGCGGTCGACCATGCGAGCGCTGTCGCGACGAGCGGATCGCGCGTGCCCACGGCCGCAGGCGCCGAAAGCAGGTCACGCCGGAGCGCGAGCGCGACCGCGCCCGCGACGCCGAGTGTCAACGCGAGTCCCGCCAGCGCGACGACGACGGTGCCGAGATCGACCTTCGGACCGCTCGCGACCGCGAGGAGGATCAGGGCAGCTGCGGCGAGATGACCCGCCCACCGCAGCGGCACGAGGAGCCGGTCGCGGACGGTCGGCATCGCGCCGGCGACGAGCGATGCGACGGCGAACGCTTGCGCGGCGGTGACCGCGAGCGTGGTCGCGCCGGGCCGCGTGACGACGAGCACGAACGACAGGATCACCGTGCCGAGGAGCAGCGCGCCCGCCATGTCCGATCGCCGCCCACCGGCGGCGCTCACGAACGCGGGCGCCAGGAGGGCGCCGGGCGCGAGCGTCACGGCCACCAGGCCCGCGGCGGTCGCGGTGTCCAGGCGCGCCGCGATCCCGAGGGCGAGCGGGACGCTCACCGCGTACGGCGCGATGACGAGCACGAGATTCGGCAGCCGCCTCAGGCCGAACAGCGCGAGGAACGGCGTGCGCGCGCCGTGCGCCGCGAGATAGAGGAGCGCGGCGATCGCGGCGGCGCTAGTCGCTGAGCCGCTCCCGCAGCGCCGGCACCAGCTCCGCGATGGGCACGCGCACCTGCGCCATGCTGTCGCGGTCGCGGATCGTGACCGCGCGATCCTCGAGGGAATCGAAGTCGACCGTGACGCAGAGCGGCGTGCCGATCTCGTCCTGCCGGCGGTAACGGCGGCCGATCGCCTGCGTCTCGTCGTACGTGCTCATGAAGTGCGGGCGTATGAGTGCCCCCACCTCGCGCGCGAGCGGCGTGAGCTTCTCGTTCTTCGACAGCGGCAGCACCGCGACCTTGTACGGAGCGAGGGAGCGATGCAGACGCAACACGACGCGCACGCCCTCCTTGTCCGGCTCCTCCGCGTACGCCGCGCACATCAGGGCGTACGTGGCGCGGTCGGCGCCGACGGCGGTCTCGACGACGTACGGAATGAACTTCTCGTTCGTCAGATCGTCGCGGTAGCTGAGGTCCTTGCCTGAGTACTCGCTGTGCCGGCGGAGATCGAAGTCGGTGCGGTTGTGGATGCCTTCGGTCTCGTTCCAGCCGAAGGGGTACCTGAACTCGATATCCACGGCCTTCGCCGCGTAATGCGCGCGCTCGTTCTCGGCGTGCTCGCGGAACCGCAGCACGTCGTCGGCGATACCCAGGTCGGCATACCACTGGCGACGGCGCGCCAGCCACTCGTCGAAGAATCGCGGTGCGTCGTCGGGGCGGCAGAAGTACTGCATCTCCATCTGCTCGAACTCGCGCGAGCGGAAGATGAAGTTGCCCGGCGTGATCTCGTTGCGGAACGACTTCCCGATCTGCGCGATGCCGAAGGGGATCCGTCGCCGCGTCGACTGCTGCACGTTCTCGAAGTTCACGAAGATGCCCTGGGCCGTCTCGGGCCGCAGCCACGCGACCGACGCGGTCTCCTCGACCGGACCCACGAAGGTCTTGAACATGAGATTGAAGCGGCGCGGGTCAGCGAGCTTCTTCTCGCCGCAGTTGGGGCACGCGACGCTGCTCAGGTCGATCCTGTCGGAGCGCCACGCGTCCATCAGCTTGTCGCCATCCGGCAGCTCGTCGAGCCGGTAGCGCTTGCGGCAGTTCCGGCACTCCACCAGCGGGTCGATGAAGTTCTCGACGTGGCCCGAAGCCTCCCAGACCTTCGGGTGCATGAGGATGGCAGCGTCGAGACCCACGACGTCCTCGCGCAGCTGCACCATCGCGCGCCACCAGGCGCGCTTCACGTTGTTCTTGAGCTCGACCCCGAGCGGCCCGTAGTCCCAGGTCGCGCCCGCACCGCCGTAGATCTCGCTCGACGGGAATACGAACCCCCGCCGTTTCGCGAGAGAGCCGATCTTGTCCGCTACATCCGGTGCGGTCACGAGGCCGCGGGACTCGGGAGCGGAGGCAGCGCGCGGATCTCGTCGATCAGGCGCGCCGCGGTGATCTCGCGGTCGATGACGTGCTGCACGAAGAAACGCATGTGGTGCTCGAGCTCGGTCGCGAGCGATCCGTCGACACGCAGCTGGGCAGCGCCCGCGAAATCGCTCCGCAGCAGATAGCGCAGTGACTTGAGGGCGCGGACGGTGAGCGCGAGCCCGCTGCTGAGTCTCGCCGCGCACGACGCGCAGATCGCACCACCGGCGGCCGCGCTCCAGGCGTTCTGCCGCTCCTGCAGCGCCTCGCGGCACGAGACGCACTCGTACAGCTCGGGCCGGAAGCCCGCGCGATCGAGCAGGTGGAGGTCGAACCAGCGGCACACGAGGCCCGGGGCGTAGCCGGCGTCGAGGTGCCGCAGAGCGGTCTCGAGAAGGTCGAAGAGCGGCGCCGACGGCGCGTGTTCGACGGTGAAGCGATCGGTGAGCTCGGCGACGTACCAGCCCGCCGCGATGCGGAGCAGGTCATCGCGGATGCTCGGATAGACCGCGCGCGTCTCCGCGCCCGTGAGCACGTCGAGCTCCCGACCACGCGCGAGCTGGTAGGTGGCATGCGTCAGCGGCTCCGCGTGCCCCGCCATGCGGCTCGTCGCACGTCGGATCCCCTTGGCAACGACGTGAAGCTTCCCGAAGTGGCGGCTGAAGAGCACGAGGATGCGATCGGCCTCTCCGAAGTCGACCGTCCGCAGGACGATCGCCTCGGCACGGTACGTGCGCGACGCCATCAAGAACGCATGCTAATGGCTCATGACGCTGCGTGAACGTCCGCGCACGTATCATCGAACATGGTGGGAAGGCAGTCGCCGCAGGCACTTCTCGAGGCACGCGTCGCCTCCATCGATGAGGAGATCCGCTCGCTGCTGACGCAGCCCGAGCCGGCGCTGCAGCCGTTCTACGGGATGATGCTCTACCACCTCGGGCTCGACGCGGGCCGGCCGCGCGGCGGCAAGCGCCTTCGTCCGTTGCTCTGCCTGCTCGTGTTCGAAGCCCTTGCGGGCGCGCAGCAGCGCGTCCTGCCCGCCGCGGCGGCGATCGAGCTCCTGCACAACTTCACACTCATCCATGACGACATCGAGGACCAGGATCCGGCGCGTCATCACCGGCCGACGGTGTGGTCGGTCTGGGGCGTCCCGCAGGCGATCAACGCCGGCGACGGGATGTACGCGGTGTCACGCCTGGCGGTACAGCGGCTGCGGAAGCTGGGCTTCCCGGCCGAGCGGATCCTCGACTTCGCCAGCCTCATGGACCAGACCTGCGTCCGCGTCTGCGAGGGCCAGTTCCTCGACATCAGCTTCGAGTCGCGCACCGATGTGACCGCCGAGCGCTACCGCGTCATGGCCGCCCGCAAGACCGGCGCGCTGTTCGCGGCGTCGGCGCAGAGCGCGGCGATGCTCGCGAGCGACGACCCCTCCGTGCGCGACCAGCTCGCGCGCTTCGGCGAGGAGTTCGGCCACGCGTTCCAGGCGCACGACGACCTGCTGGGCATCTGGGCCTCGACGGAGCGGACGGGAAAGATCGAGATGAACGACCTCGTGAAGCGCAAGAAGACGCTGCCCGTGGTGCTCGCGTTCGAGCGCGCGTCGCCGCGCGTTCGCGCGCAGCTCGACGAGCTCTTCGCACCGCAGGCGCCGCTGCCGGCGGAGAACGTCGACCGGATCCGCACGATCCTCGATGATCTCGGCGTGCGTCCGATGCTCGAGCGTGAGATCGAAGCGCACCGCGGCCGCGCGCTGCATCTTCTGCACGGCATCGCCGCGAGCGACGAGCCGCTGCGGCTGCTCGACTATCTCGTCGCGAGCGCGACCGGCGCGGCGGACGAACCGGCGGCGGCGGGTACCCTCTCCGCCTAAGATTCCCCGGGTGTCGGACCGCGGGCGGCGCAAGAACGCGCCCGGCGACCTCGTCCTCGAGCCGAACGAACACGTCCTCGTGACCGCGCGACCGCTGTTCCTCTGGGAACCGCTGGTGATCATCGAGGTCCTCCTGGTGATCGGCGCCCTGTACGCGGCCGGGCAGGCGCAGGACGTGCTCGCCGGAACGCTGCTCATCGCCGCGCTCATCCTGTTCGTCTGGATCGTCGTGCGGTGGATCCCCTGGAGTCGCAGGTGGTTCGTGCTCACCGACCGGCGCGTCATCGCGAGCTGGGGCGTGCTCAACCGCAATCAGGCCGCGCTCCTGCTCGACCGCATCCAGGATGCGAGCCTCACACGTCCCTTCCCGCTGCGCGTCATCCGTGGCTACGGCGTGCTGCATCTCGAGTCGGCGGGCGAGCACGCCGAGGAGCGGATCAGCGGCGGCCTGCGTGAGCTTGCCATGACGAATGCCACGGCGTTCTACAGCGCGCTCACCGACGCGCAGACGCCGACCTAACAGGGGCCGCAGTAGCCACCGCGCCCATCCGCCGGATCGCGATCGCGGAGCTCAAAGGGTCGCTTGGCGCCCGCGTCGATGCACTACGGCACCGCTGGGATCCGCAGCAGGCCGCGACGGTCGAATCACACGTGACCATCATCGACGAGCCGGCCGATCTGACGCGCCTCGCCCTGGTGGCCGGGACGATGCCGCCGCTCCGACTCCGCATCTCTCGATCGGCGCGATGGATCGCCCCGGATCCCGGCCTCTTTCTGGTCGTCGACGATCCGCACAGCGACCTGCGACGGTTCCGCGAGGCCGTGCTCGGTCCCGAACGCGCCACGTACCGTGCGCACGTCACGCTTCTCCATCGCGACAGCATCACCAGCCCCGAGCAGATCGAGGAAGCGTGGGCGTCGCTGGGGGATCGCGACCTCGATGAGGACTTCGTCGTCGATGAGCTCGTCGTGCACGACCTAGTAGAAGGAGTGTGGCGCGAGGTCGCGCGTCTACGTTTCGCCGGCCAGGCGTGAGGGGTCCGACCTCCACCACGCTTCAAGGGCGCGCAAGACGATCTCGCGGCAGGGCTACCTCCGGCGGCACGCGGTCGTCCGCGATCGGGATTGCCTGAGGTCGCTTTGAGCAGCTTGCGTTGGGCGAGGTAGGCGTCCTCGGCCCCGGAGGTCCGACGCCACCGAGCTTCAGGCAGGCGCAAGCCATCGGCGCACCTCGTCGGTGAAGATCACCTCGTACGGAAGACTTCGCAGGTCGTCTGCACTCACATTCAGGCCGCGAGCCCGAGCGAGGTCGGCCAGCCACGAGTAAGGGTGCGCCTCTGCGGGCACATCGTCATCGGGAAGGACGACGGCCAATACGTTTCGGGTCAGGCTCTCTATAGTTTCGCCTCTGCGGAGATCAGCAACCGTCTCACGGGATGATCCCAACCCGATGGCGAAGCCGCGGTCCTCGTGCAGAATCGCGCGTCGACCATCTTCCAATGTGACGAACTCGCGTACCGAGAAGCCCTGGGAACGCGCTTCGTCGGGGCGCTGAGGCCCGAGGTCGCAGAGAGCGCCAAGGCCTACGACGCGACCTGGCTCGACCGTGGGAAGATTCGCGCGGCCTTTAGCGTCCGGATGCGCGCGCCAGCCCGGCTTCTCACTGCTCACAAGTTTCGGAGCCTAGCCCCGGCTGAGGCGTGCTGTTCCGAAGCGGCCTTCACATTCATCTCTTAAATGGATGGTTAGCGACTCACGGGACACAGTTCAAATTCTGCGGGTCCGAGTAGGTGTATCTGCGCCATAAGCCGCGCCGCCAGCATCCTCCAGCGCGGCTGGAGGATGCGTCCAGGTCACGCGCTCGCCTCCTGCGCATCCCACCACGCAATCCACTCGGCCGGACCCTCGACAGTCACGTGGTGTAGCTGCGCCGCGTCACGCTGGTGACCGGAGTCGACACGTCGGACGGGCTCGCCACGCGGGTCTACGTCCAAGACCTCGCGTCGGGCACGACCCGCGGGTACCCGTTCGCACGTCCCTGCGACAAAGGGGCATGCGGACCGATGACACCGGTGCGATGGCCCGTGGCGCGGAGAGCGGTTGCGAGGGTCAAAGCTGTCGCAGCCCCGAGATCTAGCGGTGGCATCGCCTGACAAAGTGTTGCGCCGTGGCGTCGCCGATGCGTCGCTCGAGCAGGCTTCGTTGCGCCCGGCAACCGCGACGTGTGGTGCTGGCGATTGCAGCAAGGCACCGGACGTATCGAGCCGTGGGGAGAACGCGGTGCGCAGCCCACAGTGCTCCAGTACCGACTGCTCGGCACAAGCTCCGGCGGGGCGGGGCTTTACCTTGCGGCCTGATGGCTCAGAGGACCGCCGGAGAAGCTCTACGACGAGCGGGACATCCTGGGGTCGCGCCACGAGGACATTGCCACGTGTCTCGCGTGACGCCTCCGCCCTATCTCAAGAACACCGACGGCAATTTCACCGGCCACGCAGTTGCACCGCCGCAACCGACAGAGAGAACCGTCCCGTCGGTTGCGTCCATGACCATGAAGTACGACTTGCAGACAACCGGTGTCGCATTGGGCTCTTGAATGGCAGACAACTTCGGCTCGAACGACGCGCTGACCGCCACAACGTACATCTCGCGGCCCCGGTCGTAGTACGAGTTCTCGCTCCCAATCCACGCGACAACGTCCCCGTAGCTCATGAGATGGACCTCCTCGCGGGCAACGGCGGAGCCAGCGATCCGCAACCCGCGGGCTCGGGCAAGCGCCTGAGCCTCGCCAACGAACGGACCACCGCTCCGGTAGAACCGCGGTGTTGGCCGCGGGTGGTCGCCCGGCGGGCGCACGCTGGGCGCCGCCAAAGCAACGGGTGTCGGAGCTGACTGAGACTGACTCGCTAGTGCGAAACCCCCCGCACACAGGAGCGCGAGGGCGATACCTGCCACAACCAACGCGGGGCGGATCCTGAACGTACCCATGGGTCCTCCAATCGTCGCTGCGCTACTGGGAAGGCTTCCCGTTGTTCCAGTTGGTGTACGGAGGCGGTGGCTGACTCCACCACGCCTGCAGGCATGTCGGCGGCACACCACACAGCGAGTCGATCTGGTAGGTGCTGTCCGTCGGCCAGCTCAACCACGACCCTGAGGGGTACCTGCCGAGCATGCTCTGGTCCGAGAACGTCCCCGAGTTCTTGGAGCTGTCGAGCTCACGCCCACCATTGTTAATTTCCATGCCGACCGCCAAGATCGTCTGAGGGCGAAGGATGTTCGCGTCTGTCCAGTTCACACTGATCGGACAGGTCTCCGCGCAGATCCCCCACTGTATTCCGCCGTTCCAATAAATTTCGTAGCTACGACGCATGGAATCATTCGGCGAGTAGGCGATGAAGTTCTGGATGGCCTGATCCTTTCCCCGGGTTCCGTCGACCCAGTACCACATGCGTGCCCACTCGCCCTCATGTCCGATGATCTTTCCTCCGCCAGCGGCGTCACCAACCTCGAGGTACGTGTACCCGCCCAGTCCTCCGTAGTTCTCATAGAGCCATAAACTCTCGTCGATGAACTCCCGATTCGCCGCCGCAGCCGAGGAAATGTTCAAGGGCACGCTCGGCCACGTTGCATATGTGCCCTGCCACTGCGTTGCTGAGTAATTGCAGGCGATGGCGAACTTCCGGAGAGTGTTGGCGGTGCACGCGCCGGAGTCGGCAGACGCAGGCTGCTGCATCGCCACGATCGAAGTGACGGCCAGGCTGATGCTAAGGATGACCGCCTCGAACCTGTGACTCCGCGTCTTCATCACGTCTCCTCCGATGCGTTGTGCGAGCATCGCGATTTACGGCCGCTCATCCGATCGCTCGGGGGGTCGCTCGCCCACTTACCGAGGACGCGTTCCCAGGAGCAGCTGCCGTTCCGACGCCAAGTGCAGCCGGCCCGTGCGGACGCTGGTGGACATGCGATCGTCTGTGCCGATGTTGCCGCCGCCAGAGCACGCCGGCAGGCACGAGCGCCATCGTAAAGACGATCGCACCGACGGACATCGGAACCCGAGCGTCGCCGATGACGAGCAGTGCTGCGGCCGCCGCGGTGATCAGGAGGGCGCGCACGAACGTAGCCGCGGTAACACGGTCGGACACTTTTCCGGCGCACCCGCAGCCCGTCTCAATCCCGCGAATGAGCACCGAGCCGGTCGCGAGAACGAAGACAAAGCCGAACGATGCAGCGCCCCAGGCGCCCACGCCCGTGTACGGCGTCAGCAAGATCGCGCTACCGACAGCAAGTTCCGCGTACGGCAAGGCCACTCCGACAAGCCGCGCTGCCTGATCAGGCAGAACCTTGTATCCGGCGACGGCTCGAGCGTTGAGTATCGGCTCGGCGAGCACCTTCAGCGCGCCGGAGTACGTGAACAGCGATCCCAGCCAGATCGCCGCGATCACGAGGACGAAGTCGATGATCATCACTCGTCGATCCAAATACGCGTTGCGCGCAGCATCCGGTCGTTCAAAGCCAGACCGACGGCTCCGATCTGCATCCCGGGCCGGAGCGCAGCGAGGCCGCCGGCGACCGGTAGGAGCCCCCGCGCGTGAATCACGTCGAGCGTCGGAGAGAACGACAGTGTGCGGGGGACCCCGTCGTGCCGCTTGACCACGAGCGCGTTGGCCTGCTTCTCGGCGATCGTCCCACTCCACTTACCGATGCTCGCCCACACCTTGCGCGGCGCCGCGAGGAGCGACCCGTCGGGCTGCGGTTCGCCCCATGCCATCACCCACTCGCCGAGCTCAATCGAGTCGCTCGGAAGCCAGAATTCCTTCCACACGTTCGGCCCAGGCGGCACGCGCACGAGGCGCGTGCCCTCCATCGAACTCAGTACCACGCCGTCCGCCGTCCGTGCGATCAGCGATCCGGACGCAAACCTAGGCACTGCCCAGCGCGAGTCCGCGGTGGCTGCTGGTTCTGGCGGCGAAACAGGTGTCGTGAGCACTCGCGCCAGCCCGGGATACGCGAAGCTCAGCGTGCCGAGCGCCGCGGCAACGGTTGAAGACAAGAACCCACGTCGATTGAACCTTGGCTTCAGCATCAGCTCGGTTTCCTTTCTCCGTCTGCCGGTTCTCTTAGGCGCAGGTGCGCTGCAGCCGTCATGGGCAAGGGCAGCTGTAGAAGCCGGAGTTCGAGTTGTCCGCACCCACAGTCAGGAGCCCGGCCTGGAAATCGCCACCCAGCGTTGCGAAAAGGGCCGGCGTCATGTCGACGATGCGCGATGCCGTTCCGTTGTAGTCGACGCGCGGAGCCTCTGCCGTGTTGAAGCAGTTTGCCGATGCGAACCAGAGCGGCTGACCGCAGTTAACCGTCCAGAAGCACTCGGCCGGAGTGCCATTCTGGATTGCAAAGCCGAGCTGTTGCGAGTTGCACGTGCAGCAAGCGCCCTGACCACAAGTTGATGTGCACGTCGCGTCACTGCAGCGTGCCGTGTAGTTCGCCCCGCCGCAGGTTCCCGCGAAGCAGCACCCCGAGCACGGGAAGTCGCAACAGCAAAAGTCGGGACTGGGGCACGTCGTCGGGTAGCAGTAGAAGAACGTGGCTGTTCCACCACAGCAGGCCATGTCGGCGACTCCCTTATTGCCTTAGTTGACGCCGTGACGTGGCGTGGTATAAGGAGTTTCGCTTGGATTAACAAGGTGTCTACTTGGGTAAAGAGAAAAGCAAGCGGTTGCGCTGGCAGGACGAGGACCTTCTCCTCCTCGAGTTGATCTCTCTCGGTCACACGAACAAAGAGATTGCCCCTCGATTGCTGGTCAGCCAGTCAGCGATCAAGAAGCGGGTTTCCCGTCTGTTGGGCATACTGCAGGCGCCGACTCGCGTGGCGCTCGTGCGCGCGGCATTTGATGCAGGCTTGATCACACCGGACGCAGCTGAAGGGGGATCGCGGCGGGTTCTAAACGGCGGCCGGGGGCCCCAGTATTCTAGAGAGCCGCGATGAGTATCTGACCGTGTACGACTTACGACCTCCGAACTCGGATGCGGCGCCGGACGGGGCCTCGGATCCTCACGGCATGCGATCCGTCGTGCATCGAGTTCTGCACCACCTCTCACCGGACGCGATCGCCGTCCTGGTACTCGCGGTGATCGTCCTGTCCGCAGGGGCGACTGCGGCGCTCGTCGCACCCCAGAGCAAGAAGGCGGAACCGGCGGTGAACGCGACCTCGACCGCCGCGGTCGACGCCATGCCGCGCGCGTCCGCGCGCGCACCAGAAGTCGGCAACGTCATCTTCAGGACCAGTAAGGGCGTGTGGCGCTACGACGGAGGGGCGGGCACGGTGCGACGCATCGGCGTGTACGGTCGGCCGACGGCCGACAAGCGGCAGTACATCGTGCGTGCCGACGACGAGATGTTTTACCTCGCCGACGCGGCGTCCGGCACGTTCGCGTCGCTGGCGCCGAGTGGCACCATCGACGTGGACTGGATTGGCGGCGGGCGGCCCATGGCCTTCGTCGGGCGGGACCAAGTGACGTTGTACTTCGGTGTGCGAGAGCAGGTCATGGCGCTACCGGGCGCTCAGTTCGTGCGCGTGTCGCCGGACGGTCGCCGGGCGATAGTGGGGACGATGGAACCCCACGCTGCAGCAATCTACCGTCTCGTCGTCATCGAGTTCGCGTCGGACCAGCCGCGCACCCTCGTGACGCTACCGGTCGACGCGAGAGGCCTCACGCTCAATGCTGGGGCCTGGTCACCCAACGGACGCTACTTCGCCTACTTCGTTGAGAGCATGAACGCGTCGCTCAATGCGGACGGCGTCGGTCTCCGCATAGTCGACGCGTTCGATGGACAGGTTACCGAACTCGGCATGACCATTTTCGACGCCCCGCAGCTCGCCTGGGCCGCGCCACACACCCTCGCGTACATCAGCGGCGCAGGTCGCGAGACCTGGCTCAACAAGACCCTGCGCGTGTGGTCGCCCGAAGATGGCGTGCACGACATTACGCGAAGCACTGAAGTTGGTTTGAACCCTAGTTGGTCGCCCGACGGGCGCACGCTCTACTTCGTTCGAGCTGAGGCGGGCGCCTACGATGCGCTTGAGTTCTTCGCCGCCAAGGCTAGCGGCGACCGGCGCATCGCCGCATACGATGTCCGCTCCGGAAACACGATGGTGTTCGGTACCCAGGCGGCTGACGTCAGCGAGGGAGTTCGTGCGGCACGCTCCGGAAGTTTGATGCTCCGGGTCGCGCGTCCGATCGCCGCGTCGCCACGCGGTGCGGACGCGGTGTCGCTCGATCTCACGACCTTCGACACATCGACTCAGCAGATCAAGCGCCTCATCGTCATCGGAGACAACCTCGGCTTCTATGGCAAGTACGACGGGCCAGAAGGAATGGCCTGGGCCGGTTAAAAGGCTGACAACGAATTGCGCGATCGCATATCGTGCCGGCGGCGCGCTTCGAGTGCCGATCCAACTGGGCCGGCTTGATTAACGGCGCGGATCCGTGTGAGCGGATGGGACCCGTTGCCGAGCTTACGATGACGAAGCCGCAGGTTGCGGTAGACGCGTCTACCCCGGACCACGTCTAGCCCGAGTTCGACGATCTCGGCGCACGCACCGTGACTTGCACGGCAACGCCGCCCACAATCACGTCCTTCGCACGCCGCTCGCTGAACGAGACTGACTGTCAGTGGCTCGGCTGGCGTTGCGTGTGCGGGGACGTGCAGCATGAGACCGACGACCGTTTGCGCGGGAGGCGGAATTTCCACCGAAAGCTGTCTTGATTTCAACCCGTCAGCGCAACGTCGCGCTGAAGGATATCGGCTTATGTGGCGGAGGATGTGGTCGTAATCGGGCGGGGCGCCGTTCGTCTTCGGCAAGTCCTGCAGCATCGCCCGAATGAAGTCCATGCTGTGGTGTACTGAATCCTCGAACGCGGTCTCGTCACCGCGGCGAGGATGTCGAGGTTGTGCGGCGACTTGCGCCGCCGCGGCTCGTTGAAGAAGTGGTCCGCGAAATACCCAGCCGCGTCGGCGGCCCGGTCCCGGGCTCCTGCAGGGCCGAGAGGCCGACCCCGAGGGCGGCTCGCGCCGTCGTGGCGCGGCTGGATCTCACAGCAGGGCTCGCCTGCGTCTGGTGCGACACCACGCGCACAGCGTTGAGTCACGCGTGCCGGTTGTCCGTGTCCTGAGAACGCGGTGAACTGGTGCGGCTGCTGCAGCGCCGAGACCATCACGTAGACGGCGGCTGGGCCCAGGCACGGCGTGATTTCCTCATCTACCAAGCCCGGGCCGATCGGTCTCGTCGGGCTGGCCGCGGCGCCGGCATCGGCCAGCCGCGGCCGACCCGAAGGATGCGTCCAGTTCACGCGCTCGCCTCCTGCGCGTCCCACCACGCAATCCACTCGGCCAGACCCTCGACAGTCACGTGGTGTGGCTGCGATGCGTCACGCTGCGCCGCGGGGACGACGACCGGGTCGCCGGCCGCTATCGCAGGTTAGGAGAGCCGCTCCGGGAGGAACGGATCGGGCAACAGTTCGCGCAGCGTCGCCACCTTCCGCTTCCCACCCGTTGTCGCGAGGATCACGCGCATATCCGGCGAGAACTCCGCCAGGACCTGACGGCAGGCGCCGCACGGCGTCGGGAGCCGCTCGTCGTCGATGACGATGGCGATCGCGTCGAAGTTCGTGTCGCCGGCGTTCACGGCGGCGAACGCGGCGGTGCGCTCGGCACACACGGTCAGGCCGTACGAGGCGTTCTCGACATTCGCGCCGCTATGCACCTTGTTGCGCTTTGTCCGGATCGCCGCGCCGACCTTGTACTTCGAGTAGGGCGCGTACGCGCGCTGGCGCGCGAGCGAGGCGACGCGGATCAGCTCCTCGTCGCCCGGGCCGATCTCGCTCACGCCGGCTCCGGGCTCGGCTGCAAACGCGTGACGCGGACGCGGCGGATGCGTTTGCCCTCGATGGTCTCGACGACGAAGCGCGCGCCCGCGGCCTCGAACGATTCGCCCTGGCGCGGGAAGCGGCCGAGCTGCGCGGTGACGAAGCCGCCCAGCGTGTCGTACGCCTCGGTCGGCTGGAGTGCGAGCCCGAACGTCTCGCGTACGTCCTCGAACGGTATGCGCGCGTCCATCAGCGCCTCGTTCTCGGAGACCGGGAGCACGAGCTCGTGCTCGACGTCGTACTCGTCACGGATCTCGCCCACGATCTCCTCGACGAGGTCCTCGATCGTGACGAGCCCCGCGGTGCCGCCGTACTCGTCCACCACGATCGCGATGTGGACCTTGTCCCTCTGCATCTGGCGAAGCAGCGCGTCCACCTTCTTCGTCTCCGGGACGAAGACCGCGGGTCGGAGGAACTGCCGCAGCTCGAGCTGACGGTCGCCGCGCGCGATACGCCGGAACACGTCCTTCACGTAGAGGATGCCGATGATGTTGTCCGCCGAACCCTCGTAGACCGGTATGCGCGAGTGGCCGACCGTCGTGATGCGATCGAGCAGCTCCTGCGGTGACGTCTCGACGTCGAGCCCGACGATGTCCGTGCGCGGGACCATGACATCGGCGACCGTCTTGTCCCCCATCTCGAAGATCGAGCTGATCATCTCCTGCTCTTTGCGCTCGAGGACCCCCTGCGCCTGACCGGTCTCGATCAGCGCGCGGATCTGCTCCTCCGTCACCACGCCCGGCTGCGGCGCGGTGCCGCCAAAGGGCCGCACGATTACCTGCGTCACGCGGAAGAGCACGGTGACGATGGGACGCGTGAGCCAGGTGATGAGCTCGAGCGGGAACGCCAGCAACAGGAGTGTGCCCTGAGCGTGGCGTGCGGCGATGGCCCGCGGGACGAAGAGCCCGAAGAGCACCGCGATGAGCGACAAGACCGCCACAGTGACCGCGACGGCGCTCACGTCCGTGAAGATCGCGGTCGTGTCGATCCGCAGAAAGAACGCGAGCAGCGCCGACAGTCGGGGCGCGATGAACGCGGCCGCGATGCCGGCGTAGGTGAAGACGATGAGGAACTCCGCCACCTGGATCGCCGCGAGGTAATAGCCGGCGCGCCGGCCGATCGCGCCCGCGCGCTGTCCGCGGCGCCCGCGCGCCGACAGCTCGTCGATGACCCCCGGCCGGCGGGCGATGTTGATGGCGGCCTCACCCGCCGAGAGCACCGCGAGCATGACGACCAGGGCGAGCTCCAGCAGAAGCAGCTGCCAGGCGATGGCATCCATCAGGTGGCCTTGTCTCTCCGCTCGGTCTTCTTGCGGATGCGCGCCGGAACGCCCACCGCGAGCATGTCGTCGGGCACGTCCTTCGTCACCACCGAGCCCGCACCGGTCACGGCGCGCGCGCCCACCTTGATCGGCGCGCGGAGCAGCGTGTCGGAGCCGATGAAGGCGTCGTCGCCGATCTCCGTGCGGTGCTTGCGTACGCCGTCGTAGTTGAGCGTGATGGTCCCGGCACCGATGTTCACGCGCTCCCCCACCTGCGCGTCCCCGACGTATGAGAAGTGATGCATCTTCGTGCCCTTTCCGAGGCGCGCGTTCTTCACCTCGCCGAAGTTCCCGAGCTGGACGCCCTTTTCCAGATGCGCGCCAGGGCGGAGGTGCGAGTACGGTCCTACGGTCACGTCGTCCTCGAGCGTCGCCCCCTCGAGCACCGACGCCTCGACGCGGCAGCGCTCGCCGATGGTCGTGTCACGCACGATCGCGTATGGCCCGACGCGCGTGCCGGCCGCGATCCGCGTGCGGCCCTCGAGCACGCAGCCTCGCTCGATCACGACGTCCGCGGCGATCTCGACGTCGGCGTCGACGAGCGACGAGCCCGGATCGTGGAACGTGACCCCGGCGAGCATGTGGCGCTCGCGGATCCTCTTCCGCACGACATCCTCCGCGGCCGCGAGCTCGACGCGCGTGTTCACGCCCATGCCTTCATCGGAGTCCTCGGTGCAATATGCCGCGACTCGGGCGCCGTCGGCGGCCGCGAGGGCGACCAGGTCGGTAAGGAACACCTCCCCGGTCTCGTTCGCGCGGAGGCGCGGCACCGCCTTGCGCAGCCACACGAGATCGACGGCGTACGCGCCCAGGTTCGATTCGGGAAGGCGCCGCTCCTCAGCCGTCGCGAGCCGGACCTCGACGACGCGCGCGACGTCGCCGCCGGCATCGCGGATGACGCGGCCATACGCGTTCGCGGTGCCGACCAGGCCGGAGAGGAGCGCGAGTGGCACGCCGCGTTTCGCGCGCAGCTCCGCGAGCGCGCGCAGCGTGCTCGCGCGCAGCAGCGGCGTGTCGCTGTACACGATGAAGGCGTCGCCGGTCTCGTCCGGGATCGCCTCGAGCGCGACGCGGACCGCGTCGCCGGTGCCGTGCGGCGGGTCCTGCATCGCGACGACCGACCCGTCGCCGACGATCGCTCGCGCTGGCTCGCTCTCCTTCGAGAGGACCACGACGGGACGCGCACCCGCGCCGCGGACCGCCTCGAGCACGTGCGCGAGGAGCGGCCTGCCGGCCACGAGATGCAGGACCTTGGGGGTCTGCGACCGCATCCGCGTGCCCAGACCCGCCGCGAGCACGATGCCCGGGGGCCCCACTGTCATTGAGCTTGACGGCTTAGGCGGGTTGAGGCGCGGCGGGTTGGGGCGCCAGGGATCGAACCTGGGATCGGGGATTCAAAGTCCCCTGCCTTACCACTTGGCCACGCCCCATTGGACACGGCCAAAGGATAGGGGGACTAGCGGCGGTCGCCGGTCTTCTCGCCGTTTGGCGGCTGTTTTCCACGCCGGATGAGCTCCGCAACGCGGCGGCCGCCCTTCCGCCCGAGCTGCGCGTAGCCCTCGCTACCGAGCTGGGTCTTTCGCGCTTCTCCGCCGCGTCGACCGAGCTCCGCGTAGCCCTTCGAGCCGAGCTGGGTCTTGCGCGCCTCGCCGCCCTTGCGCCCGAGCTTCGCGTAGCCCTCGGTGCCGAGCTGTCCTTTGCGCGCCTGGCCACCCCGCTTGCCGATCTCTCGATAGAAGGACGCGCCGTGCTTGCCGGCCGTCGACGTCCCGCCTTTTTGGCCCGCCTGGCGCACGGTCATGTCCCCACGTTTGTCATCCATACGTCCACGTTAAGGGGACAGCCCTCGCTCGCCCGGTCTCGCGACCCTTAGCCAGCCATGGTGTGCGCGTGTGCCGCAAGGCCGATCCGCCGGAGGCGGCGCGCGATCCTCAGCGCGTCCCGGCGGTCATCGGCAATGGCAAAAAGCGTCGGACCGCTGCCGCTGAGTGAGAGCGCGATGCCATGCTCCGCCGCGCGCGAGCGGGCGTCCGCGATGGTGGGGCAAAGACGCTCAGCGGATCCGAGCAGGTCGTTTCGCGCGTGATCGCGCAGCAGCCGCGGTGTCACGCTGTGACGCACGAACGCATCGCGCAGCGCATCGACCGCGCTCGCCGCGCCACCCTCATCCACGTGTCGCTCGGCGAACACGTCCTTCGTCGCAAGACGCGCGCGTGATCGCACGATCACCACATGAGTGACGGTCGGATCGGGCAGCGGATCGACGCGCTCGCCCCGTCCAGAGACGTACGCCACCCGCGCGCCGCTCGCGAAGAACGGTACATCCGAACCGATCGTGGCCGCGAGAGCGACGAGATCGACATCCTCGCGTTTCCAGATCGTCGCGAGGGCGCGAAGCACCGCGCCGGCGTCACTGGATCCCCCGCCGAGGCCAGCTGCGACCGGCACGCGCTTGCGTATGTGGACGAACGCGGCGGGCT
Organism: Candidatus Limnocylindria bacterium; assembly: GCA_036001645.1. Taxonomy (GTDB): domain Bacteria; phylum Chloroflexota; class Limnocylindria; order P2-11E; family P2-11E; genus CF-39. The sequence goes on from DASYUC010000124.1 coordinate 67,045, forward strand.
CCCGACCGGTGGCCGTCGCCATGGCGCGCACCGCGCGGCTGGCGAGATCGTCACCGGGCGAAGCGCCGACGTCGGGCGCGATGCGCACCTCGAGACGCCGATGCGCCGCGACGCGCACGCTATCGGCGAGATCGATCGTCGCGAACACGCTGCGAAGCTCGTGGTAGCCATCGTCCCGCTTCCCGGTGACCGCGAGCGCGAGATTGATCTTCGCGGGCGCGAACTGGGTGATCCCGCGCGTCATGGTCGCGCCGGCACGGGATCCGTGGGCAGTCCGAGAGTGCGCGCGAGCGCCACCCATTCGTCGAGCGTCAGCTCCTCCGCGCGTCGTCGTGGCTCGATCCCGCTCGCCACAAGCGCGGCCTCCGCGCGGTCGGGCGCGACACCGGCCTCGTGGCCGAGCGCGCCACGAAGCTGTTTGCGGCGGTGACGGAACACGTCGCTCACGAAACGCAGGAACGCGCCTCTCTCGAGCGGAGCGAACGCCGGCCGGGCGCGCGTGCGCAGCGTGACGACCGCGGAGCTCACCTTCGGCGCAGGGCGGAAGGCGCTCGGCGGCACGCGGCGGATGATCTTCGCGTCGGCGAACGACTGCACGAACACCGAGAGGTAGCCGCGCTCCTTCCCCGATGACGCCGTCGCGACGATGCGGCGCGCGACCTCTTCCTGGACGAGCACCACGACGAGCGGCGGCCTCCGCTCGTCACCGATGAAGCGCTCGAGCAGCGGAGTCGTGATCTGGTACGGCAGGTTCGCGACGATGCGCGTCGGCCGGGCGCCGAGAGCGAACAGGTCCACCGCGAGCGCGTCGGCCCGCACGATCCTGACGTTGCCGCGGTCGGCGAGCGTTTCGCCGAGCACGGCCACCATCCGCTGGTCGATCTCGACTGCGGTGACCGAGCGCGCACGGTCGGCGAGCTGCGCGGTCAGGACGCCCGGACCGGGACCCACCTCGAGGACGTCGTCCTCGGCCGAGAGCTCCGCGGCGTCGAGGATCGCGCGAAGGACGCCGCGATCGACGAGGAAGCGCTGCCCGAGCGAGGTCGCGGCGCGCACGCCGTGCCGGCGCAGGACGCCTTTGAGCGCGCGCGGGTCGACGACGTCCATCGCCGAAGCCTAGATGGCTGCGGTTATTTGCAGCTCCATTGCCCGGCCTGCCCGACCGAGAACATGTACGCGGCCGTGTTGGCGTTGGCGACCGCATCGAAGACGCTCACGCCGCCGTATCCCGCGCGGACGCTGTTCGCGGACCAGGTGCGCGGCATGAACTGGAAGAGTCCCGACGCACCGGACGAGGGGTTGTACGCCGCTGGGTTGTAACGGCTCTCGCACCAGGCCACGCGCAGCAGCTGCGTCGGATCGGCGCCCCATCTGCCGGCGGCAGCGCGAATGATCGATTCGATGTCGGCGGGCGCCGCTGCGGGCGCCGCCGGCTTCGTTCCGACGCGCCGGACCTCGGCCACCGGCGTGACGACCTCGAGGCTGCTCACCAGCGTCCGCCCGGTCTCGGCCCCATCCACGACCTGGACGCGGTAGGTGTTGTCGGCCAGACCGGGCACGCCCGCGGTCACCACGACGACGCGGCCCACCAGCAGGTCGGCGTCGCGGAGGAGCTGGACCGGGAAGGCCACGGGCTCCCGGACGACGTCCTCGTAGTCCGCCACCCGAACGAGGTGGATCACGTCGCCGGCGTTCACGATGGCGTCCCGCGCTGTGTCGACCCGGTCCTGGGGGCCGAGCTCGATGCCGTTCACGGCCAGCGCCTCGGCGACGGTGGCCGCGCGCGGAGCCCGGAGCGGGGTGATGCCGTTGGCGTCGACGAGCGTCAGCTGCACGCTCGGCGCGATGATGCGTAGGTGCGCCGGGGCGGGCGGCGGGACGTCCCGCGGCAGTGACCGCGATACCGGAGCGACACGAGCGGCGTCGGCCGGAGCCGCAATGGCACCGTGCTCGGCGCCGGACACGAGCGCCCACGAGGCACCGAAGACGCACAGCGTGAGCAGCGCGAGCGACGCGACGCGCAGCAGCTCAGAGACCGGTATCCGGTGCAGCTTCCCGACCCTCCCACCCCCTCACGATGCGGGCATGGCAATGCCTTAGGTGTACTGAGGGGGAACGCCTTAGATGCTAGCAGAGGGTCCGGAGGCGACGTTTAGCCGTCTGTGAGCCTGTTTAGGCGGGCAACTGGACGGTTATCGCACGCGGGGTGCCTTCCAGCCGAGGCCCTCCAAATGGGCCCGAACCGCAGGGCCGGTGTCGTTCCGGCCCAGCGCCGCATCCACGAAGGCGGTCACGTAGCCGATCTTGTCGCCACAGTCGTAGCGCTGGCCCTTCAGCTCGACCGCCCAGACCGGCGCGCCCTTCCGGGCCAGCTCCGCGACAGCGTCGGTGAGCCACACCTCGCCGCCCCGGCCCGGCCGCTGCCGCGCGAGCACTTCGAAGATCTCCGGCTCCAGGACGTAGCCATGGACGGCCGCGAGATCGCTGGGCGCCTCCTCGGGCGCCGGCTTCTCGACGATGCCGATCACCCGCCGCGTCGCCTCGTCCACCTCGGTACCGGCGACGACGCCGTATCGGCTGATGTCCTTCTTTCCCACCCGGATGCAGCCGATGACGCTCCCGCCACCCAGGCGCTCGCGCGCCTTGATGAGCTGCATCAGCGCGGGCTCCTCGCCCAGCATGATGTCGTCGCCCCATAGCATCGCGAACGGCTCGTCGTCGATGAGCGCGCGCGCCTGGAGCACCGCATGCCCGTTGCCCCTGGGCTCCGCCTGCAGGACGGACTTCACCTGGGCGAGCCGCTCGGCCCGCTTCAGGAGCGCGAGATCCTCGGTCCGCATGTCGGCTGCGAGCCGCGCCTCGATGCGCGGGTTCGGCTTGAAGTACGCCTCGATCCATTCCTTTCCCGGTCCGACGACCAGGACCACGCGCTCGATCCCCGAGGCGGTCATCTCGGTCACGACGAGCTCGATCACCGGTGTGTCGACCACCGGGATGAGCTCCTTCGGGACCGCGCGGCTGATCGGGAGGAAGCGCGTGCCGAGTCCGCCAGCCGGGATGACGCCGTATCGCACCGGCTTCACCCCCGGCGCAGGCGCTTGGCGCTCGCGCGTCATCGGCGCTCGACCGAGACGCTGAATGGGACGACCTCCGTCGTCCGTACCGCGAAGCCGGTCACGGCGAGGAGCGGAGCGCGCCGATCGCTGGAGGTGTCGACGTCGAGGTCCAGCGTCCCGGCGTCGACGCTGCGCCGGTCCACCGTCGTTCCGGTAGACGTGAAGCGCAGTAGCTGCACGACGAACCGCTGCGCGACGAGGTTCGTCGAGCGGACGAAGCCCTCCGCCATCCAGCCGTTGTCGTTCTCAGCGTCGTCGTTCAGCACGCCGGAGATCGCGATGTCGTCGACGGCCATACCCTGGAGGCTGAGTGCGGCGTCCGTCACGTACTCGAATCGAAGCTGGATCTCCTTGCCGGCGTACGGCGAGAGATCGACCTCCTGTTGGATCCACGCGGGCGCCCTCCCGCCGCCGGAGACGCCGGTGTAGGCGTTCCCGAGGTTGTTCCCGTTCGGGTCGTCCGTCGTGGTGGCGGGCGCGGAGAGCGTCGTCCAGCGCGCGCCGCCGTCGGTCGAGACCGCGACGTACGCGTAGTCGTAGTCCTTCTCGATGTCGTACCACGTCCAGTACGACAGGATCGGCCGCGTCGCCGCGCGCAGATCGACGTTGCGCGTGAGCCGGCTGTCGAGCCCATCCGCCCGATCGGACCACCACATCGCCTTGCCCGAATGCGGATCGGTGGGAAGCAGCTTCGTCTGGCGTCCTCCGTCGAAGTGGATCTTCATCGCGGCGCGCGGCAACTCGACATAGCGCGCCGCGTACTCGTGCGTGCTCGAATTCACCGTATTGCCCAGCGTCACGCGATCCTGATCCGTCGGGCCGGCGGGCGTGCGCGCGGCGAGTCCGCTCGGATAGCTGTAGCGCGCCTCTGCGGACGATCCGATGAAGGCGTTCGCCGCAGCGAAATCCGCAAAGAGCTCCTCGAGGCCACGCTGTCCGCGCGCGCGAAGCACCGCGTCGAGATCTGCGGGCGTATCGATGCCGCGCGACATGAACGCGTTGATGAGATCGTCGCCGCCGGCCTGCTGGCGCAAGAACTCGAGGAAGAGATACGAAAGCCCGTAATGCGCCTGCGACTGCTCGAGCTCCGGCCAGTCGTTCAGCTGCGTGTCCGGCAATTGCAGGAACGTCTGCGCGTGCTGGACCGGAAACCCGTTGGCCTGCTCGCAGAGCTGGCCCTGCCCCTCGTTGAACCACACGGAGGACCGCTTGCGTTTCCCGTACTGGATCATGTGGCAGAACTCGTGCGCCACGACCGAGCTGAAGTAGGGCGTCCCAGGATGGGCGGCGAGGGAGTTGATGTACACCATCTCGCGCTCGGCCGAGAACTCGTTCACCCAGAGCGGGAGCTCGTCCGACGAATTGAAATAGCCGGCCGCCGCACCCGGTATCCGCGCGATGAGGATGTTTATGTGGGGATCTGAATCGACCCCTGGCGTCCACTCCTCGCCGTACAGCCTGCGGTTCGTCGGATAGACCTTCGTCTCGAATGAGGTGACGCTCGCGCGGAGCTGCTCCAGGTCGAACGTCACATCGTTCTGCACCCACCATTTCGCGTGATCGCTCACCACGCGTAGTGTCGCCGTGATCTTCGTCGGCTTCTTCACCGCGAAGTCGTAGGTCCAGAACGGGACCTGCGTGCCGACATCCTCCACCGGCGCGGCCGCGCGCACGGGCTGGAACTCTGCGGCGGGCTGCCCGTCGCGGCCCCGCATGCGCCGCGTGAGGTCGAAGATGTTCGCCTCCGGCAGCGGTTTGGCGAGCAGCGCGGCGCTCATGTCGGAGGCGACCGGCACGACCACCGTGCCGCTCGCGCTCGCGGACGAGGTCGCGCTCGCGCCGGGCGACGGCGAGCGGTCCGGCGCACTCTGCGGTGGGAGGCACGCGCCGCCGATGAGAGCGGCCGCGAGAAGAAGGGAGACGCGGCGCGGCATGCTCACAGGCGCCGGTAGCCGTCGGCGAGCGTCCGCACCGCGACGACGCGGCCGCCGCGGTGGTAGCGCCGCGGGACGCGGCGGCGGATACCGACGACGATCTCAAAGTTGATGGTGTCGGCCGCGGTGGCCAGGTCCTCCGCGGTCTGGCTCGCGCCGTCCTGAGTTCCGATGATCACCACCTCGTCGCCTTCGCGCGTCGCGGGAAGGTCCGTGACGTCAAGCATGACGAGGTCCATGCAGACGCGTCCGGCGAACGGCAGGGCTCGCCCGCCGGCGAGCAGCCGGCCGCGCCTGCCCAGCACGCGTTGGAGCCCGTCGCCGTAGCCCACCGGTACGGTGGCGATCCGGCCATCGCGCGGCAGCCGGTACTCGAGGCCGTAGGAAACGCCGGTCCCCTTCGGGACGGCGGCCACGCGATGCACGCGCGAGCGCCACTCGAGCGCCGGCTGGAGCGCGAGCGCGCCTCCCAGGTGCGACGCGGTGTGCAGACCGTAGAGCGAGAGGCCGGGCCGGATCGCCGTGCAGCCCGGGATCGGGCCGAAGGCGGCGACGCCCGCGCTCGCGGCGGCATGCACCCACCGGGGCGGATCGCCGACGCCGCGCAGCACGTCCGCGAAACGCGCGAGCTGCATGCGGTCGTCCGTCACGTCGGGCTCGTCCGCGGTGGCGAGGTGCGTGAACAGCCCCTCGACCTCGAGATGACGGAGCTCGCGGATCGCCTTGAGGCGCGCCGGCGTCTCCGCGACCGGTGCGCCGAGCCGAGTAAGCCCCGTATCCACCTTGAAGTGAACGCGCGCGGTCCGGCCCGCGGCCGCCGCGACTTCGTCGTAGAGGCGTGCGCGCCCCTCGTCCCACGCGACGAGCGCGCAGTCCGCCGCAACGGCAGCCTCGGCCTCCGCGCGGTCCGACGCGCCGAAGAGCACGAGCACCGGCGCGGCGATGCCAGCGCGTCGGATGACCAGGGCCTCTTCGACCGTCACGACCGCGAGCATCGCCGCGCCCGCTTCGACGAGCGTCTCCGAGACGGCTTCGACGCCGTGGCCGTAGCCATCGGCCTTCACGACCGCGATGACGTCGCCGCCGCCTCTCTTCTTCAGTGCGACGAGGTTCGAGGCGATCGCGTCGAGATCGACGTCGACGACGGTCGAGCGCAGCGGCACGGAGATGCTCAAATGGAGACGCTCACTTGGACAGGATCTCGCGCAGGGCGCGTGGCATCGCGTCGACGATGTCGGTCGCGAGCGCGCCGGACTCACCGACCTCCGCCGCGAGCAGCGCGCCGGCGCGGCCATGGACCCACACGGCGGCCGCCGCAGCCGCGAGCGGCGCGAGCCCGCGCGCGAGGAAGGCCGCGACCGCCCCGCCGAGCGCGTCGCCCGAGCCGCCGACGCCGAGCGTGGGATTCGGGGAGTCGTGCACGTACGTGCGCTTGCCGTCGCTCACGACCGTGACCGCGCCCTTGAGGACGACGACCGCCTTCCACGTGTCGGCGTAGCGCTCGGCGAAAGCGACGCGCGCCACGCCGGTCGGAACGACCCGTCCAGCGAGCCGCGCGGCCTCGCCGTCGTGCGGTGTGAGGACGGTGGCCCGCGGCAACGCTCCCATCCAATCCTCGGTGCGCGCGAGCGCGTTCAGTCCGTCGGCGTCGATCACGGTGCCCATCGCCTTCGCGTTCCGCAGCAGGGCGATCACGAAGTCGTCCGTGCCAGAGGCGTGCGCCAGGCCCGGGCCGATCAGCATCGCGCGGATCTTGTCGCCGAAGATCGGCGTCACCTGCGCGGCCGCGCCGGTCGCGACGACGCCCGGCTGCGCCTCCGCCAGCGGAAAGAACGTCACGTTGGGATCCTGACCCGCGACCATCTCCACCACCGAGCGCGCCGCGGCGACCGTGACGACGCCCGCGCCGCAGCGCAGGGCCGCGCGTGCCGCGAGAAGCACCGCGCCGGGATAGCGGTGGGACCCGCCGATGATGAGGACGCGCCCGCGCGCCTCCTTCCCAGCATCCGGCGGGAGCGGACGGAGCGACGTGCGAACGATCCGCGCATCGAGGACCTGGCTCGGGGAGGTCAGCGCACGCCCACCGCGACCGCGACGGCGAGGTCGCGGATGTGCGAGATGCTCACGGTCAGCGGCTCGCTCAGACCGAGCGCGCGGCGCCGCTGCTCCGCGCGGCCGTGAAGTGTGACCGTGGGCTGGCCGTAGGGCGTTCGGCGGATCTCGATCTCGCGCCAACCGACGCCGCGCACGCCGAGACCGAGGACCTTCGAGACGGCCTCTTTCGCCGCCCACCGTCCCGCGAGATGCAGCACGTTCCGCCGGCAGTACATGCGCTCCCACTCCGTGTACACGCGCTGCAGGAAACGCGCGTCGTGCTTCTCGAGGACGCCGCGGATGCGGTGCGTTTCGATGATGTCGATGCCCACCTCGGTGCCGGCCGGACTCACTCGACGGTGACGCTCTTCGCGAGGTTGCGCGGCTTGTCGATGTCGCAACCGCGCAGCAGGGCGTGGTGATACGCGAAGAGCTGCAACGGCACGACGTTGAGCACCGGTGAGAGGTACTCGTCGGTCTCGGGCACCTCGATCGCGTCGTCGGCGAGCTCCAGGCTCTCGCGGTCGGCGCCCACGACGATCACGTGGCCGCCGCGCGCCTTCACTTGCTCGATGTTCGACCGCACCTTGTCCGCGACCTTGCCGGGGCTGTTGATCACGACGATCGGCATGCCGGGTTCGATCAGCGCGATCGGTCCGTGCTTCATCTCCCCCGCCGCGTAGCCCTCGGCGTGGACGTAGGAGATCTCCTTCAACTTCAGCGCGCCTTCGAGAGCGACCGGGAAGTTGACGCCGCGGCCGAGGAAGAAGAAACCCTTCGCCTTGACGTGCTTCGCCGCGATCGCGCGCACGGCGTCGACGGTGCGCTCCGACAACAAGCCTTCGAGACGCGGCCGCAGACGGCGCAATTCGTCGAGCAGCTCGCGCCCGCGCTCGACGGTGAGCGTCTTGCGCGCGCGACCGAGCCGCACCGCCAACATGAAACCCGCGATCACTTGCGCGACGAAGGCCTTGGTCGACGCCACGCCGATCTCGGGGCCCGCGTGGGTCAGGATCACGGCCTCGGATTCGCGCACGACCGTCGAGCCCTTGACGTTGCAGATCGACACCGGGCGGCAGCCGAGCTCGCGCGCGAGCCGCATCGCCGCCAGGGTGTCGGCCGTCTCGCCGGATTGAGAGATCGCGAGCACCGCGGTGCTCGGAGCGAGCACCGGCCCGCGATAGCGGAACTCCGAGGCGTAGTCGACGTCGACCGGTAGGCGA
>DASYUC010000125.1:0-25673 GCA_036001645.1 Candidatus Limnocylindria bacterium
ACTGCGCGCGGCTCTGCACCCACTCGAAGTACGACACCACGACACCGCCGGCGTTCGCGAGGATGTCGGGCATGATCGTCACGCCGCGATCCGCGAGCGTGCGATCCGCGTCGGCGGTGATCGGGCCATTCGCGCCTTCGACGATGATCTTCGCGCGGATCTCATGCACGTTGGCCGAGGTGATCTGGCCCTCGAGCGCCGCGGGAACGAGCACGTCGACGTCCATCGCGAGAAGCTCGGCGTTGCTGATCTTGGACAGACCCGGCAGACCTTCGAGAAGTCGCTTCGGGTGCCGGCGCACGTGCTCGATCGCGGCCGGGATGTCGATCCCGTTCGGGGCTGCGTAGCCGCCGCTCACATCGGAGACCGCGACGATCTTGCAGCCGGCCTCCGCAAGGCCTTTCGCGGTGACGCTGCCGACGTTGCCGAAACCCTGCACCGCTACGCGCGTGTTCTCGGGTCGGCGGCCCGCGCGCTTGAGCGCTTCGAGCGTCACGAATGCGACGCCGCGCCCGGTGGCCTCCGTGCGCCCGCGCGATCCGCCGAGCTCGATCGGCTTGCCGGTGACCACCTCCGGCGAATGCTGGCCGGTCATCATCGTCACGGTGTCGACGATCCAGGCCATCGTGGACTCGTCGGTGTTCACGTCAGGCGCGGGGATGTCGCGCTCAGGTCCGATGATCGGAAGGATCGCGGCCGTGTATCGCTTCGTGAGTCGTTCGACCTGCCGGCGCGTGAGCTTGTGCGGATCGACCGCGACACCGCCCTTGGCGCCGCCAAGCGGCAGGTCCGTGACCGCGCACTTCCAGGTCATGAGCATCGCCAGGCCCTCGACCTCTTCGAGCGTGACGCTGGGATGGAAGCGGATGCCGCCCTTCCCGGGACCGCGGCCGGTCGAGTGCTGCACGCGGTACCCGGTGTAGACCTCGAGCTGCCCCTCCTCGAGGAGGACCGGGACCGACACGATCAGCGTGCGCTCCGGGGTGCGCAGGAACTTGTGCATGCCGGGATCGAGGTTCAGCGCGCGCGCCGCGCTGTCGAGCTGGCGGAGCGCCGAGTCGCGGAGCTCGTGGCCGGGATGCGTCGGCGCCGCCGCGCTCAGCGTCACGGGATGTCGGCCGCGTGATCGGTGGCCACGAGGCCGCAGACTACAACCGATGGCTGACGACGACACCACCTATATGCGACGCGCGCTGCGTCTCGCGGCACGCGCCGCGGGACGGACGAGCCCCAACCCGATGGTGGGCACGGTCGTGGTGCGCGGTGGCGAGATCGTCGGCGAGGGTCATCACCGCGCCGCGGGCGAGCCGCACGCCGAAGTGAACGCGCTGCTGAAGGCGGGCGACGCCGCGCGCGGGTCGACGCTGTATACGACGCTCGAGCCTTGCGCCCACCACGGCCGCACGCCCCCCTGCGTCGACGCGATCGTGAAGGCCGGCGTGCGCCGCGTGGTCGCCGCCATGCGCGACCCGGACCCACGCACCGATGGCAAGGGCTTTCGCCAGCTGAAGGCGTCGGGCATCGAGGTCGACCAGGGCGTCCTCGAAGCGGAGGCGCTGCGGCTGAACGAGGGCTTCGTCAGCCGCGTGCGCCGCGGACGCCCGTTCGTCCTGGTGAAGCTCGCGACGACGCTCGACGGTCGCGTGACCGCTCCCGGCCGCCGGTACCTCACCGGCAAGCGCGCGCTGCGTGAAGTGCATCGACTCCGCGATCGATCGGACGCGGTGCTCGTCGGCATCGGGACCGTCCTCGCCGACGATCCCGCGCTGACCGTTCGCGAGGTCAGAGGCCGCGACCCATTGCGCGTCATCGTCGACACCGACGCGCGAACGCCGCCGACCGCGAAGGTGGTCCGCGCCAAGGACCCGCAGCACACGGTGCTCTTCGTCGCGCGCGACGCCGATGCTCGTCGCACGAACAAGCTTCGCGAGGCGGGCGTGCTGCTCGCGACGCTGCCTCGTTCGGATGGTGGCCTGGACCTGGGCGCGGCGATGCGCTGGCTGGGCGAGCACGGCGTGAACACCGTCCTCTCCGAGGCCGGCCCGCGTGTCGCGGGCGCGCTGGTGCGCACGGGACTCGCGGATCGCCTCATGATCATCACCGCGCCGATCGCCGGCGGCGAAGGACCGCCCGCGCTCGCGGGCGTCACCGCGACCGCCGACCTGAAGAACGTGCGTGTGAGACGCTTCGGCGAAGACGTCGCGATCGAAGGAGACCTCTAGTGTTCACCGGCATCGTCGAGGAGCTCGGGACGGTGCGGCACGTGGGCGGGACGAGGTCGGGCTCGCGGCTCGAGGTCGCCTGCGCTCGGGTCCTCGACCGCCTCTCGGTCGACGACAGCATCAACGTCGCGGGCGCCTGTCTCACCGTGATCGACCGTGACGATCGCGGCTTCGCCGCGGATGTCGTGCCCGAGACCCTCGCGCGCACGACGCTCGCGAGCCTCATGCGCGGCAGCCGCGTGAATCTCGAACGGGCGGCGACGCCGGAAACCGCGCTTGGTGGCCATCTCGTGCAGGGCCATGTCGATGGGACGACCAAGCTTGTCGCGCGGCGCGCGGAGGGCCAGGGCGCGCGACTGCGCTTCGCTCTGCCGAAGGCGACGGCGCGCTACGTCGTCATGAAGGGCTTCATCACGATCGACGGCGTGAGCCTCACGGTCGCGGGTCTCGGAAAGACATATTTCGAGGTCGCGCTCATTCCCCACACCGCCGAGCGCACGACGCTCGGCGCGCTGGGCGTCGGCGAGGCCGTCAACATCGAGGTCGACATCGTGGCGAAGTACGTGGAGCGTTTGCTTCGCAAGTCGTGAACTAAACTGGTCTTATGACGAAGGCTCGCGCCGCCACCAAGATCCCGCGCTCGAAGAAGATCGCGCGCCATCCGCGGGTCGTTTCGCCACAGCCACCGTTCAGCACCGTCGACGAGGCCATCGCCGAGATCGCGGCCGGCCGGATGGTCATCGTCGTCGACGACGAGGACCGCGAGAACGAGGGCGACCTCACGATGGCCGCCGAGGCCTGCACGCCGGAGATGGTCGCGTTCATCCGCAGGTACGCGAGCGGCGTCATCTGCGTGCCGATGACCACCGAACGGCTCGAGCAGCTGGACCTGCCGCAGATGGTGGTACGCAACGAGGCCCGGCTCGGCACAGCGTTCAGCGTCAGCGTCGACGCACGCGAGAGCATCACGACCGGCATCAGCGCGGCGGACCGCGCCCGCACGATCCGCGTCCTCGCAGACCCGAACGCGAAGGCCCATGACCTCGTCAAGCCCGGCCACGTGTTCCCGCTGCGCGCCCGTGAGGGAGGCGTGCTCGTGCGCGCCGGCCAGACCGAAGCCGCGGTGGACCTCTGCCAGCTCGCCGGTCTTCAGCCGGTCGGCGTCATCTGTGAGATCACCAACCCCGACGGATCCATGTCGCGCCTGCCCGAGCTCAAGCGTTTCGCGAAGCGCCACGGGCTGAAGATGATCACGGTCAAGGACCTCATCGCGCACCGGATGTCGAAGGAGAGGCTGGTCGAGCGGGTCACGAGCGCGAAGCTCCCGACCGAGTACGGCGAGTTCACGGTCCACGGCTATCGGGCGAGGTTCGGTAACACCGAGGCAGAGCACATCGCGCTGACGATGGGCGATGTCGCGAGTGGCGAGCCGGTCCTGGTCCGCGTCGACTCGGAGTGCCTCACCGGTCACGTGTTCGGCTCGCAGCGCTGCGACTGTCGCGACCAGCTGAACGCCGCGCTCGCGCAGATCGCGAAAGAGGGCCGCGGCGTGTTCCTCTACCTGCGGCAGGAGGGGCGCGGCATCGGTCTCATGAACAAGCTCCGGGCCTACGCCTTACAGGATCAGGGCCTCGATACGGTCGAGGCGAACGAGCGCCTGGGCTTCAAAGCGGACCACCGCGAGTACGGGATCGGCGTCCAGATCCTCATGGACCTCGGTGTGCGCCGCGCGCGCATCATGACGAACAATCCGCAAAAGGCGTCGGTCTCGTTGTACGGCTTCGAGATCGTCGAGCGGATCCCGATCGAGATCCCGGCGAACGCGACGAACCGCTCATATCTCAACACGAAGCGCGACAAGATGGGTCACTTGCTCAGCGTGGTCGCGGACGAGGCGAATTAGGGCTAGCGCGTCGCGTTCTGCCACAGGCTGGTCGCGCTCTTCAGCAGCTGACCGTCGGTCCCACCGGACAGATCGTGATCGATGGTCGTGATCCAACGCCCGCCGCTGAAGATCACCGTGACGCCGAAGCCTTCGAGGCGCCCCGGACCTTCGCTCTTCTGCACGTCGGTGACCTCGGACCACTTCTTGTCGATGCCGATGATCGGCAGCGGCACGACCTCGCGAAGCCCCGCGCTGTCGATGACGAGGGTCGACGCGACCGTCGGCGCGTAGGCGGCGAATCCGAAGAAGAGCGCGCCGGCGGCGACGGCCGTGCCGAGCAGAAGCCGTGCGAGCTCTCGTGTCGCGATGCGCAGCGGACGCGGACCGGTCGTGTGCCAGCCGCGGACGCTGCCGCGGGCCCATGCGATCGCCGACGATCCAAGGCCGAGGCGCAGCACCAGGCGCGTTGCCAGTGCGGAGAGCCCGATGGCCATGACGAAGCTTCGAATGTCGAGCCACGAATAGCGCGGCTGGATGACGAAAGCGCCGGACCCGGCCGGCGGCCGGATGTCGGACGCGAGGTTGACGATCTCCGGGAGGATGAAGAGGCCCGCCAAGAACGTGAACCCGAACAACGCGCCGGCGACCGCGGGGACGAACGGATCGTCGTGCTCGGCGAACTCGCCGCGCACCCGCTCCATCGCGTTCTCGTATTCGAGCCACGACGTCGCGTGGTAGTTGAACGTCTGCGCGCGCATGTCCTGCATCACTTTCGCGACGTACGGCGCGAGCCCAGGCTCGGCCGCGCCGTCGATGGACACGACCAGCGAACGCGTCAGCTTCTCGACGTACGGCTGCGTCGTCGTGCTTTCCTTCGTCTTGACGACCCGCTCGCGGTCGGCCTCGGTCTTGATCACGAGGTTGCCGCGGCTGGCCTGAACGTCCTTGACCTCGTTCCAGGTGTATGCCGTGCCGGTGCGCAGTCCGACCAGCGCGAACCCGGTCGGCGCGAGCTCGAGGCGCGCGCGACCGAAGTAGCCGAAGCGGACGTCCTTGCGGATGACGGCGGGATGCTTCCCGATGGCGGCCATGAGCTCGAGGTAGGCCGGTGGTCTCGCGGGAGCCAGAGGCGCCGCGATGGCCGGAGGAACGAACGGCTTCGCCGGTGCCGGTACCCATGCGGGAGCCGGTGCCGGCGCCGCCGCGGTCTCCTGCGCCGCGGGCTTCTTTTGCTTTGCGGCTTTCTTCGCTTCGCGCTCGGCGATCTTGGCCTCGCGCTCGTCGATCTTCGCCTGCGCCTCCGCGAGCTTCGCGTTCCGCTTGGCGTCTTCCTCAGCGATCTTCGCGGCCTTGATCGCGTTCTCCTCCGCGATCTTCGCGGCCTTCTTCGCCTCTTCGATCGCGCGAAGTGCCGCCTTCTTGTCCTGCTTGGTGAGAGGCGCAGCGGCCGGCGCGGTGTACGGGGTCGGCGCGGCGCTGACGCTGAACGGACTGTTCGGCGATGTGAAGGGGCTCGGTGCGGCGGGGGTCTCTCTCTGGGCGGCGGCCGGCGTCCATGACGGTGCGGTGGTCGGTGCCTCAGGCGCCGGGGGGGCGACCGCCGATGGCACGTACGAGAACGGCGAGTTGGGCGAGTTGAAGATCGAGGGCACCTTCGGCTGCGGCGGCGCCGGCGCGGGCGGCGGCGCGGCGGGCGGACTGGTGAAGGGGTCGGGGTAGTCCGGGATCGTGCTCGCTGCTGCCGAAAACGGATTCGGCGACGGCATGTACTGCGACTGCTGCGCCGGCTCCCAGTCGGGCGTGGTCGGCGGCGACGCCGGTGCGGCCGGATTTCCCTCCGCCGTTTCCTGACCAGGCGGAGGCGGGACAAGGCCGAGCGCGACGAGCCGGGGGTCGTCCATTCCTTGATTGAACGTTAGGGCACGCGGGATGCGACGGCGAGCCCCCGATAGAGTGCGAGTGATGGCGACCGGAAAGACACGTGCCGGTAAGCGAGTGGGCGCGGGCCGCGGTGCCCGGGTCGCGATCGTTCGCGCGCGATGGAACGAGGAGGTCACCCTCGCGCTCGAGGGCGGCGCGACCCGGCGCGCGGCGGACGCTGGCGCGAGCGTCGATCTCTTCGAGGTCGCGGGCTCGTTCGAGCTCCCCGCGGGGGTCGCGTTGCTCGCCGACACGGGCCGTTACGACGCGATCGTTCCGATCGGCTGCGTGATCCGCGGTGAGACGCCGCACTTCGAGTACATCGCGCACGCCGTGGCGAAAGGCCTCATGGATCTCACTCTCACCTACCCCACCGCGATCGCCTTCGGCCTCCTCACCTGCGACTCCATCGAGCAGGCGCGCGAGCGCGCGGGCGGGTCGGAGGGCAACAAGGGCGCGGAGTGGATGGACGCGGCGCTGGAGATGGTCGAGCTGCGTCAGGCGGTCATGCGCGCGCCATCGAGTGCACGACGTTCCGCACGCAGAGCGTCGAGCGCCTCGTCGCGCGCGACGCGATAGAAGCGGAGCGATTCGCCGGGCACCCGCTGCGCGACCTTTCCGAGATCGGCGGCGATGACCGTCGCGATCACGGGATAGCCACCGGTCGTCTGATGATCCGCGAGCAGCACGATCGGCGCGCCGCCCCGGGGCACCTGCACCGCACCTGCGACGACCCCGCAGCTCTGTAGCTCACCGGCGCGCGGCGCGATCGGCACGCCGCCAAGACGGACACCCTGACGGTCGCTCGCCACTTCGATGATGAACGCCGCGCCGAAGAAGCGCGCGATCGCGTCGCGCTCGAAGCGATCGTCGTGCGGTCCGGCCATCGCACGCACCTGCCCGTCGTACGCGGTCGGCTCGACGCGCCTCGCGGCGTCCTCCGGTCCCGCGTCCGCATCGCCGAGCGGAAGAGCGTCTCCCGCCCGCAGCGGCGCGCCGAGACCCGCGGGGAGATACGACGCGCGCGATCCGAGGATCGGCGTCGTCGCGATCCCGCCGCTCACCGCGAGGTAGGCGAAGCGCGTCCGCTCGCCGGCATGCACGGTCACCGTCTGTCCCGCACGCACGAATATCGAGCCCCATCCCGGCAGCCGCGAGCGGGTCGCGAGCGAGACTTCGCGGCCGGCGACCGCGACGACGCGTGCGTCATCGCAGGTGAAGCGGAAGGGCGAGCCGATGATCTCGATGCCGGCGGCGTCGTCAGCGTTTCCGACGAGCGCATTCGCGGCGGCGAGCGCGAATGGATCGGCTGCGCCGGCGGGCGGCACGCCCGAGCGCAGATGGCCAAGGCGTCCGCGGTCCTGCACGGTCGAGCGCACGCCTGCCTCGGCGATCCGGATCACAGCCGGACGAAGCGCAGGCGGTCGCCGGCGCGGATGCGGACCGGATCGGCGGCGGTGGGGTCGAACATCGCCAGATCGGTCCGGCCGATGAGTCGCCACCCTCCGGGTGACGCGAGCGGATA
Organism: Candidatus Limnocylindria bacterium; assembly: GCA_036001645.1. Taxonomy (GTDB): domain Bacteria; phylum Chloroflexota; class Limnocylindria; order P2-11E; family P2-11E; genus CF-39. The sequence goes on from DASYUC010000125.1 coordinate 7,553, forward strand.
GACCGCGGTCTGGCCATCGGCGATGGCGACCGAGCCCGCGGGCACACGCTCGCGCGGACGCTCGAGGCGCGGCGCGACGATGCGCGGATCCAGGCGACCGCAGTACGCGAAGCCGGGCAGGAATCCCAGGAAGTACGCGGTGTACTCGCGCTCGGAGTGAAGGGCGATGAGCTGCTCGACGCTCAGGTGCGAACGCTCGGCTGTCTCAGCGAGATCGGGTCCGTCGTACGTCGTAGGGACCAGGGTGACGCGTTCCGGTTTGTTGCCGGCGATGAGCATGAACTGGCCACGCGCGAGCATCGTCTGCGCCACCTGCTCGGCCTCGGCCGGCGCCGTGCGCAGCGGATCGAAGCGAAGCAGCGCGGACGTGTATGCCGGGACGGCGGGACCGAGCTTGAACATGGTCTCCCAGTAGTCCGCGATGCCGCGCGCCCAGCTGACGACGTTCTCCTGGAACTCATCCCCGAGCTCGACGAGCAGCGCGCCCTCACCGAACGGGACGACGCGCGGCTTCACGGCCAGATGACGGCCGCTCGGATCTTCACGCCCGCGCCCGCCAGCGCCGCGCGCACCGCGGCCGCGATCGCTGGCGCGCCGGGCGTGTCGCCGTGCAGGCAGAGGGTCTCGACGGAGAGCTCGAGGAACGAACCGTCGTGCGCGCGCACGCCGCCGTCGCGCACGAAGGACAGCGCCTGCTTCGCCGCGACCTGTGGGTCGGTGTGCAGCGCGCCCGCGAGCTTGCGCGAGCGCAGGGTGCCGTCGGCTTCGTACGCGCGATCGACGAACCCCTCGCGCACGACGCGCAGACCGGCCTCGCGCGCGGCGTCGACCATCGCCGACCGCGGCGGCGCGTACAGCGCGACGTCGGTGGGCGCCGGGAACACCTTCTTCACACCGGCGACGATCGCCTTCGCGACCGCGGCGTCCCGCTCGGCCCGGTTGTACAGCGCGCCGTGCGCCTTGACGTGCGAGATCTTGAGGTCGGGTTCCACCCGTTGGAGCCGACGGATCTGACGCGCGATCTCCTCGCTGAGCTCGTCGTCGGACAGCGGGATGGGGACGCGACCGAAGTTCTCGCGATCGGGATAGCCGGGATGCGCTCCGACGGCCACGCCGTAGCGACGCGCAAGCGCGATCGTCTCGCGCATGGTCGACTCGTTACCGGCGTGCGCGCCGCAGGCGATGTTCGCCGAGCTGATGAGCGGCATGAGCAGTGCGTCGGTCCCCGCGCCCTCGCCGAGGTCGCTGTTGAGATCGATGCTGTTCACGGCAGCGCGCGGGCCGCGCTAATCAAGTCGCTTGCGAAGATCGGTCATCGCGGCGCGCCAGTCAGCAGCAGAATCGGACTCCTCCCACAGGTCTTTCAGCTCCGACTTGCGAGCGATCCTGTCGACCGCCGTGCTCGCGAGGACGACCAGGTCTGTCGCGACGATGGGCTTCTTCGTGACCCACTCCGCGACCTCCTCGGGCAGCGACGCGGTCGGGCGCCCGCGTGCGGCCGCTATCGATTCGGCCGCGGCGATCGCGATCGAGCAATCGGGCGCCTCGAGATCGCGGTCGCCCGCCGAGACCACCGGAGCGAGTGCTTCGCGAAGCAGGGTGTCACCGGATCCTTCCGTCAGTCCGATGACCCAATCCATCGCATCGTCGTTGTCGAAGCTGCCGGCTCCCCAGGCACCCATCATCGACTCCTTCGGCGCTGTTCTGGTCGAAGTATGGAGAGGAGGGCCTAGCGGAGCTCTTTGCCCGGCGTCGGACACGACTTCCGATACGTGCAGTCGTTGAAGCCGTCCGCGTCCCTATCGGGTAGCGACGGCGCGGCGATGAGCGACAGGTCGAAGTCGACGAGCTGCATCTGCTCGGCCACGACGAAACTCGCGGGAAGCCCGTTGGCCGTTGCGTTGTCGAAGTGGACGATGGCCAGGTCGGGCATCGGTCCCACAGTGATGCTTCCAGTTTCTGAGATCACGAGTGGCGTCTCGATCACCCACTCCGCGGTGCCGTACGTCGACGTGTAGGGCAGGGTGGTCGCGAACGAGCCGCCGGTGCTGAGGTTCGCGATCGTTATCGTCCAGAGCTCCGGCACGACGGTGCTCTCGACGATCTCCACGCGCACGTGGTCCTTGGCGCGTACGGCGAGGTCGGTGCGGACGAGCGGCGCGGGGATCGTCTCCCACCAGGCGTAGTAGTCGACGTTCCCGGCGGCGTCGAGGTCGTGCCCGATCCCGGCCTGGATGAGCGTCGTGTCAAAGAGCGTGCATGCGGTGTCGAGGCATCCGCCTCCGATACCGATCCAGCTGGAGGAGTACTCGGCTTCGCCCGCATTCCGCTGTTTGACCTTCGGGACGATCCACTCACCCGCGATGGAGTGGAAGGTCGTGCCCTTCTCGATGCTGCCCTGCGTGTAGCCGGCCCAGTTGAGGGACTGGTTCGCCGCGACGACGACGATCGGGCGCGCGGTCGTCGACGAAGTCGACGGAAACGGGACCAGCATGAGCGCGAGCACGACGAGCCAGGCGGCCGGACGCACGGCCGACCGTTCGCACTCCCCGTGCCAGGGCAGGAGACACATGCGGTGAATGGATGACAGTTGTGGCGACAAATGACGACTTGGTAATGCCCTGCTCCCGAGGGCGCGCTAATTTCCTGTGGCTTTCTGGGAGGTGAAGGAGAGACCATGCGAAAGCTGATGAATCTCACTGCAGCGATTTCGCTAGCGCTCGCGGTGCTCGCGTCGCAATCGATGGTTACCAACGCCGCGACCGTGGTTGGCATGATCAGCGGCGGCGGGACGGCCATCATGACTGACGGGATGGGGGTCAGTACGTTCGCGATCGAAGCCACGCTGTTCTCCGATGGGACGGCCCGAGGGTATATCGACTGCGTCGACCGCGTGGGCTCCGCCCCAGGCTACCCGGGCAACATCTTCGGTGCTGTCACGAGCTGGTCGCGGAACGCCGACGACGGCACGATCAGCCTTCACGTGACGGACGGGAAGTTTGTCAGGATTCCGGGTGGCCTTGCAGTCCCCGGTGGCCTGCCGTTCACCGTGACGATCCAAACATACGGTGGCGCAGGCGTCGGACACTGGACGTTGAACATCGGTCCGGTCCGGACCAGTGAGCCGATCTGCATCGAGCTTCTGACCAGCGGGCAGATCGTGGCTCGCTGGGACTAGATCTCTGGACCGGCGGGACTCGCCGCTCACACAAGCGACGGAGGAGCATCCCGAGAGGGGTGCTTCTCCTCTTATTACGGAATGAAGAGCGGCGCGAGCACGAGCGTGATCGTCGCGAGGAGCTTGATGAGGACGTGCAGGCTCGGGCCGGCGGTGTCCTTGAAGGGATCGCCGACGGTGTCGCCCACGACGGCCGCCGCGTGCGCCGGCGTGCCCTTACCCAGGACCCTGCCCTTCTCGTCCTTCAGCATCCCCGACTCGATGTACTTCTTGGCGTTGTCCCACGCGCCGCCGCCGTTGTTCAGGACGGTCGCGAGGATCACGCCGGCCATCGTGCCCACCATCAGCAACGCGGCCTCGGCCTCCGCCTTGAGCAGGATGCCGACGACGATCGGCGCGCCCACCGCGAGGAGGCCCGGCGCGATCATGTTGCGCAGCGCGGACGCGGTCGTGATGTCGACGACGCGCGCGTAATTCGGCTCCTCGGTACCGGCCATGATCCCGGGGTGCTCGCGGAACTGGGTCCGGACCTCTTCGATGATCGCGGCGCCCGCGCGACCCACCGCGCGGATCGCGAGCGATGAGAAGAGATACACGAGCATCGCGCCGAGGAATCCGCCGAGGAACACGTCGACCTTCGCGAGGTCGACCGAGTTGAAGGGCTTGCCGGTCAGCTGCGCGACCTTGTCGAGATAGGCGGAGAACAGGAGGAACGCGGCGAGGGCGGCGGACGCCACGGCATAGCCCTTCGTCAGCGCCTTCGTGGTGTTGCCCGCGGCGTCCAGGCGATCGGTGCGCTCGCGCGTCTCCTCCGAGGCGCGCGACATGGACGCGACGCCGCCGGCGTTGTCGGTGATCGGTCCGAATGTGTCCATCGCGAGGATGAACGCCGCGCTCATGAGCATGCCCATCGTGGCCACGGCCGTCCCGTAGATGCCCCCGTGCGGGAGGCCAGTGACCTGACCCCACTGATCGCCGAGCCAGTGGGAGAGGAAGAGCGCGATCGCGATGGTGATCGTCGAGGAGGCCGTGGTCTCGAAGCCCACCGCGACGCCGGAGATGATCGTGGTCGCCGGGCCGGTCTTGGCCGCCTCAGCGATCTCCTTGACCGGCCGCCAGTTGCCGGACGTGTAGTACTGCGTGATGTACACGAAGGCGAGGCTGGTCAGGATGCCGACGACGCCCGCTCCGAAGAAGTAGAGGGAGCCACCTCTCTCGTTGAGCATCTGGTTCGTGACGAAGTACATCCCCACGATCGACAGCGCGATGGTGATGTAGTAGCCAGAGTTCAGCGAGCCCATCGGGTCGCGCTTCTCGTTGCCCCGGACCAGGAAGATCCCGATGACGCTCGCGATCAGGCCGAAGCCACGGACGACCAGCGGGAAGAGGATCCACGCGACGTTCTGCGTCACCGCGTAGATCGCGACGCCCAGGATCATCGCGCCGATGTTCTCGGCCGCGGTCGACTCGAAGAGGTCCGCGCCACGTCCGGCGCAGTCGCCCACGTTGTCGCCGACCAGGTCCGCGATCACCGCGGCGTTGCGCGGGTCGTCCTCGGGGATACCAGCCTCGACCTTGCCGACGAGGTCGGCGCCGAGGTCCGCGGCCTTGGTGTAGATACCGCCGCCCAGCTGCGCGAACAGGGCGACGAACGACGCGCCGAAGCCGAAGCCGACGATGGTGAACGGCGCTTCGTCCGGCTTCTGGAAGCCGCCGTAGGCAATGAACATGACGAACACGCCGATGAGCGAGAGGCCGACGACGAGGATCCCGGACACCGCGCCACCACGGAGCGCGATCCGGAGCGCGTCACCGATGCTGTGCTGCGCCGCCGCCGCGGTCCGCAGGTTGGACTTCACCGCGACGAACATGCCGACGATGCCTGAGGCCATCGAGCACATCGCGCCGACGAAGAACGCGATCGACGTGCGGATGGCGAGCTCCAGCGGCTCCACGCCCGGCGCCGACTCGAAGAAGTAGATGACGACGCCGATGAGGACCATGCCGCCAAGAGCCAGAAGGAAGATCGTGCGGTACTGGCGCTGGATGAACGCGACGGCCGCCACGTAGATCGCACCGGCGACCTTCTGCATCTCAGCTGTCCCGATCGGCGAGCGGAGGACGTCATAGGCGAAGTAGGCGGCCACCGCGACCGCGACCAGTCCGGAGATAGGAACGACCCAAAGCAGGGGTTGCGCGTCCAAGGAAGCCCTCCGCTACACCGAAAAGTGAATTTACAAGAAGCAAGCGCCCGCCCCGACGGAGGGGGCCGCAGCGCTTCGGGCGCAGTTTAGAACAGGACGGCGGGAGCGGGCAAACCGGGTATCGTTCGAGATGTGCCACCGCAGAAGGCCTCCAAGAGCGCGCCCAAGGCGGACGCGTCCGAGAAGCAGAAGAGCAAGGACCGCGACTGGCTGACCACGAGCGAGCTCGCCCAGCGCATCGGCTGGCGCGAGCACGCCCTCCGCGACGCGCTGCGGGGCAAGGACCTAGCTGGTGTCCGTCGCACCTCGTTCGGGTATCACATCGAGGCGTCGGCGGTGGATGAGATCAAGAAGGTCCTCGGGGAGGCGCCGGCCAAGGGGAACAGCTCGCTCAAGACGCCCGCTCGGAGCTAGCCCCTGCGGCTAGGCGTGCTTGCGCAGGCGCGCCGGAAGGATCTTCAGCTCCTCGCGGTATTTGGCCACGGTCCGACGCGCCAGCTTGATGCCGTGCTTGTCGGCGAGCTTCTCGACGATCTCCTGATCGGAGAAGGGCCGCCCCTGGTCCTCGGCCTCGATGATCTCCTTGATCACGTCCTTCGTCCCGAGCGAGGCGGTGAAGAACATCGCGAACGGCACGACCTGTCCGCTGGGAAGCAGCACGAACTTGCCGGCGGTCGCGCGGCTCACCGTAGATTCGTGCATGCCGATCCGCTCACCCACCTCCGCCCGCGTCAGCGGCCGCAGCGATTGGATCCCGTGCTCGAGGAAGTCGCTCTGGCACTCGACGATGACTTCGGTGATCCGCAGGATCGTCTGCCGGCGCTGATTGATGTTGTCGATGAAGAACTTCGCCCGCGTGACGTACTCGCGGATATGCTGCCGGTCGTCGTCGTTCATCGGGACGGCGCTGGTGCTGCCATCCTTGCGCGCGGCCTGCAGCTGCATGATCAGCTGGCGGTACACGGGGTTCACGCGCAGCGAGAAGCGTCGTGACTCGATGACCTCGACCTCGTACTGCCCGCCCTCCGACTTCGTGATGATCACGTCCGGGCGCAGGCCGACCTCGCGGCCGCCGATGCTCGTGCCGTCCGGTCCTGCGGCGAAGCCCTGCGCGGGGTGCGGGTTGAGGTTGTCCTTTATGTAGTCCCATGCCGCCTGGACCTCGTCACGCGTGATGCGCAGGGCCTGCGCGACGTCGCCGAACTTGTGCTCGCCGAGCTCGCGGAAATGCTCCGCGATGATGTCGCGCACGTGCGGCGGGACGTCTTCGCCGATCTCCTCGAGGTGCTCGATCTGGATGAGGAGACACTCGCGAACGTCGCGCGCGCCGATGCCCCAGGGCTCGACCGATTGGATCGCGCGCAGCGCGCGCATCGCGTCGGGGACCGATACCTTCACCGTGTTCGCCGCGTCCTCGATCGTGACACCGGGATCGAGATAACCGACCTCGTTGATGTTTCCGATGAGGTACTCCGCGATCGGGAGCAACCGCGCGGGGAGAAGGACGCGCACGTTCCACGAGAGCCACTCCGCGAGCGTCTGCTCCGATTCGGCGCGGACGACCGGATCGAACTCATCGCCGTCCTCGTCGCGCTGCATGAGGCTCGTGCCCTCGAGGGGCTCCGTCTCGGGATCGTTCTGTCGCGGTGCCTTCGCGAGGCCGAAGCAGTTCAGGCAAACGCGTCCCGGAAGCGGCTGCCCGCACAGTGGACAGACCTGCTGCTCCTCGAGGTCGAGTGCGGGATTCTCCTGCAGTTCTTGATTGATGACGTCCTGGAGCTCGAGTGATGACAGCTGCAAGATCGCATTCGCTGCGATCTGTTTCGGAGTGACCTTCAGCTGCTGCTGCGGCAGTAAGCGCAGATCCACTTCGGCTACCTTAACCCAATGGCCGTGCGAGCCGAACTGATCATCTTCGTCGTGGCTCTGGCACTATCCGCGCTCGCGTTCGCATTTGTCATGCCGCGATTAACGTTCCGCTGGCGCATCCCATTCGCCGCGGCCTGCTGCGCGATCGCGGGGCTTGCGCCATTGCTGATGTATGTCGCGCTCGAACCCGAACGCGCCGCTGGACGCGCGTTGTGGGAATGGTCGGCCGTAGGAGGACCGACCATCCAAGCCTCGTATCGACTGGATGGTCTCGCCGCGATCGGCCTCGCCATCGGCGCACTGTACGTCGCGGCCGCACTGGTGGCCACGACGCGTGTGAGTGCGCGCCACCAGCTCTTGCGACCGGTGATCCTCCTGAACGGTCTCGTTTTCATCACGCTCGCCGTCACCGACGACCTCATCGCCGACATCGTCATTCTGGGTGCACTCGCCGCGCTGACGTCGTTCATCGCGGTGCTCGTCTCGCCCGCGGCGGCGGTCGCGCGCATCACCGGATATCTCGCCGGCGGTGTCCAGGGCTTCGTCGTCGCCGCACTTCTCCTATCCCGATTCGGCGGCGCATCGTTCCGCTTCGACACGATCTCGCCAGAGGCCGCGACGCCGGGCGTCATCGTTGCGGCGTCGCTCGGTGCGGCGCTCTTCGCGGGTCTCTATCCGTTCGTTCCGTGGGGTTACCGGAACGAAGAGGCCGGCGAGCGCGAGAGCCTTCGCGGTCTGCTCACGATGCCGGCGGGATTCGGCGCGACGCTCGTGCTCTCTCGCATCCTCGGTGTGACACGCATCGACCTCGCGACGCTCGGGCTCCCGGCGATCGACTCGCCTGCGCTCATCGCCGTCGTGGTCGCCGCGCTTGCGCTGCGCTTCATCGCACGTCGCGGGAAGCCGGGATTGCGACGGCGCATCGCGATCTCGGTCCTGGTGCTCGTGTTCATCCTCGCGTACCCATTCATTCACTGGAGCCATCTCATCCTCGTCGCGTCGCTACTCACCATCGCGTACGCGGCGGCCGTGTCGCTCGCGTTGCCGGAGCAGTGGGCCATCTCGCACTACGACGTCGTCCTCGCGGCGCTCTGGATCGCGCTCGCGACCGGGTCGTCGACGGCCTTCGCCGGTGCGCTGGTCGTACTCGCCGGTGGCGGGCTTGCCGCGGTGTCGGACGGTTTCTGGATGCCGCCCCATCGGTCGTACATCACAGCCATGGCGAGCTCCACCGTGATCGTCGCCGGCGCGCTGACGATCGGTTTCGGTGCCGTCGACACGCCGGATCTCGTAACGTTGGTGCTCGCCCTCATCGCCACCGGCGCGGTCATTGGACTCGAGCTCGCGCACGCCGGGCGACGGCTCAGCATCGCGGCCGTGCCGTCGGACCTAGACGTATCCGCCTCGATCACCTCGTTCCTGAGCGCGGTCATGGTGCTGCTCGCGCTCTCACTCCCGCTCTTCGACGCGATGGCCGAAGCGTTCGGCCGTCCGAACACACGGAGGCTCGACGACTTCGTGACGCTCGTGCCGGTCGTCGCGGTCGTCGGGACACTGCTTGTCGTCACCGCGCGTGCCGTGCGCGTGGTGCTGCCTGAGCTGACCGCCCTCAGCACGCGGCTCGAAAGGGTCGTCAGCGCCGCCGATCCCGTCCCCATCGCGTCGGCGTCCTTCCGCGCGCTCGCCGGATCGGCCACCACGGCTTCGGCGGTCTTCGCGCTGTTCGAGGAACGCGCCGGCGTGTGGCTCGCGCTTCTGCTGATCGCGACGCTGCTGATCTGGGCGGTGCGCTGATGCTGCTGCTCGCCATTGTCGCCGTCACCACGCTCGCGGCGAACAGCGCGCGTCAGCTGCGCTACACCGCGGTCGCCTTCTTCGCCGTCGCGCTCGCCGCGCATCTCATCGATGACGGCACGCTCGCTGCGGCACAGGTCATGGTCTCGGGCTCCGCCGCGCTCGTCGCCTCCGCGATCCTCTTCGTTGCCGCCCGGGACGCACGGTTCGGCGAGGATCCGGGATGGCGCCTGTGGCTCGCAACGATCGTTGCGGCCGTGACGACGACGGCCGCGTTCGCATTCCTGCGTCCCGAGACGGGCGACGAGATCAACACGAACCTCCTGGGTCCCGACCCGAGCGGAGTGACGACCGAGGTCGCGGCGTTCTGGCTGCTGTCGTCGGGCATCGCGATCCTGCTGACCGCGCGTGGCGCCGTCCGCGGCTCGCTCGGCGCGCTCCTCATGCTCACCGGGACGCAGCTGCTCGTCCACCAGGTGCCCGGTCCGCATCTCGCGCTGACCCTGCTGCTGTCGTGGCTTCAGGTCGTGGTCGCGCTGGCCGGCGCGTTCCTCATCGTGAATCAACGGGCGGCGCACGAGGCGTGATCGAGGTCATCGCGCTCCTCGGGATCGCCGCGCTCGTCGCATTCGGCGTGCGCAAACGTCTCGCCGTCGTGGGGACGGTGACCGTCGCGGCGCTCGCCGCGGCGATCGCCATCGTCGTGCTGATGCCCATGGATGCGACCGGCGATGTGCTCGAGCTTCCCTGGCGAATGTCCGAGCTCGGACGTCTCGCGGCGGTCGTGCTGCTCGGGACGCTGACCTTGTTGGTGCTCGCGGTGTGGGTCGACGAGCCCGCGTACAACTTCTTCCCCACCGCCCTCGTGGTGGCCGCCGCGGTATTGGCGGTCCTGGTGCTCACGACGCCGATCGCGATCTACACCGTGCTGCTGTTCGGGCTGCTCGTCCCGGTCGGCTCCTTCACTTTTCAAGTGCATCGGAACCGGAGCGCGGAGGCCGCCTACCGCCACTTCAGCTTCGTCGCGCTCGGCGGTTGCCTCGGTTTGGCGGCGCTCGCGCTATCCGCGAGCCTCGGACGCGATCAGCCGCCCGCGACGTTCGTACTGCTCGTCGTGATCCTCGTCGTTGCGTTCGCGCTCAAGCTCGCGGCCATCCCGTTCCACACGCATGCGGCGCTGCTCGCATCCGAGGTGCCCGCGTCGGCGCTTGCGCTCTACTTCGGCATCCTCGTGCCAACGACGTTCATCGCGTTCGCGCAGATCCTGGTCCTCTCCGGTCTGCTCCCGGCCATCGTGCAGATCGGAAAGGTCCAGGATCTGCTCCTCGCGCTCGGCATCACGTCGGCGCTCGGCGGCGCGTTCCTCGCGACCGGTTCGACCGAGCTGCGCCGCGTCGCCGTCTACTCGGTGATCGCGAACCTTGGCCAGGCGCTCGTCGGTATCGCCACGCTTTCGGGTCCGGGGATCATCGGTGCGATGGCGATCGTGCTCGTGACCGGCATGGCCGCGACGCAACAGCTCCTGGCCGCCGGGACGCTCGAACGTCGCGCCGGCGCGGACCGGCCCAGCGCGACCACCGCGCCGCTCGCCGCGCTCGCCTTCGTCGTCGGGGGCTTCGCGATGATCGGCGCGCCGCCGCTCGTCGCGTTCCCGGGACACTTTTTCGTCGAGCTCATCGCGTATTCGTACGCTCCGTGGATGGGAACCGCGCTCGTCATCGGGACGCTGGGCGTCCTCATCGCGCAGCTACGCGCGGCGATGGCGATCTTCCGGACCGCGCCCGACCGCTGGCGCGTCGAGCAGAGACCGATCGCCGGGATCGTCGGCGGGCTCGTGTTCGTCGCGCTTCTCATCGGTGGCGTCCAGCCCGACGGTTTCCTACAGCCGATCGCGGCGTTCGCCGACGAGTTCCTTCGGGCGCTTCATCCGCTTTAGACCAGGCGGAGGCTCAGTCCTCGACCACCGTGGCGCCGTCCTCCTTGGTCAACTGCACGGTGGAGGTCCCAGCACCCGTCTCCAGCGCACGAGCGAGAGGCTCAGCGTGGGTCGTCACCAGAACTTGTCCGCGTTTGCCGGCATCGGCCACGAGCTCGGCAAGCGCGGGCAAGAGATCAGAGTGCAGGCTGGTCTCCGGCTTGTTGAAGGCGAGGAACGGCCAGGTTCTTCTGTCAAGACTGTGCCCTAGGGCAAGGTTAAGCTCCTGACGTCAGCGCGTGCATGAAGACCTCTATGAGCCAAGGCGAACCTCCCCGTCGCGCCGCCGGATGTACCGCGGCGCGACGGGGACGTAGTCCCACGCTGCGACGTGGAGCCACGCACAAATTCACGTCGCCATCGGCGTTGTCCCGGTGACAGCCCGGCGACGGGCCCTCGTCGCGTTTACGATCGGCGCAGCGCTTATCGCCCTGGCGGCTTTTTCGCTTCGGACGTATGGCGAGTATCTGAATACGCCTCACTACACTCGGCATTCACTGCCGATCGATGGATACAAGGTGGTAAGTGAAACCGAACTTGAGATCTCAGTCCATACCGGTGCACTGGATATCGTCGAAGAGCCGAGCGTGCGTGAGGAACCCGGGCGGATAACGATTTCCGCAGCTGTCTCCGAATACAATCCGGGGAGCGGCTTTAAGACGCTCGTTCGAGACGACTACCAAGTCCGAATCACTTTGAAGTCCGCGTTCGGTGAACGTCAGGTAATCGACGGAGCTACCGGGAGGCCAATTCCGAGGACCTGACTTCGCCGCCTTCAGGGAGGCGAGCAGAGGACGCCCGCTGGCGCAGATCCTCTAGTTTCGAGGCAGTTCGCTCACGGGCGCCACTCTGCACCTGGATCGGCCCGCCGTGGACGCCGCTGAGTTCCGCGTGACGGCGATCGCGGCGGCCCCCACCATTCGCGGAAGCGGCGCTCGAGCCCCTGGATCACGGCGGTCGATGACCATCGAGCGTATCGATTGGATGAAATAGTCGTGGCTGGCCGACGGTGCGTGGCGCGTCGGCTTCTTGAGCGGCCCCGTATGCGACAGGCCGGTGAGCGCACAGGTGCGGCGGTCACGCCGGTGGAACTCACTCTCGCAGTCACGTCACACCGTCGGCAATGTCGGCCAGATCCCCTCGGTTCCCTCGATTACCACCCCAGTGAATGTGCGATATCCCGGCTTGGACCCCAGTCGAACCGGCGATCTCTGCCGAGACCTCCTCGCCTACTCGCGCGTCGCCAGTCTCCCCGCAGCCGTTCGGTCCGACGACCACGGTCACCGGCGTAAGCGGCAGGCGAAGCGCTCGGATCGAACGGTATCCCTCGACCCAGAGCTCGTGAAGGGCCATCGGCCCCGCCACTCTACGTGGCGCCGCCGGGGGGCCCGCTAACGCGACGCGAGCAGCGACAACGGATCGATCGGCTCTCCGGCCCGGACGACCGAGAAGTGGAGATGCGGGCCGGTCGTGATACCGGTGAGTCCCACGAAGCCGATCACCTGGCCCGCGATCACGGCGTCTCCGATCCGCACCGGCGGACGCGCGAACGTGTCGTCGAGATGCGCGTAGATCGAGACGAGGCCGCCGGGGTGCGCGATGAGAACGACCATCGCACCGTCGGAGAGGTGGCCGACGAACGTGACTCGTCCCTCCGCCGCGGCCAGCACCGGCTGCCCGAGATGCGCCGCGAAGTCGACGGCGTCGTGGAAGTGCGCGTAGTACACGCCGCGATAGGTGCGCGCCGGCTCGAGTCCGAAGGTCGTCGGTCCGAACGCCTGCGTGATCGCGCCGCGCACCGGAAGCGACCAGGTCGAAGGCGCGGTGCCATCGCCGGCCATCGCCGTCGCGACGAGTTGCGCCAGCACTGTCTGCGCCGCGGCGGCGTCGCGGGCGAGCGCCTCGAGGACGGCGACCTCGGCCGCGCGCTTATCGCCCTCACCCTTCGCCGCAGCCGCCGCGATCGTTCGCGCGCGGTCGCGCAGCCGAGCGAGCTGCCCCTGTTTCGCGGCAACGGAATCTCGCGCGCCAGCGAGCTGCGAGGCCCGGTCGGAGAGGCGCGCCTGCGCGTCGCGCAGCGAGGCGTCGATCGAGAGCAGCTCCCGGTACGCCTCGATCTGCGCATCGCTCAGCGAGGCGAGCGAAGGGGTCGCGGTCGCGGCGGCGAGCCGGAACGCGTCGCGCGTAAGGCGTTCGCGGATCGCGCGCCGGTCGTTCGCCTTCGCCTGGAGATCGGCGATGTCGGTACGCACCGCCTCGAGATCCGCCGCGACGCGCGCGACCTCAGCGTTGAGCGCGGCGAGCTCGTCCCGAGCGACGAGCGCCTGCGCGTCGATGATCTGCGTGAGGGATTGCGCACTCGCGAGCAGCTGCGCGTCACGCGCCCGGGCGGCCTCGAGCTCTTCGGGCGACGGCGTCGGCTCTGGCGTCGGCGAAGCCGTGGGCGTGGCCGAGACACTTGGCGACGCCGATGGACTGGGCGACCCCGATGCACCGGGTGATCTCGAGGGACTCGGAGACGCGGATGTCGACCGGGCCGATGCTGAGGGGCTCGCTGAAGGCGACGGCGTCGGACTCTTTGCGGGCGAGGGCGTGGGCGTCGGATCGTCGGCGTTCGCCGACGCAGGGAACAAGGCGATGAGCGCGACAGCCATCGCCGCGGCAAGGCAGACCCTGCGAAGCATGCGCTGGAAATCGTGCACCAGAGCGCTGATACAGCGGACGCACGTCCACCCTGCGGACGAGCGCGCGGCTAGCGGCGGCTCGGTTCCTCGATCTCCCAGCCGTCGACGCGCAGCCGCTCGCGCTCTTTCTCGAGGTCCTTGTACCGCCCGATCTCGGTCCACGGCAGGTCATCGATCGGCGTGCCGGGATTGATGCGCTGCATCACGCGCCGATCGGAACGAAGCTCGCGCACGACGAGCTGCCGCTCGCCGTGACCGATACGGAGCAGCAGTGACGCGCGAAGCAACGTTGGCATGCTCCCCACCCCCAAACGCCGTGCCGCTAGAACGTGAAGCGAGTCCCCGAAGCCGTGAAGTGTTTCACATCGAAGGCGATGATCTTCGATGGCGTCGCACGGAACACGTGTCCCTTCTCGTACTGCTCGGCTTTCGGCCGATAGTCGAAGGTCCGCCCGTATTTCGTCGCGTACTGGCTGGCGATGCGCTTCGCGATGTCCGGCGTGACGCCCCGCACCACGTCGACGGTGCCCTGGCCAAAGAGAGCGCGCGTTCCGGTCTGCGTTCCGAACGCGACGCGCGGATCGCGCGCGAGGTTCTGCGCCCAATGGGTCCGCTCGCTGCCCTCGAAGTAGAGGTGATCGTCGACCCAGGCGCCCCACTGCTGCACGAGGTGCGGGCGCCCGTCTTCGTCTGTCGTCGAGATCCAATAGAAACGGCCACCGCGGAGGATGCGTTCGACGTCGGTCCACGCGAGCATGCCCCGCGTGCTCTTGGAAAGGTAGCCCTTCGGCAGCTGCGGGCGGTCGCGCTTGGGCGCTACTGCCGCGGCTATGCCCGGTCCTCGATCATCCAGCGCTCCACATCGCGCGTGTACTCGACGACGCCGCCGGGGAACCACAGCGCGATCTCGCTCTTCGCGGTCTCGGGTGCGTCGCTCGCGTGGACGAGGTTGCGCAGCCCGACGAGCGCGTAATCACCGCGGATCGTCCCGGGCGCCGCCTCGTGCGGTCGCGTCGAGCCGACCATCGCGCGAACGACGCCGATCGCGTTCGGGCCTTCGAGCACCATCGCGATGACCGGCGACGAGCTGATCACGCTCACGAGGTCGTCGTAGAAGAACTTCCCCTTGTGCACCGCGTAGTGCTTTTCGGCCATCGCGCGATCGACGCGCAGCAGGCGCAGTGCGGCGATGCGCAGGCCACGCCGTTCGAAGCGCGCCAGGATCTCGCCCGAGATCCCGCGCTGCACGGCGTCGGGCTTGAGCACGACGACGGTGCGCTCGACGACCATCTCCGGACTCACGAAGCGATCTCCATGACGACCTCGGCGCCCTCGGGCGCGCGGATCGCTGCGACCGAGGCACGCGGACCGACGGCGGCGACGTAGGCGAGCTCGGGCTTCAGGTACTGCTGCGCCGCGCGCTGGATGTCCTCCGCGCCGACGCTGTCGATGATGTCGCAGACCTCCTCGACGGTGCGAACGCGATCGAGGAAGAGCTCCTGACCCGCGAGCCAGTTCGAGACGCCCCGCGTGTCCTCGAGCCGCAGCTCGAGACGGCCCTTGTTGAAGTCGCGCACGCGCTCGAGCTCGTCGGCTGGGACGATCTGATCGCGCAGGAGCGCGACCTGCGCCAGCGCAGCTTCCACGACCTCGCCGATCCGATCCGGTGCGACGCCCGCGTAGATGACCTCATGGCCCGCGTCGACGTAGTTCGAGGAGAACGAGTGCACGTCGTAGGCGAGCGCGCGCTTCTCACGAAGCTCGAGGAAGAGCCGGCTCGACATGCCCTCGCCGAGGATCGCGTTCAGCATGTCGAGCGTGTATTTGTCCGGGTGCACCTGCGGCACGCCGCGCCAACCGATGCACACGTGGGCCTGCTCCGTCCGCTTCCCGAGAAGCTTCACGCGGGTCTTCGACGACTTCGACGCCGGTTTGAGGCGCGGCGGCTTGCGCTCGGCGACGGGGGCGAACAGCTCGGCGATCGCGTCGGACACTTCGGTCGCGTCCACCTTGCCCGCGACGGCAATGACGATCTTGCGCGGCGCGTACCCGCGATCCATGAAGTCGCGCAGCTGGCTCGCAGCCATGCCCAGGACGACCTGCTCGCGGCCCGCGACTTCCCAGCCGAGCGGATGGTTCGGATAGAGGAGCTCGTCGACGAGGGTGTGCACGCGATCCTGCGGCTGGTCCCGGTACATCCGCAGCTCTTCGACGATGACCTTCTTCTCGGACTCGACGTCCGAGTCGCGCAGCATCGGCGCGAGGATCATGTCGGAGATGACGTCGAGCGCGACGCGCCAGTGCCGCGCCGGCACGCGCGACCAGAAGACCGTCACCTCTTTGTCGGTCGCGGCGTTCACGACGCCGCCGCGGCTCTCGATCTCCATGCTGATGTCGGCGGCGGTCGGTCGCTTGGCGGTGCCCTTGAAGACGATGTGCTCGAGGAAGTGGCTCGTGCCGGCTTCGCTACGGCTCTCCATCCGCGAGCCCGCGCCGACGAACACGGCGAGCGACGCGGAGCGCATCTCCGGCATCTCCGAAACGAGCACCCGAACGCCGTTCGCCAGCGTGCGTTTCACGTACTCCATTGGGCGCGAACGCTAGCATTGCCGCCGTGGAAGGGCTCATCCACTTCCTGTGCGTGCTGCCCGCGCACGTGCGCGACCCGCAGCTCGACAGCGATCACATCACGGTGTTCGATGGGCAATGGGCCTTCTGCGCCGGCGAGGTCCACGACGAGAAGCACGACTGGCAGAAGACCGGCGGCGTCTCGCGCGCCGAGGTCGCCAAGCTCCTCGCGGAGCGACGCAGCTCCAGTGGCTAGAGCACGCTCCGCGCGCCGTAGCTGACGATCAGATCGGCACCGGCACGACGCGCCGCCGCGAACATCTCGCGCTCGGCGACGATCGCGTCGATCCCATTCTCCGAGCGCGCGAGGAGTCCGTGCTCGTCCGCCGTAAAGAGCGCGATGACCGGGCGGTCCGCGGACGAGGCGATCGCCGACACGATGTCCAGACCGAGCAGCGCGGGCGTCACGATCACCGCGTCGGCGCCCGCGGCCACATCCTTCGCGGCGCGCGCACGCGCCGCCTCGCGATCGGCCACCGGGATGAGCGGCACCGCGCGCTCGTCGATGTTCACCATCTCGCTGACCGCGCGATCCGACGCGTACAGCGCGCTCTCGATCTTCACGACGCCCGCGATCGCGAGATCGGGTCTGCCGCTCGCGGCGACGGCCTCACGTAGAGCCCGCACGCTCCCTTCGAGCATGCCGGAGGGCACCAGCAGGTCCGCGCCGGCCTCCGCGTGCACGGACGCGATCTCCGCGAGGCGCTGCAGCGTGCCGTCGACGCTGGCGGACCCCTCCGCGAACAGCACGCACTGGCCGTGCGGCGTGTACGCGCAGACGCACACGTCGGTCGCGACCGCCAGATCGGGCACGGCGTCCTTCAGCGCGCGGATCGCGCGCGGAACGATGTGGTCGCGCTCGCTCGCGATGAGCGCGAGCTCGTCCTTTCTATCCGACGCCGCCAGCAGAAGGAACCCGGCGACCCCCGCGGCGCTGGCCGACCGGGCGTCGCGGACCAGCTCGGTGAGCGAGATGCGCTCCAGCCAGGGCGCGTCGCCCAGGCGCTCGCGGTCCTCCACGCGGGCCGAGACGACCACAGGCTGAATGAGCCGTCCGCCGAGCTCGGGGGCGGCCAGGGCCTTCGACCAGACCGGGTGGTCGGCGAGCCGCCCGCGTGCGAGCGTCGTCGGGCTCACGCCTGGATGTTAGTTTGAGGCCGGTATGAGGGGTCGGCGCGCCTCGCTTTCGGCCGTCGCCGTGGCCATCGCGCTCTCGCTCGCCGGGAGCAGCGCCGGTGCGCGTCCCGCCGCGGCAGCGATCGTCGACCCGATCGCCGCGCCAGTCGAGAACACTCCCGTTCCGGTCGAGGCGCCGGCTCGCGCGGTGTTTCCGGAGATGAAGCACATCTGGCAGTCGCTGAACAATTGCGGTCCGGCCGCGGTGGTCATGGCGCTATCGACCCTGGGGGTCGACGTCGATCAGGAGACGGCGCGCATCGCGCTCCGCGGACCCGACGTCCGGCGCGGCATGGGCCCGCAGGGTGTGGACCCGTGGGTCAAGGACAACTGGGGCCTGCGCTCCACCTGGCGCAACAACGGCACGAACGCCACGATCAAGAAGCTGGTCGCGAACGGGTTCGCGCCGATGGTCACCCAGTGGATGCAGGACTACTCGATCTCGCGCATCGGCCACTGGCGCGCCGTGCGCGGCTACGACGACAACGAGGGCGTCTTCTACGTGAACGACTCGATGCTCGGCAACATGGTCCCGCTGAGGTACGAGTGGTTCAACCGCAACTGGCAGTCCTTCAATTACCGCTACATGGTCATCTACAGGCCGGAGGACGAG
>DASYUC010000126.1:0-25696 GCA_036001645.1 Candidatus Limnocylindria bacterium
CGGCCGACGACGCGTCGGCTCGCGCGCGGCAGTCATACGTGCTCGCGCGCATGGTCGAGGACGGTTGGATCTCTCGCGTGGAGGCCGAAGCGGCGTCGGCGGAACCTATCGCCGTGCTGCCCGCGCAGCGCTCGCCGGCCGCGCACGCGTTCGTTTCGTACGCGCTCGCCGAGCTCGCGCGCATCCGTCCGGATCTCGCGGGCCACGCGGGCCTCACGATCGAGACGACCCTCGACGCAGGTCTGCAGGCGGAGGTCGAGCGTCTGGCGCGCCTGCGCGTCGCCGAGCTCAAAGACCGCAACGTGACCGACGCCGCGGTCATCGCGATCGAGCCCGGCACCGGGCGCATCCTCGCGATGATCGGCGGAGCGACCGACGGCGATCCCGCTCACGGTGGCGAGATCAACATGGCGCTCGCGCCGCGCCAGCCCGGCTCGGCGCTCAAGCCGTTCCTCTACGCGTCCGCGTTCGAGCACGGCTACACGCCGGCGACCGCGCTCCTCGACGTGCCCACCGCGTTCGCGACGGCCGAAGGACCGTACCGGCCGCTGAACTTCGACCGCTCGTTCCACGGCGTCGTGCCCCTCCGCGTCGCGCTCGCGTCGTCGCTCAACGTCCCCGCGGTCCGCACCCTTGACGCGCTCGGGATGAACGCGATGCTCGAGATCGTTCACCGGCTCGGGCTCGCGACGCTCTCCGACACCGAGCGGTACGGACTCTCGCTCACCCTCGGCGGTGGCGAGGTCCGCCTCCTCGATCTCACGAGCGCCTACGCCGCGCTTGGCGCGGGCGGCGCGCTCAGCGCGCCGTTCGCGGTCGCGCGCGTGCGCGATGGAAGTGGACGCGTCGTCTACGAGCGCAAACACAGCGCCCCGCAGCGCGTCCTCTCACCCGAGCACGCCTATCTGCTCGCCGACATCCTCAGCGACGCGGACGCGCGCATCCCGGGCTTCGGCGGCTCGACCCCGTTCGACGTGCCGTTCCGGGCCGCGGTGAAGAGCGGGACGTCCACGGGTTTCCGCGATACCTGGACGGTCGGGTACACCCCGGAGATCGCGATCGGCGTGTGGGCCGGGAACGCCGACGGCTCGCCGATGGTCGACGTGTCCGGTGTCGAGGGCGCCGGCCCGATCTGGCGCGACGCGATGATGACCGCGGCGCTCGGTCGCCGCATGAGCTGGTACGCGCGTCCGGCCGGCATCGTCGAAACGACGATCTGCGCGCCGACGGGCTTGCTGCCCGGAGCCGATTGCCAATCGCCGGTGCGCGAGCTCTTCGTCGCGGGCACCGAGCCGGCCACGCGTGAGTCCTACTGGGTCCGTGATGACGACGGCCGCATCGCGATCGATCCACCGGTGGAGGCCCGCGCGTGGGCCTTCGACGCTGGTCTCCTCGTGTCCACGCGCCTTCGCACCGCCGACGACCCGCTGCGGATCGTCGCACCGGTCCCCGGGAGCGTGTTCTGGCTCGCACCCGAGCTTGGCCTGCAGCGCATGGTCCTGCGCGCGGCCGCGGCGCCGGGCATCGAGCGACTCACGTTCGAGATCGACGGCAAGGTGGTCGGCGTCGTGCCGGCCGGCGACGCGGCGTTCACGTGGACACTCGACCCGGGTCGGCACGTCCTGCGCGTCAGCGCGCCCGGCCTGGCCGCCGTGACGTCGATCTTCGAGGTCAAGCGATGAGTCAAGTGATGAGTCAAACGATGATCGGTCGACTCTTCGAGTACCGCGCCGCGCTCCTCACGCTCGGCCTCGTGGCCGCGGCGGTCGGCGTCGCGCAGGTGGCCGATCGTTTCGCTCCGAACGCGCTCGTGCCGCGCGAGCCGGTCGTCTTCACGCTGGTGCCGCAGGGCGAGGACGTCGCGCGCCTCGCGCCGATCACCGTGACGTTCGCGAGCGCGCCCGCCGAGCGCGCGCCCGAGAGGCTGCTGCAGCTCGAGCCCGCGCCGAGCGGGAGCTACGCCTGGCTCAGCCCGCGAACGCTGCTGTTCCAGCCCGACTTCCCGGGCTTGCTGCGCGGCTCGACGTACTCCGTGCACGTGCCGGCGCGACCCGAGGCCGGCCTGCCCGAGGCCGTCACCAAGAAGTTCACCGTGACCGGGCAGCTGACGGTCCAGCAGATCATCCCCGGCAGCGGTGACGGCGAGGTCCCGCTCGCCACGCCGATCTTCGTGCAGTTCAGCCGTTCGGTCGCTCCACTCACAACGCTCGCCGCGCAGCCGACGAACACCGTGGTCACGTTCGATCCGCCGCTGGCCGGTAAGGGCGAATGGCTCAACACCTCGATCTACCGTTTCGTCCCGACCGACCTCGCCCCGGCGACGACCTATCGCGTGAGGATCGCGAAGGGACTGACCTCGGCGGCGGACGGCGTGTTGAAGGATGACTTCGTCTCCACCTTCGCGACGATCCAGCCCGGGATCGACTCCATCGCGCCGGACCAGAGCTGGATCAACGCCGGGCCGTGGCAGCAGGTCGACGTGACCTTCAACCAGCCCATGGACCCGTCAGCCGCGAGCGGCCTCAGCGTCCGCAAGGCCGATGGCGATGTCCCGGTGCGCGGCACGCTGACGTGGAACGCCACGCACACCCTTCTGTCGTTCAACCCCGCGGATCGGCTCGCGCCGCAGACGCGGTACGTCGTCGCGGTCGCCAAGGGACTGAAGGGCGCACGGGGTGGCGTGACGGCGGCCGACCGCACCGTGACCTTCACGACGATCGCCCTGCCGAGCGTCGCCCAGACGGGCCCACGGGACGGCGACACCAATGGCCAGCGCTTCGGTCTGAGCATCCAGTTCGCGACGCCGATGGATCCGGCCTCGCTCGAGGACAAGCTGAGCGTCAGCGGCTTCGGCGCAGAGGAGCTCAAGGGTCGGATCAACGTCAGCGAGCAATACCTCTCCGCGAACGTGTCGCTCAAGCCATCCACGCGCTATACCGTCACGCTCGCGCCTGGCGCGACGGATCGCTACGGGCAGGCGATGGGCGGCTACCGCTTCTCGTTCACGACCGGCGCGCTCCCGTCATCGGTGAGCCTCGCGGTCCCGGGGTACAGCTCGACAGCGACGTATTCGTCAGCGGGAGACCAGCGCGTGTACTTCCAGACGACGAACCTGTCGTCGGTCGGCTTCACCCTGTATCCGCTGACACCGGACGAGGGTCGCCGACTCCTCCACGATCCGCAGCAGATGTTCGGACCGACGCCCTTCGCGCCATCGCAACCCGCGCTGCGCACCTGGACCGAGAAGCTCGACGACGCGCCCGACGAGACGCTGCTCGGGTCGACCTCGCTGAACGGTGGCAGGCCGCTGCCGGCGGGCTACTACTTCGTGCGCACCGATGGCGCGCTGCGTTCGCAGTTCGCGTTCGCCGTGGTGGACACCGTCATCGTGACCAAGCTCTCCTTCAACGAGCTCCTCGCCTGGGCGATCGACCACGAGACCGGAAAGCCGGTCAGCGGCGCCCGGGTGCGCGTGAGCGGACCCGGCGTCACGCCCGGCGACGCGGTCACGGACCAGAACGGCCTCGCGTCGTTCCAGGTGCCGGTCCAGACGATGAGCACGTGCTGCTCCGACCGCTCCTATATCGCGTGGATCGATGAGGGCGGACGCAGCGCGTTCACGAGCACGCGCTGGCAGAACGGCGTGTCGCCGTACCAGTTCGGCATCCCGGGCGAGTTCCAGATGCGCGAGTGGGTGGGGCATCTGTACACCGACCGCCCGATCTACCGTCCGAACGAACGGGTCGAGTTCAAGGGGATCATCCGCGCCGACGACGACGCGCAGTACTCGCTTCCGTCCCGGACCGCGCCGTTCCAGCTCGTGATCAGGAACCCGCGCGGGCAGCAGCTCGTGCAACAGGACGTGACGCTCAACGAGTTCGGGAGCTACGCCGGTAGCTTCGACGTCCCCGGCGACGCGCCGCTCGGAGACTACTCGCTCACCCTGCAGGCGCGAGGCAGCAACAACAACATGTATTACGTCGCCGGCAACAGCTTCCTGCTCGCGGAATTCCGTACGCCCGAGTTCCAGGTCGCGGTGACGACGCCGCAGTCCAGCTACGTGAATGGCGACACGATCACGGCGACGACCGCCGCCACGTTCTTCTTCGGTGGCGGGCTCGAGGGCGCGCCGGTCGAGTGGACCGCGCTGGCCGATCCGTCGTACGCGATGCGCGTGGCGGGCTTCGAGCGCTACTCGTTCGTCGACTTCGACTTCGCAAAGCAGTCGGTGACTCGCGACGCGCTGCGCGCGAAGGGCGCCACGAAGACCGGCGCGGGGGGCTCCGCGACCTTCACCGTGCCCGCGACGCTCCAGGCGTCGGAGGGTCCGCAGAGCTTCACGCTCTCGGCCGCGGTCACCGACGAGAACGGACAGGGCGGGGCTGGCAGCGCCACGGTCACCGTGCATCCGGCGTCGTACTACGTCGGCGTGCATCCGGCGCAGTACGTCGCGCGCGAAGGTGCGAACGCCACCGTCGATCTCGTCACGGTCGACACGGGAGGCGCGATCGTCGGCGGCCGCGCCGTCGTCGTCAGGGTCTACGACCGCGAATGGATCACCGTGAAGGAAGAGATCCCCGGTGGTGGACGCCGCTACCGCAGCGACGTGAAGGACACGCTCATCACGACGCTTCGCGCGACCACCGATGCGAACGGCAAGGCGAGCGTCAGCTTCAAGCCGACGAAGCCCGGAACGCTCCGCGTCGTCGGCGAGGTCGCCGACGACAAGGGCCGGCTGGAGCGCTCCGCGACGTATCTCTGGGTGAGCGGCCCCGGCTTCGCGACCTGGCAGGTCACGAACGACGACACCATCAAGCTCATCGCGGACAAGGAGCTCTACAAGGTCGGAGACACCGCCGAGGTACTCGTGCCCGCTCCCTTCGCCGGCGCGACGGCGCTCGTCACCGTCGAGCGCGGCAAGCTGATGACGCGCGAGGTGCGGCACTTCGCTACGAACAGCGAACGTATTTCGATCCCGATCACGGACCGCGCCGTACCCGATGTCTTCGTGTCGGTGGTGCTCTATCGCGGGCCGACGGCAGCGGATCCATCGCCGCGCTTCAAGGTGGGCTACGTCGAGCTGCCGGTGTCGACCGAGACGCGCGCGCTGACCGTGCAGATCTCGCCCGACCGGCCGACCACCAAACCCGGTGACACGGTGCGCTACGGGATCCGCGTCACCGACCACGCCGGCAAGGGCGTGAAGGCCGAGGTCTCGGTGAGCGTCGTCGACAAAGCCGTGCTGGCGCTGCAGGACGAGCGTGGTCCCGATGGACTCAAGGCGTTCTGGTTCGAGCGCGGCCTCGGCGTGAACACGGCCTCGTCGATGACCGTCTCGGTCGACCGCTGGAACGACGCGGTCGTCGAAGCTGCTCGCGCCGGCAAGGGCGGCAGCGGCGTGGCGTTCGATCGCGCCCGTCAAGAGTTCCGGAACACCGCGTACTGGAGCGCCCAGGTCACCACGAAGGACGACGGGACCGCCTCGGTCGACGTGAAGATGCCGGACAACCTCACCACCTGGCGCATGCAGGTCCGAGCGATGTCCGGTGATTCGATGGTCGGGGAAGGCACGAACGAGCTCGTGTCCGCGCAGCCGCTGATGGTCCGTTCCGCGTTGCCGCGCTTCCTGCGTGTCGGCGACAGCGCGGACCTGCGGGTGCTCGTGCGCAACTCGACGAACGCGACGACGAACGTGAACGTGGTGCTGAAGGCCGATGGCGTGACCGTGAACGGCGATCTCGCGCGTACTGCCACGGTCGCGTCGAACGCATCGGTGATCATGTCGTGGCCCGCGAAGGTCGAGGAGGAAGGGGCCGCGACGCTGACGTTCACCGCGAGCGGAAGCGGCGGCCTCTCCGACACGCTCATCCAGCAGCTCCCGATCTATATGGACATGACGCCGGAGACGATGGCGACGGGTGGCGTCGTGACGAACGAAGGCGCCCTGGAAGCGATCTACCTCCCGCCTTTCGCAAATACCACGCACGGCTCCCTGAACGTGCAGGTCCGTTCCGCGCTGGTCGGCTCGATGGCCGACGAGCTTGCCGCGCTCGCCCCGACGCTGCGTGAAGGCGCCGAGCGTGTTGCGAGCCGCGTCATCGCGTCGATCGGCGTGCGCCGCGCCGAGAAGAGCGCCGGCTCGGCGAGCGCGCGCGACGGCGCGATCACGAGCGACCTGGCCGCGCTGGTCGGACGGCAACGACCCGACGGCGGTTGGGCCTGGTGCGATCCGGACTGCAAGGACAGCGATCCGAACGTGACCGGCTGGGCGCTCCTCGCGCTCGGTGAGGCGCGACGCGACGGACTGGGCGTCGACTCCGGCGTCGTGAGCCGCGCGAGCTCGTATGTCTCGAGCTTCGTCAATCGCCCCAGTGACATCGCGCGCCCGGCGGACAACTCGCAGAAGGCGTTCCTCCTGGCGGCGCTCTCCAGCGCCGGGGGCAGCTCCGCGCTCACACCGGCGCGCGCGCTCTTCGAGCAGCAACGCGCCAAGCTCACGAACTGGGGGAGGGCGTATCTCCTTCTGGCGCTGACCGATGCCGGGGTCACACCCGACGACGCCCAGGTCCGCGCGCTCCTGAACGATCTCGCGGCGGCCACGATCCCGAGCGCGAACGGCAACCACTGGGAGGATGCGCCCGTGAGCGGATCGTTCATGACGACGACCGGTACCACCGGCATCGGCGTCCTCGCGCTCGCGCGCGTGCGACCGGATCACCAGCTTCTCGCGCAGACGGTGCGGTGGCTCGTCCTCGCGCGCGGCGCGGACGGCTGGCACACCTCGATCGACCGTGCGCTCGGCGTTCTCGCGCTCACGACCTACGCCGTGAGCACGGGCGAGCTCGGCGGCGACTACAGCTACAAGGTGCTTCTGGACGACGGCGAAGTGCTCGCCGGTCTGGTGAGGAAGTCGGCAACGCCGACCGCCGCGGGCCGGGAGCTATCCCTGTCGACGCTCACTCCGGGGAAGTCGAGCCTCCTCGCGGTGACGCGCGACTACGGGAAGCCCGGCCGGCTCTACTACACGCTCGACCTGCGCTACGTGACGCCGGCGAAGGAGATCGAGGCGGTCAACCGCGGCTTCGCGATCACGCACGAGTACACCGCGGTCGACGATCCCGCGAAGCGCCTCACCGCCGTGAAGGTGGGTGAGACCGTCCGCGTGAAGGTGACGATCATCGCGCCGGCCGACCGCAACTACGTCGTGATCGAGGATCTGCTGCCGGCCGGACTCGAGGCGGTCGACGCGCGTCTCAAGAACGTCGATCCCGCGCTGAAGGAGAAGCTCGAGGCCGAGCGGACGCAGGCCGCGCAGAAACAGTTCGGCGGCTACATGGCGCCCTGGTTCCGCTGGTACTACAGCCCGTGGCAGCAGGTCGACCTGCGCGACGATCGCGCGGTGCTCCAGGCCGATCGTCTCCCGAAGGGCGTCTACGAGTACGTGTATTACGCGCGCGCGACGACGCCCGGCAATTTCTTCGTCGCGCCGGCGCACGGGGAAGAGACGTACTTCCCCGAGGTCTTCGGTCGCAGCGACAGCGGCCGATTCGTCGTCACTCCCTAGCGGATTCGCCGTCATCCGACCGCAGGGCTAGCATGCCCAACGCCGCTGCGGTCTCGCCAGCGGAAATCGGGGAGGTTGCCATGTCCCGTCGCTCCGCCTTCACCCATGCCGGCGCCCTGTTCCTCGCGCTCACGCTCGTGCTCCAGGCGTCATCCGCGGGCGCGGCCGCGACTCCGCTCTGGTCGAGCTCCCTCGCGTTCACCAATGTCGTTGCGAGCAAGCCGGTCCAGGGCGGCGGCTATCCCGTCGAGCCGGGCACGAATGCCTACGTACCCGGTACGTGTGGACCGCAGCAGCTCGACTCGAACCGCTCCGAGTCGTGGATCGCGGTGAAGCCCGGCACCGAGGACCTGATCGGCACGTCGAAGTTCTTCATCTCCAAGTGGAGCACCTTCTACGACTTCCACCTCGGCTCCTACACGATCCTCGGCGGCACGCCGGTCGCCAACAACCAGGTCCAAGGTTATGAGTGCACGACGGTCGGAACGCAGGCGATGCCGCCGTCGTGGACCATGAACACGGACCCGAACGTCGACTTCGATACGAAGGGCCGCGCCTATCAGACGACACTGCCGTTCAACGCCTTTTGGCAGAACATGCACCCGAACGCTGCCGTGATGGTCTCGTACACCGATGACCTCGGCGCGCACTGGGTGACGGCCAACGGCGGCGAGCCGCTCGAGCAGTCGCCGAACTCGTCAAGCCTGCAGTTCGGTCACGTCGAGGACAAACAGTGGATCGCCGTCAACCACATACCGGGCAACAAGTACCAGGACCACGTGTATGCGATGTGGTCCGTCTTCAACGGGAGCTCAGTCGACCTGCGGCTGTCGGTGTCGCGTGACCGAGGTGCGACGTTCTCCCGCTACAGCTCGTTCACGACCCCCGCCGTGAGCGGTCCGGCGAACTTCTACGTGTATCCGTCGATCGACGCGAACGGCGACCTCTACGTTTCGTTCGCTTCGCAGGAGAAGGACCTCCACGGCGGCGTCGTCTCTCTGTACGTCGCGAAGTCGACCGACGACGGGGCGACGTTCACGTTCTCGCGTGTCGTGACCGGCGTCGGCGTCATTCCGTCGTGCTGCCTCCCGAACACCACATTCCGCGACGGCATCACCGAGAGCTTCGCCGCCAGCCCGACGTATCCCGGTCACCTGTACGCGACCTACGAGGACTGGGACTTCACGAATGGTCAGATGGACGTGAAATTCGTGCAGTCCACCAACGGCGGCGCCACTTGGTCGGCTCCGGTCAAGGTCAACGACAACGCCGAGTCCGCGGGATACACCGACCAGTTCCAGCCGTCCATCGCCGCGGGTCCGAACGGCGCGGTGGCGATCGCGTTCTACGACCGTCGCGCCGCATGCCCGAACGACAAGAGCGTTCTGGCCGCCGATGTCGGCCGCAGGAACTTCTGCATCGACGTGACGCTCCAGGCGTACAAGGACACCGGCGCGGGGGCGCAGCCGGTCCTGGCGAACACGCGCATAACGAAGTACACGTGGGATCCGATGAACCCGGCCCAGCACGTCGACGGCATCGGCCAGATGGCCTGCGCGGCGCATCGTGACCCGTGCACCCAGCGCGCGTTCATCGGCGACTACTTCGGTCTCGCGATCTCGGGCGGCAACATCTACGCGCTGTTCGTCTCGACGCACTATCCCTCGAGCGTGAGCGCTGACGAAGGCGGTCCGGTCTACTACCAGCAGCAGGTGCTCGCGACCGTCCCGCGTTCGGCGTACGGCGCCGGCTACTGACGACTGGAGGGGCTCGCTCGTGCGAGCCCCTCCTCTTGCGCGCCGACCCTGCCGCCGAGCGACCGACCTCAATGTCATCTCGCCTCTCGGTCCGACGCTTGCAGTAGGCAGCGTCACGCTGGGGGCCGTGGGACATGCTTTCGACCGCTAATGACAAGCAGCTCCGCGCGCGACTCGGTCTCGCGAGTCGGCTCGGATCGCTTGCGTCTGATGCGCACGACCTCGTAGAGCTCTTCCGCGCGATCTACGACGAGACCGCACGGGTGATGGATGCCCCGGTCTTCCTCTTCGCCCTGTACGACGATGTGAGCGAGACCGTGCAGGTCGTCCGTCAGATGGACCGCGGCGAAGAGCACGAGGGCGGCTCGTTCCCACTCGGCAAGGGGTTCACCAGCGAAGTCATTCGGACGGGAGAACCGCAGATCGTGCGGTGGTCCGACTCGGGGCCACCGATCCGTCTGCTCTATGGGACCGAAGCGGGGGAGCTCGTCTCACCGCGCTCGGGTGTCGTCGTCCCGATCCTGTCGGGCGAGCGCGTGATCGGCGTGCTGTCCGCGCAGAGCTATCGCCCCGAGGCATACGAGGACGAGGATCTCCTCAGTCTCTGCGCGATCGGAGCGCAGGCGGGCGCAGCCATCACGCGCCTTCGCGCGAGCGAGCAGATGGCCGTCGAACACGAGCGACACGCTCTGGAGCTCGAGGCCGTCATCGCGAGCATGAACGACGCCCTGGTCATCGTGGATGCACGCGGCGCCATCGTGCGCCTCAACCACGCTGCCCGGGAGCTCCTCTGCCTCGATAGCGGGAGCCTCGTCCTTGGACAACCGCTGGATCGGCAGCGGCTCGAGCAGTGGCCGGACACGGCACGCGAGATCGCTGAGGCTCTCCTTCCCGTGATCGATTCCCTCCGCGCGGGCACGGGCATCGCGCAAATGGACGTCGAGCTTCGCTCCGGCGAGCGGCGCGTGCTCAGTCTGGGGGCATCCGTGCTCCGTTCGGCGACCACCGGACTGCAGGGCGGCGTCATCGTGTTCCGTGACATCACCGCGCAGCGCGATCTCGAACGGCTCCGGGAAGACATCTTCGCCATGGCCTGGCACGACATGCACACGCCGATCACGGTGATCAGGGGACACGCGGAGCTTCTCCAGCGCCGCCTGTTCTCTGGCGAGCGCGATCGAACGGCGTTCAAGGCGGCCGCGTCGTTGATCGTGAAGCACGCGGACCGTCTCGCCGAGCTTCTCACGGCGCTCTTCGACATCCGTTGCCTCGAGGCGGGCGTGCTCTCGATCTCTCGGTGGCCCACGGATCTGAGTGTTCTCGTGCGCGAAGTCGTGGACGGCATGAGGTCGACGGCGCGCCACGAGATCAAGGTGTGGGCCGACGAGAGTGTCGTCGGCGAGTGGGACGAGCGGCGTATCCGGCAAGTGCTCACCAACCTCGTCTCGAACGCGTTCAAGTATTCGCCCGAGGGCTCGACCGTGACCGTGTCGGTGACAGTCGACGAGACCAGCACGACTGTCCGCGTTCGCGACGAAGGCATCGGCCTCGATGTGAGCGAGCTGGCGCAGTTGTTCGGCAGGGGTTACCGAGCCGAATCGGTGCGGACCGTAAGAGGAGCCGGCCTCGGCCTCTACCTGAGCAACGGCCTCGTTGACGCGCACGGCGGCCGCATGTGGGCAGAGTCTCTCGGCCATGGGCACGGCAGCACGTTCTGCTTCACCCTGCCGCTGCACGTCGAGCGCGGCGCCGATGACGCTGCCGCGGACCGCTCATGAGGCGCCGTCGACCGATCGCAGCTGCCTGCGCGCTCCTCGTCTTGGTCATGTCGTTGGTCGTGCCGGCGTACCCGGTCCGCGCCGGTGCGCTCCCGCAGGACAAGATCGATCCCGCGCTGCGCGCCAGAATGGCGGCCGATCCACTTGCCCTTCTGCCGGTCATCGTGGAGATGGAGCACGCGGACGCTCCGTTCAGCGCCGCCCCGAACGTCGATCGCGCCAATCAGGCACTGGAGCTCCTCCGCACCTATGGCACTCCGGTCAGTGGCCTGGCCCTGATCGACAGCGCCGCGGGATTCGCGAACGCCGCGGGCATCGACGCGCTGAGCCTCGTGCCGACGGTCGCGTACATCCACTTCGACGCGACCGTGGCTCCGCTGGCCGGCGAGATCTCGACGACCGAGTCGCGCTCGGAGATTCCGCTACCCACCCCGCTGCCCACCCCGCTGCCCACCCCGCTTCCCACCCCGCTTCCCACCTTGCTCCCCACGCCTACACCGAGCCCAACGGCCGCTCCGACGGCGAGTCCGACGCCCACGCCGATCCCCACCCCGACCCCGACGCCGACGCCGGTCCCGACGCCGACCCCGACCCCGACGCCGGTCCCGACCCCGACCCCGACGCCGACGCCGACGCCGACGCCGTCAGGCTCACCCGGCGTCACGGCCCAAGGCGAGTCGACGACCGGCGGGCGCTCGGCCGCCTATCCCGCCGTCGTGAACGCGGACCTGGTCTGGCAGCAGGGGACGTTCGGCCGAGGGGTGACGGTGGCGGTCCTCGATTCCGGGGTCGCGGCCGATCTTGACCTGACCTCTCCCACGAACCGCATCCTCGCGTCGGTCAACTTCGCTGACGAGCGAGTCGGAAAAGACCCGGGTGGCCATGGGACGCACGTCGCCGGGATCATCGCCGGCAACGGCACGCGCTCGGCGGGCGAGTACGTCGGCATCGCGCCCGAGGCGAACATCGTCGACGTCCGCGTGCTCAGCAGCACCGGCAGCGGTCGGATCTCGTCAGTGGTGCGCGGGATCGAGTGGGTCCTCGCGCACAAGGCCGCCTACGGGATCCGCGTGATCAACCTCTCGTTCGGCGCGCCGGTCACCGCTTCGTACCGGACCGACCCGATGTCCGCTGCGGTCGAGATCGCGTGGCGGCGGGGGCTCGTCGTCGTGGCCGCATCGGGTAACACCGGACCGCAGCGCAACACTGTCGTCACGCCGGGCATCGACCCGTACGTCATCACGGTCGGCGCGACCGACGACGCCGGGACAGTCACGCGCGGCGATGACACCCTCGCCCCCTTCTCGGCGTGGGGCGACGCCGAGTCGAACGCGAAGCCCGATGTCGTGGCACCCGGTCGGCGCATCGTTTCGATCCGCGTGCCGGGGAGCGCTTTGGATTCGCTGTTCCCCGACCGCGTCGTGATCGCGCGGAATGGGTCGACATACATCCGCCTCACGGGCACGTCGATGGCGACCGGTGTCGTCTCGGGCGCTGCCGCGCTTCTGCTCGAGCGCAGACCGGGGCTCACGCCTGATCAGGTGAAGGCCGTGCTCACCGGGACGACGCAGCCCTACGGACCGGACGGCGGAGCTCCTCTTCCCGATCCGATCGCCGATGGAAGAGGACTGATCGACGTCTCGGCCGCGATGAACGTGGCAGCGCCAAGTTCGCCCAGCGGCAGTCTGCTCCCGAGCGACCCCGGCGGCACGGTCCTCGGCACGTCAACGACACAGACCATCGAAGACCTGCCCCCTGCCAACCTCGCGCTCCGGCCCGCTGATGCGTTCGCGCGCACGCTGTTCCCGGTCCTCCGCGGAACGCCGCTGCGCTGGAAGGATCCCTTGCTCGGCGGCCTCCTGTGGAACACGCTCACGTGGGACAGCGTCGTATGGGACAGCGTGGCCTGGGACAACTTCGACTGGGACAGCGTCGCCTGGGACAGCGTCGCCTGGGACAGCGTCGCCTGGGACAGCGTCGCGTGGGACAGCGTGGCCTGGGATAGCGTCGCGTGGGACAGCGTGGCCTGGGATTCGCTCACGCTCGATTGACGCGGACGTAGGCGAGGCCCTTCGTCTCGACGAGCGTCCCACGTGGGGTCTCGACCATGCGGATCATGACCGTGCTGCAAGCGGGGCAGCGAAGGACGACCCCGGGCGCGTTCGTATACGCGAGCAGCGTTCCGACCTCGCCCTCGCGTCCGCACCCCGCGCACTTGCTGTCGGCGTCCGTCATGTCAGCCCCGAAAAGGTCTTCGAGCATCCCCGCGACGGCGTTCGCGTCGAGCGTCCGGTCATCGGCCCTCGGCTCTTCCATCAACCCTCCTACCGTCCTGACGGCCCGAATCGTTCGGTCCGGATGCGTTGTGGCGGCACGCCGATGCGCACCAGACCGTTCGCGGCTTCCTCGACGAGGGGAGTCGGTCCACAGATGAAAACGAGCGGCGCCTCCCCGAGCGGTCGACGGACTTCGGCCAGCATCTCGTCATCGATGCGGCGGGCGTAGCCCGTCCAGCCGGCGGGCTGTGAACGGGTGAGGGTGTGGACGACGTCGAGGCCGTCGCCGCGCGCGGCAAGCACGCGCAATTCGTCGGCGTAGACGATGTCGTCGGGGGTGCGAGAGCTGTAGAGCAGGCGCGTCAGTGGGCGGGGAGCCGTGGCGGCGCGGTGGCGGAGCATCGCCATCAACGGGACGATGCCGGATCCGCCCGCGATCAGCAGCAGGGGACCACCGAGCTCGGCGAGCCAAACGAAGTAGCCGCCGATCGGCCCGCGGCACTCGATGCGGTCCCCGACGAGCGCCACGTCGTGCAGGAACGTAGAGACCTCCCCGTCCGTGACCCGCTCGACGGTGATATCGATCTCACCTTCGCGCTCGGGACCAGATGCGATCGAGTAGCTGCGCTGCACGCTGTATCCATCCGCCGCCGTCAGGCGGATGTCGTAATGCTGGCCGGGCCGGTGCGCGGTCCAGCTCGGCAATCCGAGCGTGAACGAGCGCACGCGAGGCGTTTCCTCTCGGATCGCCGTGATCGTGCCCACCTGCCAATCGAGGAGGCGCCGCTCGCTAGTCGCCGCCGTAGCGCTCCTCTTTCCATGGGTCGCCGCGGATGTGATAGCCGAGCGATTCCCAGAATCCCGGCGTCTCCTTTTCGGTGATGTGCAATCCGCGAACCCACTTCGCGCTCTTCCAGAAGTAGAGGTGGGGAACGACAAGACGAGCCGGGCCGCCGTGCTCCGGATCGAGCGGCGCGCCATCGTACTCGTACGCGATGAACGCCTGACCGTTGACGAGGTCGGGCAGCCGAAGGTTCGTCGTGTAACCGCCGTCGGAATACGCCGTCGCGAACCCGCCACGCAGGTCGAGCTCGACGTGCTCGAGGAGCGTGTCGACGCTCACGCCGCGCCAGCGCGTGTCGAGCTTCGTCCACTTCGTGACGCACGAGATGTCCACCACGAAATCTCGCGCCGGAAGCTTGTGGAACTCCGACCATGACCAGGTGACCTTCTCGCGTACGAGGCCCTCGATCGCGAACGACCACGACCGCAGATTGGTCGTCGGAGTCGGACCGGCGGAGAGGACCGGGAAGTCACTCGCGAGGTATTGGCCCGGCGGGACGCGCTTCGCCGCGGCGCCGCTCGCCCGCGGCTTGCCCTCGAAACCCCGCGTGACGAAGCGGTCTGGCACCACCGCCGATGGTGCTACGCGTGGCAGCGCCGAGCAAACCGCACTGACGGGACGCGCCGCCTAATTAGACTCGCGGAAATGGCCCGGATCATCGACCTCCTCGCGGCCGGGCAGACCGTTTCCTTCGAATTCTTCCCACCCAAGGACGAAGTCGAGCAGCGGCTGCTCACTCGGACGATCGCGGACCTTCAGCCGCTCCGACCCTCCTTCGTATCCGTGACGTACCGCGGCGGCCGGATATCGCGCGAGCGAACGACTCGCGTCGTGATCGACCTTCTGAAGACGACCGACCTGACTCCGATGCCCCACCTGACCTGCGTCGCGCACTCCCGGTTCGAGCTCGGCGAGGTCATCGGCGGTTTCCGGGCCGCCGGCCTCGAGAACCTCCTCGCGCTCGGCGGCGATCCACTGCCCGCGGAGGAGTCGTACAAGGAGCTCGAGTACGCGTCGCAGCTCGTCGAGCTCGGACGCCGGCTCGGCTTCGCATCGATCGGGGTCGCGGCCCACCCCGCCGGGCATCCGCGCTCGCCGGACCTCGTGACCGATCGCCGGCATCTCGCGTCAAAGATGGATCTCGCCGACTTCGCGATAACGCAGTTCTTCTTCAAGGTGGAAGAGTACGAGCGCCTGCGCGACGAGATGGCCGCACTCGGGGTGACGAAGCCGATCATCGCCGGGATCATGCCCATCACCTCGCTCGTCTCGGTGCAGCGGATGGCGCAGCTATCCGGTTATGCGGTGCCCGACGACGTCGTTCGCCGGATCGAAGCGGGCGGTGACGATCGCGAAGAGATACGCAAGCGCGGGATCGAGGTGGCCACCGAGCTCTGTCGCGACCTGCTCGCGAGCGGGGTGCCGGGGCTGCACTTCTACACGCTCAACTTCTCGAAGGCCACGCGCGAGATCCACGAGAAGCTCGGGCTACTGACGCATCCCTAGCCGCTCCGAGCCTCAGCGAGTTTCGAGCGGCACAGGCTCGGTCGGAGCGGCGAATGACTCGTCGAGGTCGTCGAGGTCGCGCTTCGTGAGACGGATGTCCGTGGCAGCCCGGTTCTCCTTCACGCGCGCGACGCGGGACGTCTTCGGGATCGCGATCACCCCCGGCTCGCGTATCACCCAGGCGAGCGCGATCTGAGCCGCGGTGGCGTGATGCCGCTCGGCGACGCGCGCGAGCGCGGGATGCTCGGCGTGGGAGAGCAGTCCTTCCTCGATGGGTGAGTACGCGATCACCGGCCGGTGCCGCTTGCGCCACCACGGGATGAGCTCGAGCTCGGCGCCGCGGCGCACGAGGTTGTACAGGATCTCGTTCGCGACGACGTGCTCGAAGCCCTTCAGCCGTGCGAGCTCCTCGCTGTCGTCGACGTCGAAGTTGCTCACGCCGCCGAAACGGATCTTCTCTGATCCGATGAGGTCCGCGAAACCGGCGAGGGTCTCGCGCAGTGGCGTCTCGCCGCGCCAGTGGAGCAGATAGAGATCGATCCGATCGGTGCCGAGTCGCTTGAGACTGCGTTCGCACGCCTTGGCCATGCGCTCGCGCGTCGCGTTCTGTGGATAGAACTTCGTGACGATGAACACGTCATCGCGGCGGCTGGCCACCGCCTCGCCCACGATCCTCTCGGCGCCGCCGTCCGCATACATCTCGGCCGTGTCGATGAGCGTCATGCCGAGCTCGATCCCGGTCCGCAGCGCGGCGACCTCGCTGCGCCTGCGCTCCGGATCCTCGCCCATGCGCCACGTGCCCTGCCCCAAGACCGGCACCTTCGCGCCCCCCGGTAGCGTCGTCGTACGGATCGCCTTCACGCCCTCATCGGTCCGCACGAGCCATGCCCGGCGGCGGTCGGGTCAGGGCGCGGGCTGTTCGACGCGATGCAGATCAGCCTCGTACCGGTATTGTTCGGTGAAGGTGTCATGCATCTGAGCCTCCGCGTCTCGTGACTCCACCGAGCGAGGCCGCTAGGTAGTCGGTCGCTGACCGAGCTCGACTGGCTTCTTGGCTTCTCGGACCTCGCACGCGGCGTGGGCTGGAACGCGCGCTCGAATCCGGCGCTCGAATGGAACCTTCGCCGCATGCGCGTGCTGCTCGATCTTCTCGGCGCGCCGGATCGGCGACTCGTGGTCGTCCTCGTCGCCGGGACCAAAGGCAAGGGATCCACCGCAGCGCTGCTCGCGAGCCTGCTTGCCGCGTCAGGCATCCACGCTGGCCTGTACACGAAGCCTCACCTGCAGAGCTATCGCGAACGCATTCGAGTCGACGGCGAGGCGATCTCGGCCGCTGATCTCGATGAGGGGATCGCCCGACTACGTCCTCACGTCGTAGCGCTGCGACGCCTTCTGCCGACGGCCGGCCAGCCGACGACGTTCGAGCTCACCACGGCGCTCGGGCTCGCGCATTTCGTGGCGACGGGGTGCACGGTCGCGGTCGTGGAAGTCGGACTCGGGGGTCGGTTCGACGCGACGAACGCGACGGATCCGCACGTCTCTGTCATCACGCCGATCAGCCATGACCACATGCGCGAGCTCGGCACCAGCCTCCGTCAGATCGCGTCGGAGAAAGCGGGCGTGATGCGTCCCGGCCGCGTCGCGATCGTCGCGCGGCAACACACCGCGGTGGCTGCGGTCCTTCGTAGAGCCGCGAAGTCCGTTGCCGCCGTACCGCGTGAGGCCCCGGCGCTCTCCGCGGCCGTCGCGAAGCGCCACGGCCTCGCACTGCGCGGCGCACATCAGCGCCAGAACGCGGCGCTGGCCATCGGCGCGGCGCGCGCGCTCGCCGAGCATGGCGTGCGCTTTCGCGAAGGGTCGATCGGGCGCGGTCTTCGACAGGTTCGCTGGCCGGGTCGCTTTGAGCTCGTGCCGGGTCGCCCGCCGGTCGTGCTCGACGGTGCTCACAACGACGGGTCGGCCGAGGCGCTCGCGGCTGCGATCCGCGCCCAGCTGCACGGACGGCAGGTGCGTCTGATCGTCGGGATGATGAAGGACAAGGACCTGCGCGCGGTCGTGCGCGCCCTCGCGCCGATCGCCTCCGCGGCCTATGCCACGCGTCCCGATAGCCCGCGCGCCGCCGATCCGGCGGCGATCGCGCGCCTCTTCCACCGCGTGCCCGTCCGCGTGTTCGACGACCTGGGATCCGCGCTTCGTGCCGCGCGCGCTGACGCCCGGTCCGGTGAGACGCTGTGCGTCACGGGATCGCTCGCGCTGGTCGGCCAGGCGCGGGGCCTGCTCGGACTGCCGGTGCCGGAACGGCTGTGGGATTAGGGCGCCACGTGCCATTCACCCGCATTCCACGTCGCGACGTCCCAGCCGTTCGGAGCGTAGCCGAGGACTCGCGTCCGGAACGCGTCGTAGCGACCCCGGTCATAGAGCCAGATCGCGATCGCGCGCTCGTTGAGGATGCTCAGCACTTCGCCGTAGAGATCGCGGCGCCGGTCACGATCCAGTGTGCGACCAGCCTCGTCGAGGAGCCGATCGACACGCGCATCGCAGAAGCGCTCGTAGTTGCTGCCCGCACCGTTGTTCTCCGCGCGGGGGATCGCGTCGCAGCGATGGCGCTGCGCGAGGTAGCTCTGCGGATCGGGAGTGGAGACGCCCAGCCCGGCCTGCGCGAGCAGCAGATCGAAGTCGCCGCGTTTCCGCACACCGTTCGACTGCCAGCCGCCGGTCAGCACCGCTGACGGTACGTTCGCGATGCGGAGCTCGACACCGATCGCGCGCCATTCGTCCACGAGGACTTGCTCGATCTGCTCGCGCAGCCTGTTGCCCGTGGTGCTCACCACGCGCAGTGACAGTCGTGTGCCTTCTTTCGCGCGGACGCCGTCAGCGGCGCGGCGCCATCCAGCCTCGTCGAGCTGCTTCGCCGCGAGATCCGTGTCGTAGCTCTCCTGCACGATGCCGCTGCGCGCGGCCCAGCCGATCGGGATCTCGCTGCTCCCTGGTCGAGTGCGGCCGGAGAGCAGCTTGTTGACGATGAGCCCCTTCGGGGTCGCGTACACGAGCGCGCGCCGCACCGCGACGTCGCCCAGCACCGGGTGAGGCAAAGTCGTGCTCGGTCGCACGAGGTTGAACGCGAGCGCCTCGACGGCGGGCGAGGGCACGCTCGTGACACGGATCGCGGGATCGGGCTCGAGCTCGGCGGCGTCGGCCTCGCCCAGACTCCCCGCCGCGTCCACCTCTCCCGCACGGAGCTGCGCTTTCGCGGCCTCCACCGAAGAGACAAGACGAAAGATCACGCGGTCGAGGTACGGCTGGCCGGCCACGCGGTAGCGCGCATTGCGTTCTGCGGTGACGTGATCACCGGACACGAACTCGGTGATCCGGAACGGCCCCGTGCCGAGGGGCGCGCGCGCGTATGCGGCTACCGTCGCGTCGGTCGCTCCGTCGAGCAGATGGCGCGGCAGGATCGCGTCGAAGCGTGTGGCGTAGGCGGCATCGATCGCGCGGTACCGCACCAGCGCCGTCCGCTCGTCGGGCGTCTCGATGTCGGTGATGAGCTCGTATCCCTCCCGCGTCGCGGCGAGCGGGTCGGTCATCACCGCGCGCCAGGTGAAGCGGACGTCCGCGCTCGTGAGCGGCGTGCCATCGGACCAGCGCACGTCCGGCCGCAGTACCCACTGCACGGTCATCGCGCCGTCGGGAAGGAGACGCACCGCGCCATTCGCGAGCGTCGGCACATCCATCGCGAGCGCCGCGCGCGGGGACCCGTCCGGCGCCGCGGCGGTGAGGCCCTCGACAGCGAGCCGGTATACGAGCGCGTTGGTCTGAGTGCCGGTGGAGCGGAGGGGATGGAGCGTCTCAGGCTCCTGTGCCGCGAACACCACGGTCCCACCGGCCCGCGCTGCGGTCGGTACGCCGGTGTTCGGGATGGCCTGAGGCGGGGCGCAAGCGCTCGCAAAGAGAGCCGCGGCCAGACAGACGCGGCCCGCGCGCGCGCCGACCACAAGGTCGCGCATTCCGCGATCGATCGTACGGACTCGCCTGGACCTTCGGATTCGCGGAAGATAGGAGTCCATCCAGTGCCGTACCTCACGGTGCCCGAGCTGCTCGCGCACGCCGCTACGAGATTCGGCGATGCCCACGCCCTCGTAACGCGCGAAGGCACGGAGAGCTTTCGCGAGCTCGCGTCGCACGTCGCTGGAGTGGGGATGGCCCTGCGCGACATCGGCCTCCGGCCAGGAGATCGCATCCTTCTCGTCGCGCCGAACTGGGATGCCACGGTTCACGTGTGGCTCGGCGCGATCGCGGCGGGGGTGCTCCCGGCCGCGGTGAATCCCGAGCTCACCGTCCCCGAGCTCCGTTATCTGGCCGACGATCTCGATGCGGGCGCGATCGTGGCCGAGGGCTCGCAGGCGCAGCGCCTCGGGACGGAGCTGGGTCGTCGCTCGGTCGAGCTGCAGGGGCTTGGCCGCGTGCAGGCGTCGAAGCTCGAGTCCGCACCGGCTTCGCCGCTCGATCCGGCGGCGATCGTGTACACGTCGGGGACGACCAGCCGGCCGAAAGGCGTTCTCGTCCGACATGCCGCGTACACCGAGACCGGGCTCTCGTTCCCAGCGTGGGTCGGACTCACCGGACGCGAGCGCCTCTGGGCGTGCCTTCCGCTGTTCCACATCAACGCGCAGGCCTACACGCTCATGACCTCCCTCGCGCACGGGTACGCGGTCGCGCTCACCGAACGGTTCCACGCCTCGACCTTTTGGACCGACGCGCGCGACCTCGGCGTCACGTCCGTGAACGTCGTCGGCGCGATGGTCGCCGTCCTCGCGCGACAGCCGCAGGATTCCTGGGTGCCGTCGAAGCTTCGGACGCTGTACGCCGCGCCCGCGCCGGCGCCGCAGGAGCGCGCGGCGCTCGAGGAACGGTTCGGCGTGCGCATCGTCGGCGGCTACGGCATGAGCGAGAACACCTTCGGGTGTATCGAGAACGACGGATCGCGATCGAAGACGCTGAGCGTTGGACGGCCGAGGCAGCCCACGTCCGGCGCATTCACGAACGAGCTGCGCATCGTCACGCCCGAAGGAAGGGATGCGCGCCCGAACGAGGTCGGCGAGCTCCTCTTCCGCAATCCGGTGATGACACCCGGCTACTGGAACGCGCCGGAGGTGACCGAGCAGCTCCTCGCGGGCGGTTGGCTGCACACCGGGGACGCCGGGCACGTCGACGCGTCCGGAGACGCGTTCCTCGACGGCCGCTACAAGGAGATGATCCGGCGGCGCGGCGAGAACATCTCGCCCGCCGAGGTCGAGCAGGTCCTGCTGTCGCACCCCGCCGTCGCCGCGGCCGCGGTGTTCGGCGTGCCCTCAGAGCTGACCGAGGAGGACGTCGCCGCCGTGGTGGTGTTGGTCGATGACGCGAACGTCGGCGAGGCCGAGCT
Organism: Candidatus Limnocylindria bacterium; assembly: GCA_036001645.1. GTDB lineage: Bacteria > Chloroflexota > Limnocylindria > P2-11E > P2-11E > CF-39. The sequence goes on from DASYUC010000126.1 coordinate 21,148, forward strand.
GCGGGAGTGGGCCGCGCGAAGCCTCGCGCCATACAAAGTCCCCGCGACGATCGCGTTCCGCTCGTCGCTCCCAATGACCCCTACGATGCGTGTCGCCAAAGAGGCGCTCAAAGCCGAGTATCTAAAGGAGCGGACTTGAGGACCGAAGCCGCGGCGCCCGAGGTCGAGCCGCCGTATCTCCATCCCGACTATCGGGCGACCGTCCTGCGCGCGCCCGGCGAACGGCTTGTCCGGCTGCCCGAGGACTGGTTCCATCGTTCGGCAGGACCGGCGTTCGGGCGCATCCCGGTGCAGGCGACCGATGCGGATCTCACGAAGCAGCATCGGGGCGAGCCGCTCGGCGAGCGGATCATCGTCAGCGGACGCGTGCTCGACTCGGACGGACGACCGGTCCGCGCGACGCTCGTCGAGGTCTGGCAGGCGAATGCGGCCGGACGCTATGTCGATCCGGTGGACCAGCATCCGGCGCCGCTCGATCCCAACTTCACCGGCGCGGGCCGCTGCCTCACCGACGCGCGCGGCGAGTTCCGCTTCGTCACCGTGAAGCCCGGCGCCTACCCGTGGCGGAACCACGAGAACGCCTGGCGTCCGGCGCACATGCACTTCTCGGTCTTCGGCTCGCAGCTCGACAGCCGGCTCGTGACGCAGATGTACTTTCCCGGCGATCCGCTGATCGCGCTCGACCCGATCGTGCGATCGGTCGGCGAGCGCGGCCGCGACCTGCTCGTCGCACGCTTCGATCTCGGGACGACGCGACCCGAGTGGGCGCTCGGCTACCGCTGGGACATCGTCCTGCGGGGACGTGCCGCGACACCACCGGAAGCCGCAGTCGCGCGATGACCGATCGACGTGCGCCCACTCCATCTCAGACGGTCGGTCCGTTCTTCGGATTCGCGCTGCCGTTCGCCGGTGACGCGGACGCCGGCGTAGGCGCGGTGGTCCGCATCGAAGGACAGGTCTTTGACGGTGCGAGCGCGACGGTGCCTGACGCGATCCTCGAGATGTGGCACGGTGATGTCTTCGTGCGCTGCGCGACCGACGCGTCGGGACGCTATCGCGTCACGCTTCCGAAGCCGCCGGCGATGCCCGGACCGGATGGCCGGACGCAGGCGCCGCACCTCGAGGTGAGCGTGTTCTCACGCGGGTTGCTCCGGCATCTGGCGACGCGCATCTACTTTCCCGACGAGGAAGACGCCAACGCGGCGGACCCGATGCTCGCGCTGGTCGATCCGGCGCGGCGGACCACGCTCGTCGCGCGCCGCGACGGGGCGGGTCTGCGTTTTGACATCCGCCTGCAGGGCGCGGCCGAGACGGTCTTCTTTGCCCTCTGACCGGCTCTTCGGGCCGAGCCTCACCACGCCGGAGATGGCCGATGCGGTCGGCGAGGCCGCGTGGCTCGCGGGAATGCTGCGCTTCGAGGCCGCGCTCGCCGCGGCGCAGGCGAAGGTCGGCACCGTTCCGCCGGATGCCGCGAACGCGATCCGCGCTGCCTGCGACCCTGCTCGCTTCGATGTCGCCGCGATCGGCCGCGAGGCCGGCGCGTCGGCCACGCCGGTCGTCCCGCTCGTCGACGCGCTGCGGCGCGCCGTGGGTCCGACGGCCGCCCAGTTCGTGCACCTGGGCGCCACAAGTCAGGACGCGATCGACACGGCGATGATGCTCGTCGCTCGCGACGGCCTCGACCTCCTGATCGCCGATCTCGCCGGTCTCGCCTCGCGCTCCGCCGCGCTCGCGCAGCGGCACCGGAATACGCCGATGGCGGGCAGAACGCTCCTGATGCGGGCGCGTCCGATCACGTTCGGGTTCAAGGCCGCGACGTGGCTCGTCGGCGTCACCGAAGCCCGCGTCCGCCTCCTCGAGATCCGCCGCGGCCGGCTCGCGGTGCAGCTCGGAGGCGCGGTGGGGACGCGCGACTCGTTCGGGGCGGCCGGCGCGGAGCTCCAGACGCAGATCGCCCGCGAGCTCGGGTTGATGGAGGCGCAGCCGATCCCCTGGCACGCGAACCGCGGACGAGTCGCCGAGATCGGCGCGGCCCTCGCGATCGCCGCGGGCGCCGCGGCGAAGATCGCGCTCGACGTGATCCTGCTGTCGCAGACCGAGGTCGGTGAGGTCGCGGAGGCATCCCCCGGACGATCGTCCACGATGCCGGACAAGCGCAACCCCGCGCATGCGACGCTGGCGCGCGCCGCGTTCGCCGGCGCTGTCGCGCAAGCGAACGTGTTGATCGCGGCCGTGCCCGGAGAGCACGAGCGATCGGCGGGCGTCTGGCAATCGGAGTGGCCGGCGCTCAGCGAGGCCTTCCGCCTGACCGCGGGAGCCGTCGCCCGTGCGAGCGATGCCATCACCGATCTCGTGGTGGACGAACAGCGGATGCTCGCGAACCTCGGACCCGGCGATGCGCGAGATCTCGAGTCCGCGGGCGCGCTGGTGGACCGCGCGCTGGCGTTCTATCGGACGCAGGAGGAGAAGCGATGAGCGACGAGCAGTTGGACCGTGGGATGAAGATCCGGCGCAGCGTCCTCGGCGACAGATACGTGGATCAGGCGGTCGCGAAGCGCACGGCGTTCACGGCGGACTTCCAGGATCTCCTCACGCGCTACGCCTGGGGGGAGGTGTGGACGCGGCCGGGCCTCGATCGGCGCACGCGTTGCTTCATCACCGTCGCGATGCTCGTCGCGCTGAATCGCGAAGAGGAGCTGGCGCTGCACATGCGCGCGGCGCTCGAGAACGGCGTGACGGTCGAGGAGCTGAAGGAGGTGCTGTTGCAGTCGGCGGTGTACTGCGGGATCCCCGCCGCGAACGCGGCGTTCCGCGTCGCGTCCGAGATCATCGCGCGCTGATCAGCCCCAGACCTCGCGCGCCGTCTCGACGATGAGCTGCAGCTTGGCCTTCTGCTGGTCAGCGCTGAGCGCGTTGCCCTCGACCGTTGACGAGAAGCCGCACTGGCCGCTGAGGCAGAGCTGCTCGAGCGGCACGATCTTCGCCGCCTGATCGATCCGCCGCTTGAGGTCATCTTTCTTTTCCAGCTCGCCACGTTTCGTCGTGACCAACCCGAGCACGACGACCTTGCCCTTCGGCACGAAGCGCAGCGGCTCGAAGGTGCCCGAGCGCGCGTCGTCGTATTCCAGGAAGAAGGCGTCGACGCCCAGACGGCCGAACACCGCCTCCGCGACGTAGTCGTAGCCGCCGGACGCGGCCCACGACGACCGGAAGTTCCCGCGGCACGAATGCGTGCAGATGGTCATGCCCGCGGGCTTGTTCGCGATCGCCTCGTTGATGAGGCGGATGTAGATCTCGTGCTGGTGCTCGGCGTCGCCGCCCATTGACGCGATGTACTCGCGCTGCGCGGGATCGTTGAGGTAGGCGAGGCTCGTGTCGTCCAGCTGAAGGTACGTGCAGCCCAATTTCGCCAGCTCCGCGATCTCCCGCGCGTAGACGGCGGCGAGATCGTGATAGAAGGAGTCGAGGTCGGGATAGATCTTCTCGTCGATCGCGGCGCGCCCACCACGGTAGTGCACCATGCTCGGGCTCGGGATCGTGAGCTTCGGCCGGTTCTTCGTGATCGACTTCAGGAACGTGAAGTCCTCGCCGAAGATCGTGCGGTCGAGCCGGAGCTTCTCCTTGATGTGCAGCGCCGCCGGGGTGAACTCGAGCACCCCTTTCTCGTTGCGGAACTGGACCGCGATGTTGCCCGCGGTCTTCTCGATGCCGCCGATCTGGTAGATGAAGTCCATGTGCCAGGACGCGCGGCGGAACTCGCCGTCGGTCGCGGAGCGCAGCCCCACGTCCTCCTGCATCCTCACGACCCTCCGGATCGCCTCGTCCTCGACGGCGCGCAGGTCCGACGCGCTGATCCGACCCTGCGCGCGGTCCTCGCGTGCGCGCAGGAGCTCGGGCGGGCGCAGCAGGCTCCCGACGTGGTCGGCGCGGAACGGCGGAGCGGTCCGTACGCTCATCGGGCCCCAGACTAGACTCGCGCGCATCCGGACGTGGGGAGGGCAGGCATGAAGCGCCGAGAGCTCATCAAGAGGGCAGCCGTCCTTGGTGGGACGGCGGCGGGAGGCTCGCTGCTGGCGGCCTGCGCTCCGCCGGCGGCGGTGCCGAGCGCCTCACCGACCGTGGCGCTCGCGACCGCGTCGCCCACACCGAAGCCGATCCGGACGCTCAAGGTCGGCTATCTGCCGCTCACCGACTTCCTCGGTATGTACGCCGCGATCGAGCAGGGCTACATGGCCGACGAAGGACTCAAGCTCGAGCTGACGGCCATGGCGGGCGGCGCCACGATCATCCCCGCGATCGTCGGCGGGTCGCTCGATTTCGGTATCTCGAATTACGTGTCGGTCATCGTCGCGAACGGGCAGGGCATCAAGATCAAGGCATTCAGCGACAGCGCTTACGGCAGCAAGGCCAGCCCGCCGTTCGCGATCATCGTGAAGAAGGGCAGCGCGATCAAGACCGCGAAGGACCTGAACGGCAAGAAGGTCGCGGTGAATACGCGCAACGGCATCGTCCACGTCGGCGTGATGGAGTGGATCGAGCGCAACGGCGG
>DASYUC010000127.1:0-4348 GCA_036001645.1 Candidatus Limnocylindria bacterium
CGTAAGCGCGGGGACTTCCTTCGGCACGCCGGACTTGAGGCCGATGTGGCGTGCGAGATACACGGCGTCACCTGACGTCTGGAGGACGTTGCCGAAGATGACCTGGTCGATCTGCTTTGGATCGACCTTGGACTTCTCGAGCGCGCCCTTCGCCGCGATGACGCCGAGGTCGGTCGCGGACGTGTCGCGCAACGCGCCGCCGTATGTACCGAAGGCGGTGCGCGCGCCGTCGATGATGACGATGTCTTTCACCAAGCTGCTCCCTGACGGACACCCCTCGCGAGGGTCCCCGCCATTCACATTGTCCCACCTGTGAGTCGCCGAACCTTCCACCTGACCCTGGACGGACAACCGCGCAAAGTCCAGGTGGAGCACGGATATTGGTCCGCCCGCCGCGTGGTGCGGGTGGACGGTGTCGAGGTCCTTCGGATCGACCCGCGATCGCTCCGCGAGCGTCATGACCTCTGGCAGAGCTCCACTGAGCATCCGTTCGAGGTCGGGAAACACCAGGTCGTGCTTCGGGTCCGGCCCGGCATGGTGAGATACGACATCGAGCTTGTCGTCGACGGCCGGTCCATCGTCGACGACCTGCCCGCGGGGCCTCTCAGGCCACCCGCCTACGGGCGTTATAGCTACGCCTGGATCAAGGTCGGACTGGCCTCGCTGCCGTTGCTGGCGTATCTCCTTGTGATCCTCGGCTTAGTCGGTCCGATCGCGCGGGTGCTCGGACCGTGGTGGGTCCTCGCCGCCGAGGTTCTGATGAATGCATGGATTCCGGTGATCGCCGTGGTCCTTGTCATCTTCGCGTGGCAAACGAGTCAACGCGGACGCAACGTCTCCATTGCCCTCATCTTCTTCGTCGTGACCCTCGTGCTCTCCCGAAACACGTTTGCCGAAGCCGCGGATCTGATGCTTCCGTTCGACGAGGAGAGTGTGGCGTTCGCCGGCTGGGAACCAGTGTCGCTCGAGATGCGTCGGGTGACATTCGTCGGCGGCCCTGAAGTCGAGTTCGCCAACTTCATCAAGGTCCGGTACCGCCGCCTCCCGCCGGGTGCATACGTTCTGGTGCGCGGACACTTCTCCCGGCTGATCGTCGATATGCGTGAGGCGACTGCCGCCGCGAATTAGCCAACCAGCACGATATGGGCGATAAGACGGAGGGCCAGTCCACCGAGCACGGCTGCCCCGACGATGAGCGCGGCTCTGGTACGCGGAGCGTCCGCCGGCGGACGAAGGAGGCCCAGCGCCGCGAGGGGAACCAGGGCGAGCGTCCATTCCCCTTCGGTGACGAATGCGCCGATGACCATTCCGATCAGGGCGCCGACCGCCCCGAGGGCGGCCGTGCGCCTGCTCGCTGAATCGACGCCGCGCGCCCAAAGCAGCGCGAAGACAATCACGACGAGCGGCAACAGCACCAGCGGAGCCGCGATGACGTTCAAGCCCGCCTTTAGGTTGGCGACGAAGTACGCGTACATGAGCGTGTAGAGGAAGGCCAGGACGGTCACGATCGTCTGTCCGCGCGCACCCCAGCGCGGGAGGATCTCGCGGGGCAACGACTGTGGTGGGCGCGCGTATACCAGGGAGCCCTCGAGGTCCAGCAGCTTCTTGCGTCCGGCGTACGCGTTGACCGGGACGATGCTCAGGTCCGGAGCGATCGCCTCGACCGCTTCCTGGATGCGCGAGGTCATGATCTGCTGGTCCTTCTGGTCGGTGCGGATGAACCACCCGGTCTCGTAGGTGACAGCGAGGAAGTACGCCCGGACCTCCGGGCGATCGCGCACTATCTTCTTCACTAGCTGCGCGCGTGATACGCAGGTCACGCGCGGGAAGATTGCGGCGACCTTCGCTACCAGCTCCGGACCGAGGTCATGCGCGACGATCTCGTCGTCGACGCTGAGCGCTGCGCGCGCGGTATGGACCGCCATCTGCTCGGTCGCGCGTTCCTCGATGAGCTCCTCGTAATGCGCCGCTTCCTCGGTCCGGCCTTCCGCGACGAGGAAGTCGCGCGCGTCGTTCGCGACGGCGGCACCTATGGATCGGTCCAATGCGACCGCCCGGTCGATGAGCTCGAGGCCCGCGGCATCGCCGGTCGCGAGGTGGATGCGACCGGCGCCTGCCAGTCCCGCGGGGTTCTCGCGCTGCGCGAGGGTCTCGTACACCGGGAGCGCGGCGAGGCTTCCCCGAAGCCACTCGGTTACCTCCGCGCGGCGCCGAAGGTCGTCATCGGTCGCGTCGGTGTTCGCGATCTTTTCGAGCCGGGTGAGCTCGTCCGTCGCCGTGACGACTTGTTGCCGCAAGCCCTTGGCGATGTCACGGAGCGTTGTCGCGGCCGGGGATTCGTGCTCCCAGAGCTCATCGACCCTGGCGCTGAACTCATCCAGGCGCGCAGCGAGATAGCGATCGGCCGCAGGCTTCGCCGCGGGCGCCGGCGCTCGCGGCTCGACGCCGAGCGCCACAAGACGTGTCCGTAGCGGCGGGTGGACATCGGCGAGTTCCTCCTCGGCGGCGATCGCCGCCATGAGGTCGCGCTGACTTTGCCGGGGATCGAGCGCGCCGCGAATGAACGCGCGAGCCTGTGCCACTGGTGCCAGACCGGAGAGGGACGCCATACCGAAAGCGAGGCCAGTCTGTCGCGAAAGCGCCTGGCGGAGGATCGTCAGCCGAACGAGCGCGTCGGCGAGCACCACCCCGCCAGAGAGCGCCGCTGCGGCGCGATCGGCACTCGCCTCCTGCTGTCTCGCGAGGACGAACGAGTAGCGCCCGAAGTAGGACATGTACCAACCGAATAGGGCGGTGAAGACCCCTTTGGTCAGCGAACGCCGTTCGTGCAGGTCCACGACCAAGCGGGACCAGGTCTCGCGCACGCCGTAGACCCACGCCCCGGCTCGGCCGCTGCTCGTGGAGAAATGTCCCAGCTCGTGGGCCAGGATCGCGCGGAGCTCTTCCGCCGTTATCGCGAGCAGAGCTGGCAGCCCGACGAGAACGCTCCGGCGTGTCGGTCCGAAGGGACCGAAACGCACGCGTTGCTGGCACGCGGCGTCTGCGCCCCAGGTCAACAGCACCTCATCGACCGATGGCGCAGCGAGCCCGGCGCGAAGGTCCTCGATGAGCGCGAACAGCTCCGGCGCGTCCTCGCGATGCAGCGGGATCCCTTTCGGGGCAGGCGCCGTGAACGTGAAGGCATTGAGGACGGCGAAGCCGAGCGTGATCAGCGCGATCCATACGCCCGCGAATAGGCCGACCGGATGACCGGCCTGCTGCCATCCGAAGAGGAAGACGCCGAGACCGGCCATGAGCGCGACGATGACGAGGAGCGCCGCGACCAGGTATGCGTATCCGAGGATCGCAAGCATGACGACGCGGCGTTCGTACGCCGCCGGACTCCGGCGGGCGAGGTCGATCAGGCCATCGATCCGCGGATCGCCGGTCCCAGCGGTCGCTGTCACCGCACCATGTTCACCGGCGATACGAGAGTGCTACGAGCGTTCTGTCGGAGGAGCTACCGCGGAGCTTGTCGCACCGTCTGATTCAATGTTCTGGGCGGTGGCTCCCGGACCCAGGGCAACGCTCGCCATCGATGGCTCGCCACGCACGCGGGGTCTAGATCGTCGCGGCGACGACCTCGGCGACCTCACTCGTCGGTTGGCTTCCCGCTTCCACTCCCTTGATGCGGCCGCCGCGCAGACCTTCGCGGATCGCCCCGTCGACGGCCTTCGCGGCATCGCGTTGGCCGATGTGATCGAGCAGTAGCCCGAGCGCTCCGATCGCGGCGACCGGACTCGCCACGCCCTTGCCCGCGTACTTCGGCGCGCTGCCATGGATCGGCTCGAAGACGGAGACCTTGCCCGGGTTGATGTTCCCCGAGGAGGCGGTGCCGAGACCGCCGGCGAGAGCCGCGCCCAGGTCGGAGAGGATGTCGCCGAAGAGATTCGTCGTGACGACCACGTCGAATTGCTCCGGCTTCAGGACCATCCACATCGCGGCGGCATCGACGTACATGGCGTCGCGCCGGACATCGGGGAACTCCTTGCCGAGCTCGTCGAAGACGTCGCGCCAGATCTCCTGGATCGGAATCGCGTTCGCCTTGTCGACCAGAGTGACGTGCCTTTGCCCGTTCTTCCGTGCCAGCTCGAACGCGTAGCGGATGATTCGCTGGACCCCCGGCCGCGTGAAGCGCATCGGGACGCTCGCGACCTCCTGCGGTGTTCCGACGCCTGTTCGCTGTCCTTCCTGCGTGTACGCGTCCTCGGTGTTCTCGCGAATGATCGTCATGCGTATCTCTTTCGCGCCCTTGCCGCGGAGCGGTGAGAGACGGTCGTCGTACAGGTCGACGGGACGCAGGTTCACG